>NZ_VJZE01000055.1 GCF_009377205.1 Streptomyces phyllanthi
CACGTGTTACTCACCCGTTCGCCACTAATCCACCCCGAAGGGCTTCATCGTTCGACTTGCATGTGTTAAGCACGCCGCCAGCGTTCGTCCTGAGCCAGGATCAAACTCTCCGTGAATGTTTACCGGTCATCCGGTGACACATCACGAGAGCGGAACCACCAGAGGAATAACCCAGTGGTTCACAGCGTCCTCGCTGTGTTTTCTTCAAAGGAACCTCGTCCCAGCTGATGCTGGAGACGGGGTATCAACATATCTGGCGTTGATTTTTGGCACGCTGTTGAGTTCTCAAGGAACGGACGCTTCCTTCGTACTCACCCGAGAGACTCTCTCGCGGCTTTCCTCCGGGCGCTTCCCTTCGGTGTTTCCGACTCTATCAGTGTTTTTCCGTCTCTCTGACCACTGTCTGCGGACACGCAGAAGAGTCCTGAGATCAGGATCTGAACGAGTTGGATGCTGCCGGGTGGGGGACACTCGTTCGTGTCGCTCCGCTCCCAAGCAGGTGTACGACTCTACATCCGGCTCTGAGGCAGACGCAAATCGCTACCCCGGGGTCCAGGGGCCGCAACCGGTACGTCACACGGGGAACCGGCAGTTCATATGACATACCCTGCTCCCCAGTGCGCCGTCCAGGACAGGCAGTGACGGCCCATGAAACGCCTCTGGGAGGCTTCCCATGACCACCGTGACGTCCCCCCTCGCAGGGCGGGCCATCGGACTCGCCGCGGTACCCGACCCCGTCTTCTCGGGAGCGATGGTAGGACCCGGCACAGCAATCGACCCCGTGCGGGAGGCCTCCGAGGCCGTCGCTCCCGTGGACGGGGTCATCGTCTCTCTCCACTCACATGCCTTCGTCGTGGTCGACGGTGATGGCCACGGAGTGCTCACGCACCTCGGTATTGACACCGTGCAGCTCAACGGCGAGGGCTTCGAGCTGCTCGTCAGCAAGGGCGACACCGTGACGCGTGGCCAGGCAGTGGTGCGTTGGAACCCCGCCGCCGTCGAGGCCGCGGGCAAGTCTCCGATCTGCCCGATCGTGGCGCTCGAAGCCACGGCCAACTCTCTCACCGGCCTCCGCGAGGACGGCGATGTCAAGGCCGGCGACGAGCTCTTCGGCTGGCAGTGACAGCAGCGCCGTCACGGGACGGCGAGTCGGACAACCACCGCGGCGGTGGGATCCGCCGCACTATCGGAGACAGGTGAGATGGAGACAACGCTGCAAGGCGTCGGTGTGAGCCACGGTGTGGCGATCGGCGAAGTTCGGCACATGGGAACGGCGGTGCTGGAACCGCCTGCGAAGCAGATACCCGCTGAGGATGCGGAGCGGGAGCAGGGGCGGGCCCGCAAGGCCGTGGAGGCTGTGGCGGCCGATCTGACGGCGCGCGGCAATCTGGCGGGGGGCGAAGCCCAGGCGGTGCTGGAGGCCCAGGCCCTGATGGCCCAGGACCCCGAGTTGATGGCGGATGTGGAGCGTCGTATCACGGTCGGCAGCACGGCCGAGCGCGCGGTGTACGACGCGTTCGCCGCCTACCGTGCCCTGCTCGCGGGCGCCGGTGAATACCTCGCCGGCCGCGTTGCCGACCTGGACGACGTGCGGAACCGTATCGTCGCCCGGCTGCTCGGGGTGCCCATGCCGGGTGTCCCGGACAGCGACGAGCCGTACGTCCTGATCGCGCGCGACCTCGCGCCGGCCGACACCGCGCTGCTGGATCCGACGCTGGTGCTCGGGTTCGTCACCGAAGAAGGCGGACCGACCAGCCACAGTGCGATTCTCGCGCGGGCGCTCGGGGTGCCGGCTGTGGTCGCGCTGCCCGGGGCGGGTGAGCTGGCCGAGGGCACGGTGATCGCCGTGGACGGCAGCACCGGTGAGATATTCGTGGAGCCCAGCGCGGAGAAGAAGTCCGAGCTGGAGGCCGCGGCGGCGGAGCGCAAGGCAGCACTGGCCGCTTCGACCGGGCCGGGTGCCACCTCCGACGGGCACAAGGTGCCGCTGCTGGCCAACGTGGGTGGGCCCGCGGATGTTCCGGCCGCTGTTGAGGCCGGGGCCGAGGGTGTCGGGCTGTTCCGTACCGAGTTCCTCTTCCTGGACGACAGCAAGAAGGCGCCGTCCGAGGAGAAGCAGGTCGATGCGTACCGGCAGGTACTGGAGGCGTTCCCCGAAGGCCGTGTCGTCGTACGTGTGCTCGACGCGGGCGCGGACAAGCCGCTGGACTTTCTCACGCCGGGGGATGAGCCGAACCCGGCGCTGGGCGTGCGGGGGCTGCGGACGCTCCTCGACCACCCTGAGGTGCTGCGGACGCAGCTGACCGCTCTCGCGAAGGCCGCGGAGGGACTGCCGGTCTACCTCGAGGTCATGGCTCCGATGGTGGCGGACCGCACCGACGCGAAGGCGTTCGCGGACGCGTGTCGCGCTGCCGGGCTGCAGGCGAAGTTCGGCGCCATGGTGGAGATCCCGTCGGCCGCTCTGCGGGCACGGTCGATCCTGCAGGAGGTCGAGTTCCTGTCGCTGGGAACCAACGACCTCGCGCAGTACACGTTCGCTGCCGACCGGCAGGTGGGCGCGGTGTCGCGGCTGCAGGACCCGTGGCAGCCCGCGCTGCTCGACCTGGTGGCTCTCTCCGCCGAGGCGGCGAAGGCCGAGGGCAAGAGCTGCGGGGTCTGTGGTGAGGCCGCCTCCGACCCGCTGCTGGCGTGTGTGCTGACCGGTCTGGGGGTCACCTCCCTGTCCATGGGTGCGGCATCGATTCCTTATGTGCGGGCGACGTTGGCGAAGTACACGCTGGCCCAGTGCGAGCGCGCAGCGGCCGCCGCGCGTGCGGCGGACACCGCCGAGGAGGCGCGGAACGCGGCTCAGGCGGTGTTGTCCGGCGAGTAGCGGCGTACGCGATCGGCGTGGTCCAGGGGCGCTCCACCTGTGTGGGGCGCCCCTGCCGCGCTCAGTGGCTGTGTCCTCCCTTCATCGTTCCTTCGTCTCCGAGGTCGGGCGGGACGCAGTAGTCGACGCCCGATTCCGGTGAGACGAGGTCTCCGGATTCGATGTCGGTGCAGTACGCGTCGAAGACCTCACCCGCGGTGAGGGGCTCGAGTCCTTCTCCGCGCAGGCGCCAGCCGTAGACGCGGTCGGTGGTGCCGGGAGCGCTGGTCCGCATGACGAGCCCGCCGGCGCTCCGGGTGGCCATACCGACGGCCAGGACCGTGGTGAATTCGAGGGTCTCGGTCTCGTCGAGGCGGACCGTGCCGTCGGGGTTGTCGTCGGCCCACAGGACGGCCACGAGTGGATCGGGCGCGGCCGAGACGCTGCACACGAGGTGTCGCTCGCCGGGGCCGGCGGTGTCGAGGATGCGGGTGAGCAGGTACGAGGCGCGGGCGAAGGCGGCGCGGCCGATGTCCTCGCCGCAGGATGCGCAGCCGCCGATTTCGGCCAGGAGCGTGGTCGCGTACTGCCATGTGGCCTGGCGGACGGCCTCGTCGACCAGTTCGGGGACGAGTTCGTCGAGGCGTTGGCCCTGGTACGGGACGCTGGGACCCGTGGCGGCCAGTTCGGCCGTGAAGCGGGTGCGGCTCGTCGGGGTGTCGGGTTCCAGGCCGGTCTCGGCGCAGAACTCCGCGTACTCCTCGGGGTCGAAGAGGGCGACCCTGGTGTGGCTGCCCTGGGAGGCGAGTGTCCGGAGCAGGGCTTCCACCTGCTGAAGGTAGGTCGTGTGGTCGTCGAAGGTGAAGGTGCGGTAGCGCCGCATCGCCTTGAAGTCGTGCTCGTCCGTCAGCAGGCCGATCGTTCCGGCGATCTCGCGGCGCAGGACGCGTCGCATGGTTCGGTGCTGGGTGCGTGCCATGGTTCCCCCTTTGTGCAGTCGATCAATGCTCACTCACAGTAATCGGCGGCACTGACAACGCCCGTCGGGCGAGGGGTTCGGGGGGCGGAGGGGTGTGTCGGTCAGGCGCGTTCGCGGGCCAGGTCCTCGTAGAAGCGCAGGAGGTCGAGGTTGTCGATGGAGCCGGGGTTGACCGCCTTTTCCAGGGGGCTGCCCTGGAGGAGTCGTTTGACCGGGACCTCGATGCGTTTGCCGGTCAGGGTGTGCGGGACTCCGGGTACCTGGATGATCTCGTCGGGGACATGACGGGGGGAGAGCTGTTCGCGGATGGTCTGCTTGATGCGGTTCAGGAGGGCCTCGTCGAGGGCGGCTCCTGGGGCGAGGTGGACGAAGAGGGGCATCCAGTAACCGCCGTCGGGCTGTTCGATGCCGATGACGAGGGACTCTTTGATCTCGGGGAGGCGCTCGACGGCTTCGTAGATATCGGCCGAGCCCATGCGTACGCCCTGACGGTTGAGCGTGGAGTCGGAGCGGCCGTGAATGACGACGGAGCCGCGTGAGGTGACGGTGATCCAGTCGCCGTGACGCCAGACTCCGGGGTAGGTGTCGAAGTAGCTGTCGTGGTAGCGGGTGCCGTCGGGGTCGTTCCAGAAGTGGATCGGCATGGACGGCATCGGATTGGTGACGACGAGTTCGCCGACTTCGTCGGTGAGGGGTTTGCCGCCGGGGTCCCAGGACTGGAGGTCGGTGCCGAGGCCGGGGGCCTGGAGTTCGCCGATGTGCACCGGGAGGGTGGGGACGGCTCCCGCGAAGCAGGAGCACACGTCGGTGCCGCCGCTGACGGAGGCGATCCACAGGTCGGCCCCGGCTGCCGCGAACTCGTCGTGCAGCCAGCGGAAGCCGTCCGGCGGCAGCGGGGAGCCCGTGGTGCCGACACACTGAACGCGGGAGAGGTCGTAGTCGCGGGCCGGGTGGATACCGGCCTTGCGACAGGCCATGACGTACGCGGCGGAGGTGCCGAAGAGGGTTGCCCCGGTGCGTTCGGCCACGTGCCATTGGGCGCCCGTGTCGGGGTATCCGGGGCTGCCGTCGTACAGGACGATCGTGGTGCCGGTGAGCAGGCCGGAGACGAGGAAGTTCCACATCATCCAGCCGGTGGACGTGTACCAAAAGAAGCGGTCCTCGGGGCCCAGGTCGCAGTGGAGACCGAGCTGCTTGAGGTGTTCGACCAGGATGCCGCCCTGGGACTGGACGATGGCCTTGGGGAGGCCGGTCGTGCCGGAGGAGTAGAGCACCCACAGGGGGTGGTCGAACGGGACCTGTTCGAAGACCGGCTCCACGTCCGCGGAGGTCAGCGAGGACCATTCCAGGGCGCCCTCAGGGGCTCCGGTCCCCAGGAGCGGGATGTGGACGACTGCGCGCAGGGTGGGCAGTTCGCGGCGGAGTTCGGCGACGATGTCGCGGCGGTCGTGCTCCTTGCCGCCGTAGCGGTAGCCGTCGACCGTGAACAGGATGACCGGTTCGACCTGCTGGAACCGGTCGAGGACGCTACGGGCGCCGAAGTCGGGGGCGCAGGAGGTCCACACGCCGCCCACGGCGGCCGTGGCGAGGAGGGCGACGACGGCCTGGGGGACGTTCGGGAGGTAGCCGCTGACGCGGTCTCCGGGACGTACACCGAGGGCGCGCAGCTCGGCGGCGAGGGAGGCTACCTGGCGGCGCAGCTCGGACCAGGTCACCGGGCGCGGCTCGTGGGTCTCGTCGACGTGCAGGAGGGCCGGTTCGTCTGCGCGGGTGGCGGCCGCGCGGAGGGCGTGTTCGGCGTAGTTGAGGGTCGCCCCGGGGAACCACTGGGCTCCCGGCATGGAGCGGTCCGCGAGTACGCGCGCGTAAGGGGTGGAGAACCGTATGTCGAACCACTCGGTGACGGCCTTCCAGAAGGTCTCGAGTTCCTCGACGGACCAGAGGTGCAGGGCCGCGTAACCGCCCTCGGACGGCGCTCCATGGTGTTCGGCCGCCCATGCCTGGAACTCGGTGATCTGTGCCCGGGCGATGCGTGCCTGATCGGGCTGCCAGAGCGGTGCTTCGTTCGCTGAGGTCATGGGTCGGCTCCCGGACTGTGCGCGTCGTGTGCGGCTGTCGCGCACGGGCTGGGTGTGCGCGTCGCGCGGCTGATACGGACGATGCCATGTGATCGACTTCTTCACCAGGGCGCGGCACACATGGTCGGCGTCGTGAAGGTGTGCCTTCACCACGGGTGAACGACAGTTGAACAGCTCACCTCCTTGGGCGAGTCGGTGGCAGGGTGAGCAGTATGGAGGGTCGTGACCTGGTGCGTTCGATAAAGGCGGTCGGTTTGGTGGGGGCGGCGCAGAGGGTTCGCGCGGTGCGTGCGGCATGGCGGAGGAGGCGGGCCGATGCCGCCGGGCTGCCCGAGCGGGGCGCCGAGCGAGCGCGGGTGCCCGGGCCCGTCCAGGGGGTCGAGCCGGGGCCCGGTGGTGGGGTCGTCCGGTTCACACGGTCCGAGTTGCGGATCACCGTCGCCACGAGCGGCGCTGTCTTCTGGGGCTGGGACGGTGCCGGGCCGGAGCCGTCGTACGCGCTCGCGGGCCCTTGCCCCGAGCCGGATCCGCGGGCGGTCCTGGAGCCGGACAAGGACGGCGCGTGGCGGGTGGTGGCGGAGCGGGTGACGGTCGTGGTGTCGCGGCACGGTGCCGTCGAGGTGCAGACACCGGGTGGGGTGCTCCTGCGCCGGGATCTGCCACCCCGGTGGTGGGAGCCGGTCGGTGGGGGCGCGGCGCGCTGGATGCAGCGTTCCGAGGTGTCCGCCGACGCACGGTTCTTCGGTCTGGGTGGGCGCGCGTCGGGGCCTCGGCTGCGTGACGGAACGTATCGCCTCTGGAACACCGACCCCGGGCATACGTTCGCTCCTGAGGACGATCCGCTGTACATCACCATGCCGGTGCAGATGGTCGTGGCCGACGCGGGCACGCATCTGGTGTTCCACGACACCTCGTGGGACGGCACGGTGACGCTGTGCGGGGGCGAGGAGGGCGCCGGCTCCGGGCATGACCGGGCCGGGACGAGTGAGCTGCGTGTGGACGGCGGCCCGTTGCGCTGCTGGGTGATGGTGGGCACCCCCGCGCGCGTGTTGCACGCCTGGGCGGCGCTCACGGGTGCGCCCGCGCTGCCGCCCCCGTGGGCGCTGGGGCATCATCACGCGCGCTGGGGCTTTGGCAGCGAGCAGGAGGTTCGGCGGATCGTTTCGGGCTACCAGGAGCACGGTCTGCCCCTGGACGCGGTGCATCTGGACATCGACCACTACGACGCGCACCAGGTGTTCACGGTCGACAAGGACCGCTTCCCGAAGCTGCCGTTGCTCGCCGAGGACCTGGGAAGGGACGGGATCCGGCTGGTGTCGATCGTCGACCCCGCGGTGCGGTCCGAGCCGGGCGTCGCGGTGTACGACGCCGGGCTGGCCGAGGACGCCTTCGTGCGGGATGCCGCGGGGCGGCTCGTGGAGGGCGTCGTGTGGTCCGGTGAGTCGGTGTACCCGGACTTCACGCGCGCGCGTGTACGCGAGTGGTGGGGCGGACTCTACGAGGAGCGGCTGACGCAGGGCTTCGCCGGGTTCTGGCACGACATGAACGAGCCCACGTCGTTCGCGGCCTTCGGGGAGAACACGCTGCCCCGTTCGGCCCGGCACGATCTGGAGGGCCGGGGCGGTGACCATCGTGAGGCCCACAACGTGTACGCGCTGTGCATGGCCCAGGCCGCGTACGAGGGGTTGTGCGGACTCGTCCCCAAGGAACGGCCGTTTCTCTTCTCGCGCTCCGGGTGGGCAGGAATGCAGCGTTACGGGGGCACGTGGTCCGGGGATGTGGCCACGGGCTGGCCGGGGCTGCGGGCATCGCTGTCGCTGGTGCTGGGGCTGGGGCTGTGCGGTGTGCCGTATTCGGGCCCCGATGTGGGTGGTTTCGACGGGAGCCCGTCTCCGGAGCTGTATCTGCGGTGGTTTCAGCTGGGCGCGTATCTGCCGCTGTTCCGTACGCACGCGAGTCTGCGGGCGGGGCGCAGGGAGCCCTGGGAGTTCGGGGAGGAGGTGCTGGCCCACGCGCGCGTGGCGCTCGTCGAGCGGCGGCGTCTTCTGCCGTACTTCGTGACCCTGTCGCATCTGGCACGGCGTACGGGAGCGCCGTACGTGCGGCCGGTGTGGTGGGGCATGCCTGAGGACCGCGCATTGCGCGACTGCGAGGATGCCTTTCTGCTCGGCGATGCCCTGCTGGTGGCGCCGGTGCTGGACCCGGGTGCGGACCGGCGTGCGGTGCAGTTGCCCCGGGGGCGGTGGTACGACACGGCGACCGGGGAGGCGTACGAGGGGCCGGGGCAGGCGCTGGTCGAAGCGCCCTTGTCACGGATCCCGGTGCTCGCGCGCGCGGGTGCCGTTCTGCCTGTCCGGGGAGCCGACGGCGGGCTGGAGCTGGAGGTGTGGGCGCCCAGGCGCGGCCGGACCGGGGGCGGGTTCGTGGTGGCCGACGGGGGCGACGGCTGGGACGAGCCGAAGGTCGAGCGCTATGTGACGCGCTGGAAGAAGCGGCGGGTGGTCGTCGAGCGGCACGAGGGCGACGGGCCGGGCGAGCTCCCGTATCCCGTACGGGTGCGCGGACTCGCCCGGCCGTGACTCAGATGTACCGGCCCTCGAAGAACGCCTGGACCGCCAGGGTGTGCAGCGGGAAGGCGAGTTCGGTGGGCCTGCGCAGCAGTTGCCAGCCCTCGGTCTCGTCCGTGGCGGCGGACGCCGGCAGGCCGGTGGCCGGACGTTCCGGGAGCAGCCCGAAGAGGAGCAGGTGGCCGTCGGGTGAGCTCATCGCGTCGGCGAGGCGGACGTCGCGCTCGGCCGCGTCGATACCCGTCTCCTCCTTGAGCTCGCGGACGACGGCAGCGCGCCAGTCCTCCCGGTGGTCCATGAACCCGCCGGGCAGGGCGGTGCCCCCGCGCGCGGGGGCGATGGTTCGGGTGATGACGACCAGGGCAGTGCCCTTGGTGTCGTACACGGGCTGCAACGCCACCGCGACGGGCAGCGGGTTGCGGTAAGCGACCGTGTGGCAGACCGCGCAGGTGCGGGGCCAGCCCGAGACGCCCTCGCCGTAGGGCGCTCCGCAGCTCGAACAGTGTGAGTCCGGTGCGGTGTTGGCGATTGGTTGTTGAGTTGCGGACACGCGGCGGACTGTATCCGATCAGGTGGAGGGCGTCTCGTGGGGGTTGCTCGTGCGCCGACGACCCGTGGGTGCGGGTGTGACCCAGGTGTCCTGGCGCCCTTGCCGTCACCGGATCGGTGGTTCCTGCAAGCGCAGCGCCGACGGGAGGGACGGCCGGAACCACCCCCGTGGGCCCCGGCTGTCCCTCCCGATACTCCGACGCCAGTGAGGCACGGTTGGTTCGCCGTGACGCACTGCCAAATTACGGTTGCCCATGGCACACTTCTGACGTTCCGTCAGATTTGGCCGCCGTGGGGGAATCTTGTCTCGTACACGCACACCTGTCGTCACGGGCTGGTTCACCGGGGAGGGCGATGACTTCCATCTCCTCGGTACGCGCTGCTCGGCATGTGCCTCGGTCTTCTTCCCGCGCGAGGACACCTTCTGCCGCAATCCGGGCTGCTCCGGCGGCGCCCTGGAGGAGGTGCCGCTGTCCCGGCGCGGGCGCGTCTGGTCCTACACGGACGGACGGTACCGACCTCCGTCACCCTACGTGTCCGATCCGGAACTTCCGTGGGAGCCCCGTACGTTGATCGCTGTGGAACTGACCGCCGAGCGCCTCGTGGTGCTCGGGCAGGCGGTTACCGGAGTCACCGTCGCCGATCTGACGGTGGGCATGGAGGTGGAGGTCGTCCCCGGGGTGCTCGACGAGGACGCGGAGACGACCTGGACGACCTGGCACTGGCGGCCGACGGGGACACGGGGGTGACGGCATGACGGACGACGTGGCAGTCCTCGGTGCGGGCATGCATCCGTGGGGCAAGTGGGGAAGAAGTTTCGTCGAGTACGGGACGGTGGCCGCGCGCGAGGCGCTCGCCGACGCTGGGGTCGCCTGGCGGGACGTCGGCTCGATCGTCGGCGCGGACACCGTGCGTGGCGGCTATCCGGGCTATGTGGCGGGGGCGACGTTCGCGAAGGCCCTGGGCTGGCAGGGGGCCCGCGTCGCAAGCGTGTACGCGGCCTGCGCCTCCGGGGCGCAGGCCGTCGCCACGGCACGGGCGCAGATCCTGGCGGGGCTCGCGGACGTCGTCCTCGTGGTGGGGGCCGACGCGGCGCCCAAAGGGTTCTTCCGGCCGGCGGGCGGGGACCGGCCCGACGACCCCGACTGGCTGCGGTTCCGGATCCTCGGGGCGACCAATCCGGCGTACTTCGGGCTGTATGCGCGCCGGAGGATGGCCCTGCACGGGGACACGGTGGAGGACTTCGCCCAGGTCAAGGTGAAGAACGCCGCCTCGGGGGCGCTGAATCCGTACGCGCGCTACCGCAAGCGGGTCACCGCGGAGGAGGTCGCCGCATCCGCGACGGTCGCCGATCCGCTGCGGCTGCTCGACATCTGCGCGACCTCGGACGGTGGTGCCGCTCTGGTGTTGTCCAGCCTCGAGTTCGCGCGGAGGCACGGTGCGGCCGACGCCGTGCGGATCCGGGCGGTGTCCACGGTGACGCCGCGCTATCCGAACACCGTGCTGGACCTCCCGGACATCGCGACGGACTCGGCGGTGGCGGTGGAGCCGCCGTCCGACACCTTCCGGGCATCCATCGCGCGGGCGGCGTTCGAGGAGGCCGGTCTCGGACCGGAGGACCTGTCGCTCGCCGAGGTGTACGACCTGTCCACGGCGCTGGAGTTGCAGTGGTACGAGGACCTCGGGCTGTGCGTCGAGGGCGAGGGGGCGAAGTTGCTCCGCGAGGGCGCCACGGCCCTCGGCGGGCGAATACCGGTGAACGTCAGCGGCGGACTGGCCTCCTTCGGGGAGGCGGTTCCGGCACAGGCCATCGCCCAGGTGTGCGAGCTGACCTGGCAGTTGCGGGGTGTCGCGGGTGACCGGCAGGTCGAGGGAGCGCGGGTGGGGATCACCGCGAACCAGGGGCTGTTCGGGCATGGTTCGTCGGTGATCGCGGTCCGGTGATCGTGGGTCGGTGATCGCGGTTCGGTGCTCCTGCGAGCCTGCGCGACGCACCGTGGTATCGCTGCGGTACCCGGCGGTGTGGTGCGGGTACGTCAGGGCCGGGTACGGTCCGTTCCGCGCTCGGCCGACGGTACGGTTCCCGTGCCGGAGCCCGGTCCGTGCAGCGGTCGGTTCTCCCCTGACGGACAGCCAGAAGTCGTGTGTCGTGGATGACTTGTGGCAGGACTGCCCACCGGCCCTACGCGTCCCTGTCCCCCGTAGCCTCCACCAACCGTTGTCGTCCGCGACCTTGACGCTCCCTGGGTGCCGGTGAACACTTCCGGGTGTCAGTCGGCATCGCCTATTTCCAGTGACTTTGTGCACTGCGCCGCTCGGGCAACCCCGCCTGCGTCACGGCCATCCCCACGGGCGAGTCGGCTACGACGGCACGCTCGTCACGGAGGCCGGGTGGGGCGCGGGATCCTCCCTGCCTTCGGCTGAAGTCGCCATGGGAAACGCACCCTGCACGGAGGACCGGGGGTGATCACCCCCGGCCCAGGGCCTAGGAGCCGCCATGAGCAACGGAGACATATTCGTCGGTGAGGTCATCGGTACCGCGATCCTCATCCTCTTCGGCGCCGGCGTGTGCGCCGCCGTCACCCTCAGACACTCGAAGGCCAGGGCTTCGGGCTGGATCGTCATCGCGTTCGGCTGGGGCTTCGGCGTGCTGGCCGGCGCCTACACCGCCGCTCCCCTGTCGGGTGGTCAGCTCAACCCGGCCGTCACGATCGGCATCGCCGTCGACACGGGGAAGTGGGACAAGGTCTGGGTGTACCTGCTGGGCCAGATGGTCGGCGCGATGCTGGGCGCCGTCCTCGCGTACCTCACCTACTTCGCACAGTTCCAGGCCAACGTTCCCAAGGTGGGCTCGGCGGACGAGCCGCTGCCGACCCTCGGGATCTTCTCGACCATCCCGGAGATCCGGAACACGGTCGCCAACCTCATGACCGAGATCATCGCGACGATCGCTCTCGTCCTGCCGATCCTCGCCTTCGGCCTCACCAAGGGCCTCGGCGAGTCCGGGACCCTCGTGCTGATCGTGTCCCTGCTGGTCGTCGGCATCGGCCTCTCCCTGGGTGGGCCCACCGGCTACGCGATCAATCCGGCACGTGACCTCGGCCCGCGCATCGTGCACACGTTCCTGCCCATCCCGAACAAGGGAACCTCCGACTGGGGTTACGCCTGGATCCCGGTCGTCGGCCCGCTGGTCGGAGGGGCACTCGCGGGTCTCATCTACAAGGCAGCCTTCTGACGCAACTGACGTAAGGGGACGTCATGCCGGACAACACCCAGAAGTACGTCGCCGCAATCGACCAGGGCACCACTTCGAGCCGCTGCATCATCTTCGACCAGGGCGGCGCGATCGTCGCCATCGACCAGCGCGAGCACCGCCAGATCTTTCCCAAGCCGGGCTGGGTGGAACACGACGCCACCGAAATCTGGTCCAAGGTGCAGGCGGTGGTCGCAGGGGCGATCGCCAAAGCGGGCCTGCGCGCCGACCAGCTCAGCGCGCTCGGTATCACCAACCAGCGCGAGACGACAGTCCTGTGGGACCGCGCCACGGGCAAACCCGTGCACAACGCGATCGTCTGGCAGGACACGCGCACGGCCGCGCTCTGCGGCGAACTCGGCGGCGCGGACGGGCAGGACCGTTTCCGCGAACAGACCGGCCTGCCCCTGGCCAGCTACTTCTCCGGGCCCAAGGCGGCCTGGCTGCTGGACAACGTGCCCGGCCTCAGGGCCCGTGCCGAGCGCGGCGAGATCGCCTTCGGCACGATCGACTCCTGGCTGATCTGGAACCTGACCGGCGGTACCGACGGCGGTCGGCACGTCACCGACGTGACCAATGCCGGACGCACCATGCTGATGAACCTGGAGACCCTCCAGTGGGACTCCTCGATCCTCTCGGCGATGAACGTCCCGGAGGCGGTCCTCCCGGAGATCAGGTCCTCCGCGGAGGTGTACGGCACCGCCGTGGGCCAGCTCTCGGGAGTGCCGGTCGCCTCGGCGCTCGGCGACCAGCAGGCGGCGGTCTTCGGGCAGGCCTGCTACGACGTGGGCACGGCGAAGAACACGTACGGGACCGGCAGCTTCCTGCTGCTCAACACCGGGAACCGGCCCGTGCCGTCGAAGAGCGGGCTGCTCACCACCATGGGGTACAAGATCGGCAGCGATGCTCCGGTGTACTGCCTGGAGGGGTCGATCGCGATCACGGGTGCCCTGGTGCAGTGGTTCCGCGACCAGCTCGGCATCATCCGTACCGCTGACGAGATCGAGTCCCTGGCAGCGGGCGTGGAGGACAACGGCGGTGCGTACATCGTGCCGGCGTTCTCGGGCCTGTTCGCGCCCTACTGGCGGTCCGACGCGCGCGGGGTCGTCACGGGATTGACGCGGTACGTCACGAAGGGGCATCTCGCGCGCGCGGTGCTGGAGGCGACGAGCTGGCAGACGCGTGAGGTCGTGGACGCCATGTTCCAGGACTCCGGGGTGCGGATCACCACCCTGAAGGTGGACGGCGGAATGACGAAGAACAATCTGCTGATGCAGCACCAGGCGGACGTTCTCGACGTGCCGGTGATCCGCCCGAAGGTCTCGGAGACGACCTGCCTGGGCGCCGCGTACGCGGCCGGGCTCGCCACAGGCGTGTGGAACGACCTGGACGAGCTGAAGTCGCACTGGCAGAAGGACGTCGAGTGGACACCGTCCATGGAGGCGTCCATCCGCGACCGCGAGTACCACAACTGGCGCAAGGCGGTGGAGAAGAGCTTCGGCTGGGAGGAGGACGGAGCGAGCTGATATCGAGGTCCACGCGCGCGTGGTGCTCGGGTGAGCCGACGTGAAACACACGCGCGCGTGCCCCCGGACTGCGGCCCGTACCCCGGTCGGCGGGGGTACGGGCCGCGCCGTACGTCAGGTGGTGATGCTCTGGCGCTGCTCGGCCGCGTACGCCATCGCGTGCCGCACGACCGCGACGAGGACGTCCTTGACGGATTCCCGCTCGCGCGCGTCGCACAGGACGACCGGCGTGCCGGTGTCGAGGTCGAGGGCCTGGCGGATGTCCTCGGCGGGGTAACGGACGGCGTCGTCGAAGCAGTTGACGCCGATCACGAAGGGGATGGAGCGCCGTTCGAAGTAGTCGACGGCGGCGAAGCAGTCCTCGAGGCGGCGGGTGTCGGCGAGCACGATCGCGCCCAGGGCGCCGGTGGAGAGCTCGTCCCACAGGAACCAGAAACGGTCCTGGCCGGGCGTGCCGAAGAGGTACAGGACGAGGTCCTCGCGGAGCGTGATGCGGCCGAAATCCATCGCGACGGTGGTGGTGTGCTTGTTCTCCACACCTCTGGTGTCGTCGACCGGGCGACCCGCCTCGGTGAGCACCTCCTCCGTGCGCAGGGGCTTGATCTCGCTGACCGCGCCCACGCAGGTCGTCTTGCCCACGCCGAAACCGCCGGCCACCAGGATCTTGAGCGTGACGGGCTCGACCGGGGGCTTGCCACGCTCAGAACGCCCGAAGATCATCGGTCTCACTTCCTGCTTGTTCGTGGTCGCGCGGCGGTGGCCCGTAGCCCCCGCCGCCGGGGGTTTCGATGACTAGTACGTCGTCGGCGCCGACTTCCACCGAATCACTTCCGCCGAGTCGGACGACGCTGCCGTCGGCGCGCTCGACCCGGTTGGCGCCGAGGGCTCCGGGCGCGCCGCCCGCCATGCCGTAGGGCGGGACCCTGCGGTGCTGCGAGAGCGTGGAGACCGTCATGGGCTCCTGGAACCGGATGCGGCGTACGGCGCCGTCCCCGCCGCGCCAGCGTCCCGCGCCACCGCTGCCCCGCCGTACCGCGAACTCGTCGAGCCGGACGGGCAGCCGCCACTCCAGGACCTCGGGATCGGTGAGACGGGAGTTGGTCATGTGGGTCTGCACGACGGGCGCCCCGTGGAAGCCGTCACCCGCGCCGGATCCGGAGGCGACGGTCTCGTAGTACTGGTGGCGCTCGTTGCCGAAGGTGACGTTGTTCATCGTGCCGGAGCCCTCGGCCTGGACGCCCAGGGCCGCGTACAGGGCGCCGGTGATGGCCTGCGAGGTCTCCACGTTGCCCGCGACGACCGCGGCCGGGGGTTCGGGGGCGAGCATCGAGCCGGGCGGGACAACGATGTTCAGGGGGCGCAGACAGCCCTCGTTGAGGGGGATGTCGTCGGCGACGAGGGTGCGGAAGACGTACAGGACGGCAGCGTCGACCACCGAGAAGGGGGCGTTGAAGTTGCTCGTGAGCTGCGGGGAGGTGCCGGTGAAGTCGATCGTCGCGGAGCGGCTGTCGCGGTGCACGCGCACGCGTACGCGGATGACGGCTCCGGAGTCGGCCTCGTAGGCGTACTCGCCGTCGTCGAGGGCGTCGATGACGCGGCGGACCGCTTCCTCGGCGTTGTCCTGGACGTGCTTCATGTACGCCTGAACGACGTCGAGACCGAAGTCCTCGATCATCCGGGCGACCTCGTCGACGCCCTTCTGGTTGGCGGCGATCTGGGCCCGCAGGTCGGCGAGGTTGGTCCTGGGGCTGCGCGAGGGGTACGGCGCCTCGGTGAGCAGGCGGAGGGTCTCCTCCTCACGGAGGCGGCCGGCCTCGGCGAGCAGCCAGTTGTCGAAGAGAACGCCCTCCTCCTCGATGGTGCGGCTGTTCGCGGGCATGGAGCCCGGCTGGATGCCGCCGATCTCGGCATGGTGGCCGCGCGAGGCGACGTGGAACAGGATCCGCTCACCCTCCGTGTCGAAGACCGGGGTGATCACCGTGACGTCGGGCAGATGGGTGCCGCCGTGGTACGGGTCGTTGACGGCGTAGGTGTCGCCCTTGCGCATCCTGTCGCCGCGCCGCCGGATGACCTCCTTGACGCTCGTGCCCATGGAACCGAGGTGCACGGGGATGTGGGGCGCGTTGGCGACCAGGTTGCCCTCGGGGTCGAAGAGGGCGCAGGAGAAGTCCAGGCGTTCCTTGATGTTGACCGACAGGGCGGTGGACTCCAGGCGGGCGCCCATCTGTTCGGCGATCGACATGAAGAGGTTGTTGAAGACCTCAAGCAGAACCGGGTCGACTTGCGTGTCGAGATCGGAACTCTCCGTAATCGCCGCGCGTTCCATGATCAGGTGGCCGTCGCCCGTGATGGCCGCCTGCCAGCCGTCGTCCACCACCGTGGTGGCGCCGGCCTCGGTGATGATCGCCGGTCCGGTGACGGTCTCGCCGGGCGGAAGCTGCTCGCGGCGGCGCAGTGGTACGTCGCGCCAGGTGCCGCCCGTGTGGAGGCGGACGGTCCCGGGAGCGGCGGGACGGTTTTCGGTGCGGGGGTTTTCGGTGCGGGTGGGGTCCTCGTGCGTGGCGAGGGCGGAGAGATCGGGGGGTTCGGTGATGCCGGTGGCTTCCACGGAGAGGGCTTCGACGACGACCGGGCGGTCGAGGGTGAAGGAGTACGTGGCGCGATGACGTTCTTCGAAGGCCTGGCGCATGGTGGCGGGCTGCGCGAGCTCGACGGTGAGGGCCGTGTCGGTGCCGTCGTAGCGGAGCTGGGCGCGGCGGGTGACGCGGATACGGTCCTCGGGGACGTCCTCGGCGAGGAGTTCGGCGCGGGCGGCGCCCTCCAGGTCGTCGGCGGTCTTCAGGACACCGGGCATCGAGGCCGGTTCCAGGAGGGTTTCGACGGACCGTTCCCGCATGGCCGTGGTGTCGGCGAGGCCGATGCCGAGGGCGGAGAGCACGCCGGCCATGGGCGGTACGAGGACGGTGCGGATGCCGAGCGAGTCGGCGACCATGCACGCGTGCTGTCCGCCCGCTCCGCCGAAGGTGGTGAGCGCGTACCGGGTGACGTCGTGCCCCTTCTGGACCGAGATCCGCTTCACGGCGCCCGCGATGTTGGCGACCGCGATCTGCAGGTAGCCCTCGGCGACCTGCTCGGGCGTGCGGTCGTCACCGGTCCGGTCGCGGATCTCGCGCGCGAGGGCGGCGAACTGCTCGCGGACGAGTTCGTCGTCGAGGGACTGGTCGCCGTCGGGGCCGAACACTCGGGGGAAGTGGGTGGCCTGGATGCGGCCGAGCATGACGTTGGCGTCGGTGACGGTGAGCGGGCCGCCGCCCCGGTAGGAGGCGGGCCCCGGGTCCGCGCCCGCCGAGTCCGGCCCTACGCGGTAGCGGGAGCCGTCGAAGTGGAGGATCGAGCCGCCGCCCGCCGCGACGGTGTTGATGTCCAGCATGGGCGCGCGCAGCCGGACCCCGGCGATCTGCGTGGTGAAGACGCGTTCGTACTCGCCTGCGAAGTGCGAGACGTCGGTGGAGGTGCCGCCCATGTCGAAGCCGATGACGCGGTCGAAGCCGGCGAGCTGCGACATGCGGGCCATACCGACGATGCCGCCCGCGGGGCCGGAGAGGATGGCGTCCTTGCCGCGGAACTGTCCCGCTTCGGCGAGGCCACCGTTGGACTGCATGAACATCAGCCGTACGCCCTGGAGTTCGTCGGCGACGTGCTGGACGTAGCGGCGCAGCACGGGCGACAGGTAGGCGTCGACGACGGCCGTGTCCCCGCGTGGGACGAGCTTCATCAGCGGGCTGACCTCGCTGGAGAGCGAGATCTGGGGGAAGCCGATACGGGTGGCCAGCTCGCTGACGGCCTGCTCGTGGGCGGGGTGGAGGTGGCTGTGCAGGCAGACCACGGCGACCGCGCGGATTCCGTCGTCGTACGCCTCCTGGAGGGGGCCCGCGAGGGCCTCCAGGTCGGGGGCGCGCAGCACGGTGCCGTCGGCGGCGAGGCGCTCGTCGACCTCGACGACCCGCTCGTACAGCAGCTCGGGGAGGTCGATGCGGCGGGCGAAGATGCGGGGGCGGTTCTGGTAGGCGATGCGCAGGGCGTCGCGGAAGCCTCGGGTGACGACGAGGAGGGTGCGCTCGCCCTTGCGTTCCAGGAGGGCGTTGGTGGCGACGGTGGTGCCCATGCGGACGGCTTCGACGGTGGCCGCCTCGACGGGGTCAGGGGAGCTGTCCAGGAGTACGCGGACGCCCTCCACGGCGGCGTCCGCGTACCGCGCGGGATTGTCGGAGAGGAGCTTGTGCGTGAGCAGGCGGCCGTCCGGGCGACGCGCGACGACATCCGTGAAGGTACCGCCCCGGTCTACCCAGAACTGCCAGCCTGTCGTCACGTCCGTCTCCCCGATCGCGCTGCTCGGCACCGTGTCCGCACGCTGGTGGATGACGTACTGCCGATGGTCGTCGACGATCAGTCAGATCCTATCGGGAGGGCTTCTTCAGCGCCCGTCGCACATCGGCGGACGCTTCTCGGCGAAGGCGCGGCAGCTCGGTCACAGTGCCCTGAGGCCGTCGATCACGTCCCGGAGGATGCTCTCGTCGACCAGTTCGGCTGGGGGTACGGGGCGTTTCACGTGGACCAGTTCCTCGTCCACGAGGTCCCCCACGAGGACGCGGACCACTCCGATGGGAAGGTCCAGTTCCGCGGCCAGTTCGGCCACCGACTGGGGGGTGTCACGGCAGAGTCCGACGATGTCGACGTGTTCCGGGGACAGCGAGTGGTCCGCCTCCGGGTCGTCCGCCTGGGGTTCCGCCACGACCACCGCGATCAGATCGAGGCGGTGCTGGACCGCGTGGCTGGTGCGGCCCCGCGTCATGGCGTACGGACGGACCACCGGTCCGGCCTCGTCGTCGAACCAGTGGCTTCTTCCCTGATCGTCTCCGCTCATGACATCCCACTACCCGTCCTAGGGCACATCGGTGCGCGGAGCGGCACCGAGATGCACGCCGACGCGCTTCACGAGGAGGGTCATCTCGTACGCGATCTGCCCGATGTCCGCGTCGCCGCCCGCGAGGACGGCCAGACAGCTGCCGTCGCCGGCGGCCGTGACGAACAGGAAGGCGTCGTCGAGTTCGACGACGGTCTGCCGGACGTTCCCCGCCTCGAAGTGGCGGCCGACGCCCTTGGCCAGGCTGTGGAAGCCGGAGGAGACGGCCGCCAGGTGCTCGCTGTCCTCGCGGGTCAGGTCCTTGGAGAAGCCGGTGGGCAGCCCGTCGCCGGAGAGCACCAGCGCCTTGCGGATGCTGGCGACGCGCTCCACGAGGTCGTCGAGGAGCCAGTTCAGCTCCTTGGATCCCGAGCCGGCGGCGTTGGGCCCTGGGCCCTGCGGTGCGGTCATCGACCGTCCCCCTTAGTCGTTCCTCGTGCTGAGCCGTCGCGGGCCCCGTCGCCCGCGACGTTCTCCTCTCGGCCGCGCTGCCAGCCCCGCTGGAGCGAGGCCATACGGCTGCGTACCTCGTCGGCGTCGCGTTCGGCCGGGTCAGCGCCGTCCGTACGGGCACTGTCGCGCTCGACACGCCGTGCCGGGCCGTCCTTCAGCTGCGGCGCCAGGCTGGCCTGCCGGACGCGCCGGGGCAGCGGCCTGTTCCCCGATTCTCCCTCGCCGCTCGCAGTGGCCGCGCCCGGGCTGGTCCCGGTGGTCTCGTTCGGCGGGGTCGCACGACGGCGTCTGGGCAGCCCGGGCGGCTCCTGCGCGGCGCGGGAGACGGACCGCGCACCCGACTCCTTGCGGTCGGCGGGCGGAAGGGCCGACAGCCCGACGTGGTCGCCGCGGCGGGCCGGCAGCGGCCTCGGCGCCTCGAGTCCGGCCGACGATGCCGGTTCAGGCCTCTCCGAGGGCTTCCCGTCCCCGCGCCGGGGCCTCTCCGTCACGGGGCGGCCGTGCGAGCTGACGAGCTTGGGCGCCCTGCGCCGGGGCAGCTGTGCCGGGCCATCCGAAGCGTTGGTGTCGGCGTCGCCGAGGTGGGCGGGTTCGGCCCGGGGGTCGCGTCGCTGCTGCTGCTCGCCGGGGGCCCCGGCAATCGAGTGGCGCGGCCGGAACAGGCCGCCTCGCTCGCCGTCCTCGTCGTCGAGGGCATCCGGGAAGCCACCGAAGGCGTCGCCCAGACCGACCGGTGCGTCCAGGCCTGACGGCGTTTCCAGGCCGACCGGTGCGTCGAGGTCGACCGGGGCCTCCAGCTCGATCGGGCCGTCCAGCAGCGAGGGCGGGAGGCCGGGGAGCCGTACGGGTACCTCGGACAGGGCCGCCCGGCGTTCCGCCTCGAGTTCGGCCTCCCTGGAGGGATGGACCCGGTCGAGACGGAAGCCGACGCCGTTGGTGTCCGGGATGTCGTCCGTGAGGAGCGCGTCGGGGATGAAGACGACGGCGGTGGTACCGCCGTACGGCGAGGGCTGGAGGGAGACGCGGACGTTCTGCCGCTGGGCCAGTCGGCTGACCACGAACAGACCGAGCCGGTCCGTGTCGGACAGCTCGAACTCGGGGGTCTCGGCGAGGCGCAGATTGGCTTCCAGGAGAGCCTCGGCCGCCATGCCCAGACCCCGGTCGTGGATCTCCAGGGTGAAGCCGTTGGCGACGCGCTCGCCCAGGACCTGGACGGCGGTGTGCGGTGGTGAGAACACCGTGGCGTTCTCCAGGAGTTCGGCCACGAGGTGGGTGAGGTCGGCGACTGCCGGGCCGGTGATGGCGACCCGGGGCAGCCTACGGACCTCGATGCGCTCGTAGTCCTCGACCTCGGCGACGGCGGCGCGCACGATGTCCATGAGCTGGATGGGTTTGCGCCACTGCCGGGACGGGGCGGCGCCGGAGAGGATGACCAGGCCCTCGGCGTGGCGGCGCATGCGCGTGGTGAGGTGGTCGAGGCGGAACAGGTCGGCGAGTTCCTCGGTGTCCTCGGTGCGGCGCTCCATGGTGTCGAGCAGGGTGAGCTGCTTGTGGAGCAGGACCTGGCTGCGGCGGGCGAGGTTGACGAAGACCTCGGAGATCCCGTCGCGGAGTTCGGATTGCTTGACGGCGGCCTCGACGGCGGCGCGCTGGAGGGTGTTGACGGCCTGTCCGACCTCGCCCATCTCGGTCTTGTCGTACTCCAGGCGCGGGACCTCGGTCTCCACGTCGACCTTCTCGCCCACGGAGAGGCGGCGCATCACGCTGGGCAGGCGGACCCCAGCCGCCTCGTGGGCGTCCTGGCGCAGGCGGCGCAGGTCGCGGACGAGCGACCGGCCGATGCGTACGGACATGAAGAGCGAGTACAGCAGGGCGGCGAGGCCCAGCACGCCCGCGATGACGGCCTTGAGGACGACGGTGACGACGAGCGGCCGGACCCGCTCCTGGAAGCGGTCGCCGGCCTCGATGTTGAGTTCGGCGAGTTCGTCGAGCACATCGTCCACCGCGCTGTCCCAGGTCTTCGCGGTGACGCCGCTGGGTTTGCCGGGCTCGGCGTTGATGACGGACTGTTCGGCGACGCGCAGGGGGCCCGTGCCCGCGTTGTCCCAGTAGTACTCGAAGCGTTCGCGTTCCGTGACGGGCAGCAGGGGCAGGGTGACCTCGTACATCAGCGTGCGCTGGGCGACGAGGTCCGAGACGTCACGGATCTCGTCGCGGGTGAAGCTGCCCGAGACGAAGGCCGAGCTGAGCAGCGCGTCCTCGCGGGAGAGCAGTTCACGCGCGCGGGCTACGTTGACGAGGGCACGGCCTTCCTTGTCCATCTCCACGTTGTCCAGGACGTGAAGGTTGGCCAGCATGGTGAAGCACGGGTCCACGAAGTCGTTGTAGGCCTCCAGGGCCTGGGAGACGTCGACAGTGCCCGCCTCGACGGCGCTGCGCAGGGAGGAGAGGCCGTCGAGGGAGTCCAGGATCGTGGTGAGGCGCGTGGCGGTGTCCTCGCCCATCTCGTCCTGTACGTCGCTGTCCTCGGCCTTCTTCCTGATGGCGGCAACGGCTTCGTCGGTGGCGTCCTGGCTGCGTTTCAGAGCGGTGAGGGCGTCGGAGGCGCGGGGGTCGGCGAGGTAGACGAGGGTCTGGCGGCGCTCCTCCTGGAGGACTTGGATGGTGTCCTCGGTGGGGTAGCCGATCTCCTCGACGACGTAGGAGACCTTGAAGAGCTGGTTGACGTCCCGGGCCGTGAGGAACGTCGCGAAGGCCCAGATGCCGGTCAGGGACAGCAGGGGCACGAGAAGCAGCGCCACGATCTTCCGGCGGATGGACTTCCCGCGAAAGCGCATGGCCTCCCCCAGCTCGGCCCTCGCCGCACCGAGGGCACAAAGTGCGTCAACAAACGCCCGTGAGCCTACTACTGGGACACAGGTAACTCGAAGGGCCGTCCGTGCCCGTGCTCCCCGTTCAGGGCGCGGGACATGGGGAGTTGTCCGTTCATTACGGGAGATTGCCTCCTGCGGCCCGGCACTTGGGACGCTGACTTCCCGTCGGGGGACCTTGCCGGTTGGCCGGAATTCTTCGTTCGCCGGGAATCTTTGGCGGACGCCGTTCGTCTTTCTGTACAGGAATCGGGGGCGGAATCGGCCATAGGCGCCGCATGCCGCGCTCAGGCGGCGTAAATCAGCGCAAGCCGGGCAACAGGAGGGGTGCCGGGGTCTCATGGTCCCGGAGTGAACTGGCTGCCGGCGGTGGGGAGTGACGAGTTGATGGGCACGGCGGAGCGGCGCTCGGCGCCCGGGGGCGGCGTGGCGACATCCGAGGCGGAGGACGGACGGGAGCGCGGGTCGGATCCGGGCATTCCGGTGGGCACCGCGTCCCGGCAGCACGGGACGGCGGACATACGGCAGGAGACAACGGGCGGGCAGCGGGAGAAGACGGACGGTCAGCACGGGACAGCAGGCACGCAGCACGGGACGACACGATCTCCGTACGAGATCAGTGGTGACGAGATCAGTGGTGCCGAAGAGCGGCCGAACTACCGGGCGTTGTGGGTCGAGGAGCCCGCGCGGAAGCGGCGGATGCCGGATCCGGTGCGGACGGCGGCCGTGCGAGCGGTGCTCATCATCGCGGTCACACTGGTCCAGGCGATGGTGGCGTTCCTGTGCACGATGGCCGGTTCCTGGCTGGCCTTCCCCATGGTCCTCAGCAGTGTCGCCAGCACGGTCGTGGCGACCTGGGGCGCGCTGGACGTGTGGGTGACGCGCCAGGTGTGGAACCAGCGGAACGGGGTGGTGTCCGCGCCCAGCAGTACGGCCCGGGCCCTGCGCCGGGAGCGCCGCCGGGCCAGGCGGCAGGCACGGGCGGCCGCGCGGAGCCAGGCGCGAATACACCGGCGGCAGGGCAGGGCCGGACAGCTGTCGCACTCGTAGGGCAGCGGCACAGGACGGGCGTGCTGGTCGAGCACCGGATGGAGACCGCTGCCGACGCCTCCGCGCCCCCGTCCACCGCTTCTCCGGCGGCCGAGTGAGCGCGGCGCCAGGCGGGGAGGTCAACTTCCCCTGCTGATGCGGGTCGAGCGCCCCTTCGGGGCGCGGGGAACTGCGCGACCGGGCATGGGCGGCCCGCAGTTCCCCACTGCCGCGCGTCTACGGGGCGCTCGGCGCGGGCCGCTTGAACATCCGCGTCGCCGTGATCTCGCTGTGCACGGCCTCCCCCGCCTGAGGCTGCTGCGGCAGTCCCGGGCGGAGATGTTCCTCCACTCGGATGTACTTGAGCCCGGCACGCAGATCCGCATCGTTCCGCAGGCGGATCACCAGCGGGAACTCGGCCAGCGCGGTCGTGTCGAACAGGCCCGTGGTGTAGAGGAGCTGGACACCGAGGGCGTCCGACACGGCCCGCTGCAACTCCAGCAGATACGTCGCGTTCGCGCGCCCGATCGGGTTGTCGAGGAACAGCGTGCCCGCGTGCCGGTGCTTGTCGCGGCCCCGGTCGTTGGAGCGCAGGGCCGCCATCGTGCAGTACAGCGCGATGGCGGCCGTGAGCAGCTGGCCGCCCGAGAACACGTCCCCCATCTGCCCGACGGGCACGCGCTCGGCGCGCAGCACGGCGTCCGGCTTGAGGATCTCAACGGCGACACCCTTCGGCTGGAGCGCGGCACTGACCCCTCTGAGCAGTAGGGACATACCGTCGCGCCGCAGGTCGGAGTTCTTCTTGACGGCCGCGCGGGTGGCATCGTCGATGACCTCACCGAGCCGTTCGACGAGCGTCGCCTGATCGGGCTCCTCGAAGCGGATGCGCAGGAACTCCTGCCCTGACCACTCGCCGAGCCCCTCGGGCAGGCGGGACAGCCGCTGGGCGGACCGCAGGGTGGCCAGCGCCGACTCGACCAGCCCCCGCAACCGGTCCACGATCGAGTCGCGGTTGCGCTCCAGCTGCTCCAACTCGTCCGTGAGGACGCGTAGCCGGGGCGCGAAGGCGTCCGCCCACTTCTGCGCGTGCTCGGGCAGCGCGGACGCGGGCAGTTCACGGATCTGCTGGCGGGCAGGCGTGCGCACCTGCTCGTAGCGTGTGGAGTTGGCGTGCCGTACGAGGACGTCGCCCGCCTCGCGTACGGCGGCCTCGGCGGCGGACAGGTCGGAGGCGCAGCCGCGCAGCGAGCGACGGGCCTCGGCGGCGGCCGCCCGGGCCTCGGCGAGGCTGCCGGGGTACGGCTCCGGCTGTTCCTGCTCCCCCTCGCTCGCGTGCTCACGGAGGAGGTCCCGGAGCAGGGCGGCCGTCTCGTCGAAGCCGCCGGCCGCGTCCTCGGCGGCGCGATGGGCCTCCAGCAGCTCGGCGTGGGCCTCACGGTCCTGGGTCAACGCCTCGGTGCGGGAGGCGAGTTCGGCGGTGGCGGTACGCAGCAGCGCCTGGGCGTGCTCGGCGTCGCGCGGGACCTGCTCCTCGGGCAGCTCGGTGTGCGCCTCGCCGTCCTCGGGCGCGTGCCGCTCGGCCTCGCCGCGCAGCCGCCCGAGTTGTTCGCTCGCGGTGGACATACGGGTCTCCAGGAGCTGCACCAGCTCCTCGGCACGGGCTGCGGCGGCCTGCCGGGAGGGCCCGTCGGAGCCGTCGGGGGACTCGAGGAGCTGCTCGGCGCGGTTGCGGACCTTGTTGCTGAGCCGGTCCAGTTCCGCACGCGCGGCGCTCTCGTCGCTCTCGGCCCGGGCCTGCTCGGCCCGCAGATCGGCACCGACGCCGACCTTCTCGTACACCTGGGAGGCGGCGCGGTACGCCTCGCGGAGGGCCGGCAGGGACGACTTCGGCGTGTCCGTGCCGTCGTCCGGTACGTCGTCGGGAGCGCCCGCGATCTCGGCGCGCTCGGCACGCAGGGCGCGCGCCGTGCGGCGGGCGTCGTCGGCGGCGCGCTGGGCGCCACGGCGGTCCTCGTCGGCGGCCCGGGCGCGCTCCAGGCAGATCTGGGCGCGGGCCTCCGACTCGGCGGCCTCGTCGGCGAGTTCGCGCAGCTTGACCTGCCAGCCGGAGCGCTCGCGCAGCCGGAAGGCGAGTCCGGCGAGGGCGTCGGCGGAGCGCCGGGCCTTCTGTGCGGCCTCCTGCCGCTCGTCGCGCACCTGGGCGGCCTCGGAGGCGGCCTCCTCCGCCTCGGCCCGTACGGTCCGTGCCTCCGCGAGCTCGGCCTCGGACTCCTCGGCGAACGCGCGCGTCTCCCGCGCCGCGGTCGCGAGCTCGGTGAGTCGTCCGGCGGGGCAGCCCGTGCGCCACGAGGCGAGCCGCGCGGCGAGTTCCCGGTCCTTGCCGAGGCGCGCGGCGAGCACGCGGATCTCGTCGTCCCGTTCGGTCGCCCGGGCGCGCAGCGCCTGCCGTTCCTCGTCGGCGGCGTGCTCGTCGTGCATGGCGGGGTTCGGCGGGACGAGGAAGACGTCGCCCTCGTTCTCGTCGAGGGCCGGGGTGGGTGCGAGGAGTGCGGCGGCGGTGCCCACGGCCACGGCGGACCTGGGCAGCAGCGCGGCGTCGGCGAGGGCCTGGCGGGCCCGGGCGTGGGTGGCCGGGTCGGTGATGATCACGCCATCGACGAGCTCCGGCCGCGCGGCCAGCACGCGCGCGTGGTCGGCCGGGTCGATGGCCTGGGCGAGGTAGCGCCAGCCGGGCAGGGCGGGAATGCCGTGCTCGCCGAGGAACTCGACGGTGGCCAGCACATCCGGTCCCGGCGGCAGCAGCCCGCCGTCACCGAGGGCGCCGAGGATCCGGGCGTCGTCGGCGGCGGCGGTCCGCAGCTCGAAGAGGTGCCGCTCGGTGGAGGCCACGTTCGCGTCGAGCAGCTCACGCAGTTCGTCGGCGTAGCGGTCCAGCTCTTCGGGGGTGAGGGGCCCTTCGTCCGTAACCGAGGAGCCTTCGTCCGTGGCCCGGGAGCCGGTGTCCACGGGGTCCGCCGCCGTGGTGTCGTCGCGTCGCTGCCGCGGAACCGCGGGGCGCGCGCCCTTGCCGCCGCCGAGGCCCAGCAGCTCCACGAGCCGTTCCTCCGCCGCCAGCGCCTCGGCGGTGCGGCGCTCCCCGTCGTACGCGCGCTCGGCGGCGGCTGCCGCGTCCGCCGCGCGGGCCGCGGTGAGCTCGGCCCGCGACTCGGCGGAGGCCGCCTCCCGTGCGTGCTCGGAGGCGCGGCGGGACGCCTCGCGCGCGGTGTCCCAGGCGGCGACGGCCGTCTTCTCGGCGTCGCTCGCGGCGAGCGCGGCCCGCGCGGGATCGGCGTCCGGCGCGCTGTCGTCGAGCCAGCCCGCGCGGACGGCCTCGGCGGTCTCCTGCTCGACCTCGGTGAGCCGCTGCCGCAGGTGCCCGGCCTCACTGCGGGCCCGCTGGGCTTCGGTCGCGGCGGCCGTCGAGTCCCGGTACGCGGCCTCGCTCACCTCCTGGAGCGCGCCGGACCGCTCCTCCTCCTCGTTCGCGAGCGTCTCGGCGCTCTCGGCGGCGCCGTGGAGGGCACGTACGAGGTCGACGGCGGCCTTGGCGCGGGCGGCGAGCGCGGGGGCGGCGTCCCGCTCGGCCTCCTGGATCGCGGCGGCCACGCGCGCGACCCGGTCGGCGGCCGCACGGTGGCGGAGCACGGCCTCGGCGGCCTGCCAGGCGGAGTGCAGGGTGCGTGCGTCGGCGAGCTCGCGCTTCTGCGCGGCGGCCGACTTCTCGGCTCCGGCGAGCGCCAACGAAGCGTGCCGGTAAGCGAGTTCGGCCGCGATCAGCGCGGTGCGCTCGCGGGCACCCTCGGCGTGCGTGACCGCGTACGCGGCGGCGGTGACCCGCTGGGCGAGGTCGGTGCCTCGCAGACGCTCCTGCGCGGCTCTCGCGGACAGGCGCCGGGCCAGCGTCCGGGTCCGCCGCTCGGCGCCGGCGTGGATGTCCCGCGCGCGTGACCTGGCCTCGGCCGCTTCCACGATCCGGCCGAGCAGGTCGACGGAGCCCGCCGTGAAGTCCCGCTCGGCGATCAGCTCGGCACGCCGGCCCAGCTTGTTGCCGAAGCCGCCGACCAGGTCCGCGAGGCCGTCGGTGTCCCGGGTGTCGGTCACGGCCCGCAGCAGCAGATCGGTGAAGTCGGAGTCCTTCTTGACCGCGAAGAGTCCCGCGGCCTCGCCCTCGTCGGCGTTCATCTCCCGCTGGTAGCGGAAGAGTTCGGGGTCGAGACCGAGGTCCGTCAGATGCTCGTTCCAGCGGTCGTGGATCTCCTCCCAGTGCACTTCGAGGTACGGGTACGCCTTGCCCGCCTCCATGAGCGCGTCCCGGAAGCCCTTCATGGTCCGGCGCCGCCCCTTCGCGCCCGACTGCCCCTCGACGGGCGGCCGTACGGTAGTGGACTCGGCGACGGGCAGGTTGTCCAGGCTCAGCCCGGGTCCGGGCCGGAAGGAGTACCAGGCCTCGGCGAACTTCCGCGGGTCGTTGGAGACCTGCCGCCCCCGCCATTCGCTCACCTTGCCGACGACGACGCACTCACCGGTCAGCGTGTGCTGCCACTCCAGGGCGACATGCCCGCAGTCGTCCGCGAGCAGGAACTTCCGCAGCACACCGGAGCTGGCGCCGCCCAGCGTGTTCCGGTGGCCCGGCAGCATCACCGAGAAGATCAGCTTGAGCAGCACCGACTTGCCGCCGCCGTTCTCCAGGAAGAGCACGCCCGCGGGCGCCGGGCGGCGCGGCGGCCCGGTGGGCTCCTCCTCGAAGAACTCCGCCTGCTGGGGCGCGGGGTCGGGCACGGGCCGGCCCACACCCCGCAGGTCCAGCACGGTGTCGGCGTAGCGCGCACCGGCCGGCCCGATGGAGTAGAGGCGGATCCGGGACAGCTCGTACATGGCGGCGGAACTCTCGCAGTCGTAAGGGTGGTTCGTACGGTCAGGAGTGGAACGGCAGCCCGGCGTCGGCCACCAGCTCCAGGTCGTCGGTGTCCTCGGCGGGCAGCAGCGTGGCCGTGCCGTCGGTCACCGGGACGACGCCCAGCTCCAGCAGCTCGGCCATGGCGGCGCTGCCCGCCATGTCCCGCACCTGGAGCTGGTAGCGGGCGGTCGTCCGGTAGGTCCCGCCGTTGTCGTCGCCCGTGCGCTGCAGGAACCCGGAGTCGGTGAGGAACGCGACCGCCTTGGCGACGATGCCGGTGGTGGAACCCGCCAGTCTGCGCGCGTCCTTGGTGGCCCCGGTGGAGCTGCGTCTGACCCAGATCCGCCAGGCGGCCTCCAGCCCGGGCGCGTCGGTGGCCGGGTCGGTGTTCTCGCCCTGCTCCTCGGCCCGCTCCTCCAGCCGTCGGCAGGCCTGCCGTACGAAGGCGTCGACGCCGTTGACCGACACGCGCCCGATGTACCCGTCGTCGGCGAGGTCCTCGGGCCGCGGGAACGCCAGGGCGGCGACGGCGAGATGGGCCAGGCCGTGCAGGAACCGGTCCGCCGAGTCGGCCGACGTGCGACGCGCGTAGTCCCCCATGCGCACGGCGAACACGGAGTCCTCCGCCGCCGTGACGGCCATCCCCGCGCGCGGGGACACCTCCAGCACGATCAGCCCGAGCCCGGCGGCCACGGCATCGGCGAGCCGCGCGAACGGTGGGTCCTCCCGGTACCGCCGCAGCAGCTCCCCGTACTCCTGGTCCCGCGCGGGCTGCAACTTGGGCTGCAGCCCGAACGCCACGAGCCGCGCCGCGTCGGCGGCGTCGGCGGGGGTGACGGCGGCGGACGCCGGAGCGACGGCGGCCTCCGGCTCACTCCACTCGACGTGCTCGTTCACGATGGGGGCTCCTTGATCTGCGATACCTGACATACGAGGGCGAGGGCGCGTGCCCCGTAAGGGGCGCGGGGCTGTGACATATGCGGCTCCGCCACGATGGGGGTCCCCCCTGTTCGAGCGAAGCCGGGATCTTGGGGGGAGCGACCAGCCACGAACGACCCGCGGCCGAACAACGACCCGCGGCTCGACGGCGCTCTCACGCCGCCTCCGTTCGATCCGCCGCCATCCCCGCCGCGTCGAGCAGAGCCGTCCCCACTATCAGATCCGCCCCGCCGAACTCCGGATCGTCCAGCTCGGTCCCGTCATCCACGGCGAACAGGAGCTTCTCCTCACCCTGGCGATAAGCCGTGCCGACCGGCGGGCTGGCCGCGTGCACGGCCAACAACGCCACCAGGTAGGGCAGTTCGGGATCGTGCCGACGCGCCTCGGCAAGCAGCCCGGACAACCGCCGGGGCGCGTCCGCGGGCAGGTCGAGCAACTCCATCGCCGCACCCAACTGCTCCTCGCTGAACCGGCTGTCGTCCGGCGTGGCGATCAGATCCGGCTCGGGCATCTCCGCACCGAGGTGCTCCCGCTCCACGGGCGGGGTGAGCAACAGGTCGACGAGGTCCCCGATCCGTACGGACGCCGGAGTCCGCAGCCCCGTCCCGCGCGCGAAGAAGGCGTCCGTGACCCGGATCGCCTGCTCCAGGGGCAGCGGGAGGACGGGCGCGACCAGGTGCCCGTACAGGTCCATCCCCGAGGTGGTCAGGGGTGTGGCGAAGGCCTGGCGGTCCTGCTCGGCGCGGAAAAGCGGGCCGGCTTCCAGCAACCGGGACTGCAACTGCGTATGCCGGCGGATGCAGTCCTTCACGATGTCCACCAGCTCGGCGGCGCGCCGCTTGTGCTCGGGGTCCTCGGACTCGTCGCGGGCCTTGCGGATGTTCGTGAGGATCGCGTTCTCGTGGCGGTAGCGGTCGGCGACGTGGTCGAGGGCTTCGGCGATCATGTCGGGGACGGCGTTGAGCCAGTCCACGGCCCTCACGTTCCGCCGGGTGGCGTCCAGTGCCCTGCGCAGCGTCTCCGAGTACTGCACGGTCCGGTAGCGGGCCTGCTCGGCGGCCAGTTGGGCGTCGGCGAGGCGGCCGCGGCTGATCAGGACCTCCAGCTTGACCTCGGCGGCGATCTGGGCGCTGGTGACGTCGGTGTCGAGGGCGCCCACGAGGACGTTGACGGCCTCGTCGGTGGTACGGAGGTAGACGCCTCCTCCGTAGCCCGGGACCTCCTCGATCAGCTTGAAGTCGTAGTCGCGGCGCACATAGGAGCCGTCGGGGGCGAACGTGCCGTACACGGCCCGGAAGCCGCGGTCCACGCTGCCGACGTTGATCAGGTTCTCCAGGACCCAGCGGGCCACGCGCTCGTGCTCGGCGACGGGGCGCCGCGGGGCCTGGGCGGCGATGCGCGGGATGAGACGGGCGACGATCTGGTCGTGGTCGGCGCCCGTGTCGAAGTCCATGTTCAGCGTGACCAGGTCGATGGCGGCGAGCGCCACCTCCGCCATCCCGTACACCGAGTACTCACCCGCGAGGTTGGCCTTGCGCGCGTCGAGGTCGTGCAGCGGAGCGGTGCAGGCGAGCGCGCGCAGCCGCCGCGCCAGCCCCTCGTCGGCGGCCGGGCCCGGAGCGGGGCGCGGCCCCGCGCTGAGCTGGGGCGGAACGCTGTCCGTCGATGCGGGTGAAGTCACGATGCACAGACTAGGTCCTCGGTCTGACAGTGCCGTAACGCTCCACCGGGAGAGGCTGGGGCTGCGGGTCGCGCTTCGTGGGCGGGCCCACGTGGTCGCTCGCGCGGCTCCCCGCGCCCTTTGGGCAGCGTGCCCCGGCCGATGCCCTGCGTCCCGTGCGGGGCGTGCCCCGGCCCGATGTCCCGCGCCCCCAGGGGGCGCGTTCAGCCGACGCCCTGCGCCCCGTCCGCCACCCTCCGCCCGTACACCTCGACCAGTCCCCTGAGCGAGTCCGCGAGGTAGACCTCGAGCAGCCTCTCCGCCTCGTCGCGCTCACCCGCCTGCAGCGTCTGCAGGATCTGCCGGTTCCGCGCGAGATACGGCTCGTGCAGGCGCCGCGGGTCGTCCACCACATGGAAGGCGAGCCGGAGTTCGGCGAAGACGCTGCGCATCACCTCGTCGGTGCGCTCGCTGCCGGCGAGCGCCACCAGCTCCCGGTGGAAGTGGATATTGGCCGTGGACACACCTTTCCAGTCACCCTCGCGTGCCGCCGCCTGCCCGTCCGAGACGGCTTTGGCGAGCCCCTCCACGGCGTACGGCGGTGCGCCGAGCCCGCGGACGACGGCGCACTCGACGAGGGTCCGGGTGCGGTAGATGTCCGCGACGTCGTCGACGGTCAGCACCCGTACGAAGACCCCGCGGTTGAGCTCGTGCACGAGCAGCCGTTCATGAGTGAGCAGGCGGAACGCCTCGCGGAGCGTGTTGCGGGAGACGCCGAGCGCGCCGCCGATGCTGTCCTCGGACAGCCGTGTCCCGGGCGGGAAGAAGCCCTCGGCGATCCGGCTGCGGAGGATGTCCGAGACCCGCTCGGCGGTGCTGGTTCGGCCCAACAGCGCACGGTCGTCGGCCAGTCCCGTCAGTTCTGCCATGCCCGGAATTCAATCGCAGATACAAGAACGAAACAACATGGGTATTGAGGGATCGTTCAACGATCCTCTACCTTGCTTGGCAGGCGCCGCGTGCAATCGCTCCGGCGCCGCGGCTTGCGCACGGCACGGCTCAACTCCTCACGCACCCTTCGTCCCTCACTGCGAGGTGCCCATGAGCACGACCCCTCCCTCTCAGGCCAAGACTCCCGACGCGCCCTCCACGACGGGTGAACCCGACACCGCGGACGGCGCGTTCGCCTGGCTGCGGGCGCTCGGTCCGCGCGGCCGCCGCGCCTTCGCGGGCGCGTTCGGCGGCTACGCCCTCGACTCGTACGACTACTTCACGCTGCCGCTGAGCATGGTGGCCCTGGCGGCCTACTTCGGACTGGACAGCGGCCAGACGGGCCTGTTCACCACGGTCACCCTGGTCGTCTCGGCGATCGGCGGAGCGGCCGCGGGCGTGCTCGCGGACCGCATCGGGCGCGTCAAAGCTCTGATGATCACCGTGGCGACGTACGCGGTCTTCACCGTCGCCTGCGGCTTCGCGCCCAACTACGAGACGCTGCTGGTCTTCCGCGCCCTCCAGGGACTCGGTTTCGGCGGTGAGTGGGCGGTCGGCGCGATCCTGGTCGCCGAGTACGCGAGCGCGAAGCACCGGGGCAGGACGCTCGGCGCGATCCAGAGCTCCTGGGCCGTCGGCTGGGGCCTCGCCGTGATCGTCTACACGCTGGTCTTCCAGCTCCTGGACGAGGACATCGCCTGGCGCGTGATGTTCTGGACGGGCGCGCTGCCCGCCCTGCTCGTCGTGTGGGTGCGCCGCCAGGTCAAGGACGCGCCCGAGGCGGCTGCCGCGCGCGAGAAGAGCAGCGAGAAGGGCTCGTTCAAAGCGATCTTCAAGCCGGGCTCGGCCGGCGCACCGGGCATGCTGCGGACCACGGTCTTCGCGGTGCTGCTGTCCACCGGTGTCCAGGGCGGCTACTACACGCTGGCCACCTGGGTGCCCACGTACCTGAAGACGGAGCGCGAGCTGTCCGTCGTCGGCACCGGCGGGTACCTCACCTTCCTGATCTCGGGTGCCTTCATCGGCTATCTCACCGGCGGCTACCTCACCGACCGGCTGGGCCGCAGGCGGAACATCTGGCTCTTCGCGGTCCTGTCGGCGCTGTGCATCCTGGCGTACGCGAACATTCCCAGCGGCGCCAACACCCTTGTCCTGGTGCTCGGTTTCCCGCTCGGGTTCTGCATGTCGGCCATCTTCAGCGGCTTCGGCTCGTTCCTCAGCGAGCTGTACCCGTCGGCCGTGCGCGGCACGGGGCAGGGCTTCACGTACAACACCGGCCGCGCCGTGGGCGCCGTCTTCCCCACCACGGTGGGCTTCCTGGCCGACAGCTGGGGTGTGGGCGGTGCGCTGGTGTTCGGCGCGATCGGCTACGGTCTGGCGGCGCTCGCGCTGCTGGGGCTTCCGGAGACACGCGGGAAGGAGCTCGTGTGAACCACATCACGACTCAGGACCACCCTGTGGCCCTCGCCACCCACGACCACCCCGCGGTCCACGCCACCCAGAGC
>NZ_VJZE01000560.1 GCF_009377205.1 Streptomyces phyllanthi
ACCCCGCGCACCGCAGGCGAAGCCTCGCCCTTCCGGTACGCCCCGACCAGCCGCGTGACCAGCCGCACATCCGCCAGCGAACGATAGGTCACCCCCGGAATCCGCACCCGCCGCAGCGAATCCGGCACCAGAGCCACCGCAAGTCCCCCGCCCACCAGAGTGAGGGCGGCGATGAAGTCCCGCACCGGCGGAGCACACTGCGGAGTGAACCCCCCTCGCTCAGCCACCTCCAGGATCTGGTCCCGGCAGCCGTACTCCTCGTCGAAGTGCGGTGCCACGAACCGCTCGTGGCGCAACTCCGCCGCCGGCACCGCCTCACACTCCGCCAGCGGCGAACCCGTCGGCAACGCCAGCACCACCTCTTCGCCGAGCAGGCAGGTGGCCGTCACCCCGGGCGGATACTCCGGCCGCCACCGCAGAAACCCCACGTCGATGTCCCCGCAGGCCAGCGCCTCCAACTGGGCCGGCGTCTCCAGCTCGCGCACCTGCACCGTCAGCTGGGTACCGGGGGCGGCGCAGCGGGTGAGGACATCGGTGAGCACACCGGAGAAGGCCGCCGAAGCCACGTAGGCGATCTCGGCGTGCCCGAGCTCCCCACGTCCCGCCTGCCGCCCCACGGCCTCGGCCCGCGCGGCCTGGGCAAGGGTCTGACGCGCCTCCTCCAGGAACAGCCGCCCCGCACCGGTCAGCGCCGGCCTCGTGCGCCGTCCACGGTCGATCAGCCGGACACCGAGGTGCGACTCCAGCGCCCTGACCTGGGCACTGAGCGCAGACGGAGCGAGATGCAGACGGTCCGCCGCCCGCGCGAAATGCAGTTCCTCCGCGACGGTGACGAACGATTCCAGCCAGCGCAGTTCCACCGGCCCCTCCGTTCTGCTGTCTCGGTGCTGACGATAGCACCGGCCGTGAGTGCGGCCTCGGTGAGAAGAACACCCCCCGCGGCGGCGTCAGGGCATGTGTGGAGCACCGCCTTGCCGACCTGCTCGACCATGACGGCGCGTTCCGGGCCGGTGGGATCCATGAGGCCGCGGCCGAGCACATGTCGGAAGAAGCCGGAAGAACCGGAGCGCCCACCCCGTGATGCGCCGGCTGCGCACCACGGCTCCTTGACGTCGTACGCCGAGGTGCCCGGAACGGGAGCCGCTCCGGGCACCTCGGCGTGCACACCCGTACCGACCCCGGCGTACACACCCGTTGCGCCTGTCCCGACCCTCAGCCGGAGCGATCCGGGGAGGTACCGCCGGACGGCGCCGCCGTGCTGCCGCGTACGACCAGCGATCCCGGTGAGACCGAGGTGTACGGGCCGTCATTGCTCGGCTTCTGTGTGAGCCGCCGCATCATCCAGAGCGCGCAGCCGGTCGCCATCTCCTGGATCGGGAGGCCGATCGTGGTGAGACCCGGACCCCACCAGGAGAACCCGGGCTCGTCGCCGAACCCCACCACGGACAGCTCCTCGGGCACCTTCACGCCCTCCTGGGACAGCTCCTCCAGGACGCCCAGGGTGAGCTGGACCGATCCGAGCACGAGCGCGGTGGGTGCCCGCGGGCCATCGAGCAGCCGGCGCACCGCCTCACGGCCGTACTCGACGGAGGACGGGGGGCCCAGTTCGGCGTGTCCGGCCTCGTCCGGGAGACCGGCCTCGCGCAGGGCGTCCTGGAATCCCTTCAGGCGCTCCGCGCCCGTGGGCAGTTCGACGGGGCCGCCCAGGTAGCCGAGGCGGGTGTGGCCCTGTGCCACCAGGTGGGCCGTGGCCTGCCGCAGTGCCTCGTGGTCGTCCACGCCGAACCACTGGGAGCCGAGCGAGGGGTGCTTGCGCAGCAGCTGCAGGTGCGGGAGCGCGCGCAGTAGCTTGACGGACTCGGTGTGCGGGCGCGCGGTGGGAACGATGATGACGCCCGCCACGCGGTTCGCGGACAGCTCCCGCAGATGGCGGAGCTCCACCGCCCGGTCGTCGTCGGTCTCGGAGAGCATGAGCTGGAAGCCCTGTGCCTCCATGTTCTTGGACAGTTCGTGCGCGATGGTCGAGTAGAAGCTGTTGCGGATGTCCGGGATCACCAGCCCGACCACGTTGCTCGACGCTCCGCGCATCATCCGCGCCGCGCGATTGCCGACGTACCCCATCTCCGACGCTGCCTGGCGGACCCGGAACTTGGTCTCCTCGCTGATACGGGGATCGTCGGCGAGCGCACGGCCGACCGTCGAGACGGAGATCCCGAGGCGCTCGGCGATGTCCTTGGTGGTGATCACGTGGTGGGCCCCCTCGGGTGGCTGGTGCCGTGTCGTGCTGTGCCGTCACGTTCCGTATGCCAACGATAGCATCGTCGTCGCGCTGCGTGGTCGATGTCGCCGGGCCGGGAGTCGGTACGCGGCTCTGTGCTAACGTTAGCATTGCTGTTTGAGGTCATGCAGTCGGCTGCGGCTGCCTTGGTTCGCGGAGGTGTCCGTGCGGATCGTCAGATATTCCCGCGGTGGTGTGTGTCATTACGGAGAGCTGGTGGACGATGGCGCCGGAATCGCACGGTGTGAGGGCGATCCCTTCACCGGGCTGTTCCCCACGGGTCATCTCGACGGGGTCGCCGAGGTGGCGATTCTGCCGCCGTTGGAGCGGCCCCGGATCTTCGGGTTCGCCTACAACTACGCCTCACATGTCGACGAGACCGACCGTGAGGTTCCGGAAGTTCCCGTCGTCTTCATGAAGCCGAGTACGGCGGTGATCGGGCCGGACGATGCCATCGTCTATCCGGCTGATGGTGAACTCATCCATTTCGAAGGCGAGTTGGTGGTCGTCATCGGAAAGGAGGCCCGCCATGTGAAGGCCGCCGACGCCCATGAGTACATCCTTGGCTATACGTGCGGAAATGACGTCAGTGACCGTGTCATCCAGCGCAGGGAAAGCGCGTTCGGCGCGCTGCTGATCGGGAAGGGCCAGGACACGTTCGCGCCCCTCGGTCCCGCCATCGTGACGGAGCTCGATCCGTCGCGGCTGTCGCTGACGACACGGGTGAACGGGACGGTCATGCAGTCGGCGAGCACCGCCGACCTGCTGCTCACCGTGCCCGACCTCGTCAGCTATCTGAGCCGCTACCTCACGCTTCTCCCGGGCGACGCGATCATGACGGGCACCCCTTCAGGGGTGGGGCCCATCCGCCCCGGAGACGAGGTCGAGGTCGAGATCGAGGGCATCGGCGTCCTGCGCAACACCGTCGTCGCCGAACGCGGCTGACCCCCTGAACACCACTGGCCTTGACCGAAACCCTCAACGAGTCGGTCAAGGCCAGTGGCCGTCGTGTACGTCGCGCTCGTCGTCGCGAGCCGGCCCGGAGGCTGCGCCGCCGGCGGACCGTGTTGTCGAACATCGAGGTCCGGACGAAGGCCAGGGCGAGGACGCCCGCCAGGGGGAGGATCGCCACCTGGAGCAGACCCGCCTGCCGCCGGCCGAAAGCCTCCACCGGAGAGGCGAAGCGCAGACCCGATTGTGTTGCCTGGCGCGCGGCGGCTCCCGAGGGAAAGGATCACGGCGGGCCGTGGCGGATCCGTCGCCGTACGGGTGGCGTGCGGTGGAAAGAAACGGTGAGTGGAATGCGGTCTCGGGTCGGCGACCGCGGTGATGTCGTCGCATGGCGGAGGTGTCGGCTGCCGCACGGTCGAACGCGTGCTTCTGATTCCAGCCGTGAAATGGACGTCCGGGACGTCCGTGGTCATGGCGTCATCGGCGACCGGACTCGTGTGGGCACTTGTCGGGCCACACGGTCATGGGCTCGCGGAAACCATGAGGGGAAGTCCCTGGCGCGTCAAGAGGCGGGCGGCGTATTTCCTGCGCGGCCGTAGGTGTCTTCGGCGCGGTCCCTTGCGCGGGGCGCGTCAACGGCAATTTCCGGAAGAAGTTTGCGGGCCGCGCTTCGGCGCCCTCGCGGAACTCCGGCCCTTGACGTGCCGAGCGAGTCCAGTGCTATCGTTAGCACCAGCTGTGACAAAGTGATTCGAAGGGCCCCCGGCACCCTGTGACCGGTGCCAGGGGCGTACTGTGCCGTCCTCCGCTCCGACCACGAGTCGACGGACGCGGGACATCCGATGCAAACCCAGTGAACCGCCGACAGAACGTGACCGGCGAGAATCCGGTCACGTCCGCCGTGAGCGGCACGATTCTGCGAGGACGACCTGCCATGACACCATCGAGCCGCCCGGGCACCGTGCTGCTCACCGACTATGCCTGGCCCGACGACACGGTCGAACGATCGGTGATCGAGGGCGCGGGTCTCACCCTCGTGACCGGCCCCGCCGAGCCGGCCTCCGCGGAGGCCGTCGAGGAGCTGGTCGCGAAGTACCGGCCCGCCGGGATCCTCACCTGCTGGGCGCCCGTCTCGGCCGACGCGATCGGCACCTCGCCGGATCTGCGGATCGTGGCCAGGCTCGGGGTCGGCCTCGACAACATCGCCGTGGGCACCGCCACCGAGCGGGGCGTGTGGGTCACCAATGTGCCGGACTACTGCGTCGAGGAGGTCGCGGACCACGCCGTGGGCATGGTGCTGGCCTGGACACGGGGACTGGCCGCCTACGACCGGGAGGTCCGCGCGGGACGCTGGGACCCCGCCGGGGCCCGGCTGCGCCGGCTGTCGACGCTGACGTGCGGCGTCGTCGGATACGGGCGCATCGGGCGCGCCACCGCGCGCAGGCTCGGCGCGTTCGGCTGCCGGATCCTGGCCCACGACCCGCACCCGCCGAAGGACACCCCCGGAGTGGAGATGGTGGGCCTGGAGGACCTGCTGCGCCGCAGTGACGTGGTGATCCTCCATGTGCCGCTCACACCCGGCACGCACCACATCATCGGCGCCGAGCAGCTCGCGCTGATGCCACGGGGCGGCCTCCTGGTCAACGTCAGCAGAGGCGGCCTGGTGGACACCGACGCGGTGATCAAGGCGCTCGACAGCGGACACCTGCACGGAGCCGCCCTCGACGTCCTGGAGACCGAACCGCACGTCCCCGCCCAACTGTCGGCCCAGCCCGGCGCGATCCTCACCCCGCACGTGGCCTTCTCCTCCGACGCCTCGGTCACGGAGCTGCGCCGCCGCGCCGCCGAGGAGGTCGTCCGGGTGCTGGCGGGCGAGCCACCGGCACACGCCTGCAACAGCCCCCGTGGCGCCGATGCCGCGTCAGGGGCACGGCGATGAGCCCGGCCCTTATACGAATCTGACG
>NZ_VJZE01000561.1 GCF_009377205.1 Streptomyces phyllanthi
GCCGGGAGCAGGGCCTGGCGCGGGGGCGGGGCCCGGCACGGCCCCGAAGGCCGACGTGCCCGGGTAGGTCCCGGGTTCCGTCGGCACGGCTCCCGCGACGGACGCGGGCGGCGCCGTCGGCACGGGCGCGGCCTGCGCGCCGGACTCGGCCGGCAGCGGCCCAGGCGGAGCCTCCGCCACCGGCATGGCAGCCGGCATCGGCGCGGCAGCCGGCATCGGCGCGGCAGTCGGCACCGTCCCAGGACCGGCTACCTGCCCGACGGGCGCCGCGGCCTCGGCCGACGGTCCGGGCTCACCCGGGGGCACCCCAGGCTCGGCCGAAGCCACCACCTCTGCCTCCGCCGACAGCGGCCCAGACACAGCCTCAGCCACCGGCGTGGCAGCCGCCAACGGCTCAGCAACCGGCACCTGCCCAACCGACGCCACAGACTCGCCCTCCGGCCCAGGCGGAGCGTCCGCCGCCGGAACCGCCGCTTGCCCGTCCGGTGTCACGGACTCGGTCGACGGGCAGGACTCAGCCGGTGTGGCGGCCTCAGCCGGAAGGGCCCCCGCCGAAGCATCCGCCACCGGCGTCCCGGTCGGCGTCGTCTCAGGGGCAGGTGCGGCCGGTTGCGCAGCGGACGCGTCGGCGGGCACCGGCCCGGGCTCGGACTCCCCCGGACCACCCACGCTCTCTCCGGGCACCGGGTGCCCGGCAGTCACGTCATCCTCGGCGCTCACACCGACCTCAACGCTCTGCGCACCCTCGGCCCTCTCCTTGTTCTCGGTCACAGCCGCTCCATCTGGCGCTCGGCGAGGTCCATGATCTTGGACTTGGGGATCGGCTTGGTGTCGAAGATCCAGACCTGCACGGCGATGTCACCACGCCACGCGTGCGCCTCTGCGCTGTAGAGCGGCAGGTAGCCGGGCTTGGTGTCCGGGCGCGTGTGGACGTACGCCATGCCGTCACTCGTGCCGGGCACGGCCCAGCTGCGTGTGCCGGGTTCCTTCTCGGCCCAGTAGTAGCCGTTCTCGGCGGCGCTCGAAGCGGCGAGGAACTCCTCCTGGTGGTACTGCACGAGACGGATCTCGACGCTCTGCGTGCTGCCCACCCGCCAGGTGGCCACCGCCGCCCGGCGGAACTCCTCCTCGACGAGATCGCTGAACGCGCCGGCCGGCTTCTCGAACGTGTCCGCGTACGCCGCCATGTCCAGCCAGCCGTCGTCGCCCGACCAGTCGCCCGTGCGCGCCCCACGGGGCTTCTTGAGCAGCAGCTCGCGCAGGTCGCCGTCCGTCCTGACCTTCCGGTCCTGCGCCGCGGACAGCGGCTCGGGGGCGTCGCCCTTCGCCGGCGCGAGCGAGGGCTGGGACAGCGAGGGAAGCCTGGTGGGCTCCCGCTCGGCCTGGACCAGGAATCCGGCACAGGCGCCCACGACGATCCCGAGCACGGCGGCACCGGCGACGATGAGCACCGTACGACCGCGCCGCCGCCGGGGCGGGCCCGGTACGGATTCCGGAGCCGCACCCCGCGCATCCGGTACGGGTACTCCGGGTACTCCGGGTACTCCGGGTACTCCGGGTACTTCCGAGACTTCCAAGTCGCTCTCCCCCCACAGAACTGAAGCGCGGACCCCATATCCGCGCACAGGAGACCCATGACCAACGCATGGGGTTGTACGAGGGTTGGTTACGATTCGGACTCCTATTCGGACTACGATTCGGACATGCCGAAGAAGCTCGTGATCAAGGTGACGGCCGGGGCGGACGCCCCCGAGCGCTGCTCACAGGCGTTCACCGTGGCGGCCGTGGCCGTGGCCAGCGGAGTCGACGTCTCCCTCTGGCTGACGGGCGAGTCGGCCTGGTTCGCGCTCCCGGGCCGCGCCGCCGAGTTCGAACTCCCCCACGCGGCCCCGCTGCCGGACCTGATCGACTCGATCCTGGCGGGCGGCCGGCTCACCCTGTGCACCCAGTGCGCGGCCCGCCGCGACATCACGGAGAAGGACGTCATCGAGGGCGTCCGTATCGCGGGCGCGCAGGTCTTCGTCCAGGAGGCGACGGCGGACGAGACGCAGGCGCTCGTCTACTGAGCCGTACGGGGACGGCGGACAGGGGAGTACGGGGAGTACGGAGTACAGGGGGCGCGGAGACTACCTGCGCTTCTTGCCGTCCAGCTCGTCCCACCACTCGTCGGACTGCGGGTCGCCGGAGGGGTCGTCCCACCAGCGGTCGTCGGGCCCGCGCCGGTTGGCGACCACGGCGGCCAGCGGCGGGATCACCATCGCCACGACGCACATACCGACCGCCACCGGGACCGACCAGAGCCGTACGACGCCCCACGCCAGGACGAACAGGGCCAGGCACGTCCCCATCATGGCGAAGTAGCGGTGACGCCGTCGCGCGTACATACGTCCAGCGTAGGCCCGTTCCGGCCACGGCACACCGGAGGGCCGCACCCCCGGGTCCAGCCCGTGGAGTGCGGCCCTCCGACCGTGATGACCGTAAGTCGCCGCCGTCAGACGGCGATCCGTCAGACGGCGATCGCGACCTCCGCCAGTCCGCCCGTCTGGGCGACGACCGTGCGGTCGGCGGTGGCGCCGGGGACCAGGGCGCGCACGGTCCAGGTGCCCTCGGCCGCGTAGAAGCGGAACTGTCCGGTCGCCGAGGTGGGCACCTCGGCGGTGAACTCACCCGTCGAGTCCAGGAGCCGGACGTAGCCGACGACCGGCTCGCCGTTACGGGTCACCTGGCCCTGGATCGTGGTCTCACCGGGCTTGATCGTCGAGGCGTCCGGGCCGCCGGCCTTCGCTCCACACATGTCTTTCTCCAGAAGGGGTCTGACCGGAAGGAAGGCCGGTCGGGGTCTGCGGGTCTGTTCGCTTACTACTGGTGCTGCGGGTCCTACTTGTTGGCGCCGAGCTCGATCGGCACGCCCACGAGGGAGCCGTACTCGGTCCAGGAGCCGTCGTAGTTCTTGACGTTCTCCACGCCGAGCAGCTCGTGCAGGACGAACCAGGTCAGCGCGGAGCGCTCACCGATACGGCAGTAGGCGATGGTGTCCTTGGCCAGGTCCACGCTCTCTTCGGCGTAGAGCTCCTTGAGCTCGTCGTCCGACTTGAACGTGCCGTCGTCGTTGGCGTTCTTCGACCACGGGATGTTGCGGGCGCTCGGAACGTGGCCCGGGCGCTGCGACTGCTCCTGCGGCAGGTGCGCCGGGGCGAGCAGCTTGCCCGAGAACTCGTCGGGGGACCGGACGTCGACCAGGTTCTGCGAGCCGATGGCCGCCACCACGTCGTCGCGGAAGGCACGGATCGAGGTGTCCTGCGGCTTGGCCTTGTACTCGGTCTTCGCGCGCTCGGGCACCTCGGAGCCGTCGACCAGCTCGCGGGCGTCCAGCTCCCACTTCTTGCGGCCACCGTCGAGGAGCTTGACGTTCTCGTGGCCGTAGAGCTTGAAGTACCAGTAGGCGTACGAGGCGAACCAGTTGTTGTTGCCGCCGTAGAGGACCACCGTGGTGTCGTTGGCGATGCCCTTCTCCGACAGGAGCTTCTCGAAGCCCTCCTGGTCGATGAAGTCACGGCGTACCGGGTCCTGGAGGTCCTTCGTCCAGTCGATCCGGATGGCGTTCTTGATGTGGTTCTTCTCGTACGCGGAGGTGTCCTCGTCGACCTCGACGATGGCGATGGACTGATCGTCCAGGCGCTCCTGCAGCCAGTCGGCGTCGACCAGGACGTCGCTGCGGCTCATGCTCTTTCTCCTCCGGGGCAGTTGCGGCGGGGCTGTGCGAGAGATTCGGGGTGCGGACGCGCGGCCGGCCGGGACTGTGCCCTGAGTTGGACGGCATGCACGGCGCAGGGTGGCCCTGAGTCAGGTCGAGGGCCCGGGGGAATCGGGAGCCGACGCTCCCGGTCAGACGGCGCGACAGAGCATGGCGGCAACGCGGCACAGGTCCACTGCCCGCCGCTTCGTGAGATCCGCCTGTCGCTGCTTCATGCGGTCGATCGTAGGGACGGACAGGCGGGCATGTCACCGGTGTGTCGTATGTTGAGACGGGATCATCCGGTATGCGGGATGGATCAGCTGTTGGGAGGGGCGCGGGAGGAGGCCCGGCGCAGGATACGGCCAGCGCATCTGCGGTACGGACGGGAGCGTCTCGCCTTTCGGACAGCGCCCGTCCGGGATGGCCGTGCATCGGTGTTCGGCGAGGCCGGCGGTGGTGGTGCCGGCCACGGCGGCCGTACGGACCCGCGCTGGGCCCGCGCCGGTGCCGGTGCCCGTTCCCGTGCCCGTGCTCGTTCTCGTGCGCGTACTGCCTGCCGTGCTCGCTGGACCGTCCTACCCAGCCAGCTTGACGTCCGAACCCTTCACCGTGATCTCCACACCCTTCGCGGCACCTTCAACCTTGTCGAGCTTGATGCCACCGGGGAGGTCCTTGAGGTCCTGCTGGAAGTCGGTGATCGAGCGGATCGCGTTCTCGGCGAGGCCGGTGCCCAGGTCGGGCAGGGAGTCGGCGCGCACCTTGACGGTGTCGCCCTCGACGCTGACGGTGCTCAGCACCGAGACGGGCTTGGGCAGTTCGGTGCCGAGGACAGTGGCCTCGATCTCCACCTTGATCTTGCCGTTGCCGCCGTCGGAGAGACCGACGACCTGGGCGGTGACGCCGGGGCCGACGTCGGTGGGCTCGGACTTGGCGGCCTTGAGGAGCTGTTCGTAGGCGATGGTGGCGGTGCCGGTGGCGCTCTGCGCGGTGGCGGAGCTGTAGTCGCTGGAGAAGGCGACGCCGTGCATGTCGGCCTTCAGGTCGGAGATGCGGATCGTGTCGTTGCCGCTGCCCGTGGGGGCCTCGTAGTCCTTGATGCCGACCTCGACGTCGTCCAGTTCGCCGTCCGCGACCTGGGTGAGGAACGGGAAGCCCTTGATGGAGACCGTGGGGGTGCTGGAGAGGCCCTCGGTGGTCCGCATCTTCTCCGCGGCCTCGTCCTCGGCGAAGTTCACGGCGACTCGGTCCGCGATGACGAAGAGGCCGCCGAGGATCACGGCGACGATGAGAAGTATTCGCAGTGCGCGCATGTCTCGGTCTTCCCCACGTTCCCGGATGGCGATTGACGGTTCGTCGGTGGTCGGTCGTCGGTGGTCGGTCGTCGGTCGTCGGTCGTCCACGAGCTGAGTGGCCGTTGAGCGCGAGGGTAATCCCGGCGGGGGTGGGGTGGAGG
>NZ_VJZE01000562.1 GCF_009377205.1 Streptomyces phyllanthi
CCTTTCGTACCCCCCCTAGACTGAACCTCCAGCACAGGTGGCTACACGCTCGAAAGGCGCCCCCGTGTCCATCGGCAACTCCCCTGACGGCAACTCCCCCGACGACGAGCGTCCGTTCGAAGACGACCGCGACGAACGTGAGGCGGAACGCCTTTCGATCGGCCGTGCCCTCCAACAGGCGCGTATCGCGGCCGGGCTGACCGTCGATGACGTCAGCAACGCCACCCGGGTCCGTATCGCCATCGTGCACGCGATCGAGCAGGACGACTTCGCCCCCTGTGGCGGTGACGTCTACGCGCGCGGGCACATCCGCACCCTCGCGCGCGCGGTGCGCATCGATCCCGCGCCGCTGCTCGCTGAGTACGAGGCCGGTCATGGAGGGCGCCCCGCGCCCACCCCGGCGGCGCCCCTGTTCGAGGCGGAGCGCATCCGCCCCGAGCGGCGCGGGCCCAACTGGACCGCCGCCATGGTCGCCGCGATCGTCGCGGTGATCGGCTTCGTCGGCTTCACGTTGTTCAGCGGCGGTGACGAGGAGGGCAGCCAGGCGCAGGTCGCCGAGGGCTCCACGCCGACCACGAGCAAGGCCGCCTCGCCCACCACCAAGACCGACAAGCCCGACGCCGACCCCAAGCCCGACCCGTCGGACAGCGCCATCGCGGCGGCGCCCCAGGACAAGGTGACCGTCCAGGTGAGCGCCGTGGACGGCCGCAGCTGGATCTCCGCCAAGGACCACAACGGCCGGCTGCTCTTCGACGGACTCCTGAAGCAGGGCGACTCCAAGACCTTCCAGGACAAGCAGAAGATCGACCTCGTCCTCGGCGACGCCGGGGCGATCCAGCTGCATGTGAACGGCAAGGAGATCGAGGACGAGTGGCAGCCCGGCGCGGTCGAGCGCCTGACCTACACCCCGGGCGACCCTGAGGCCGGATAGCCGCTGTACGGGGTTCGCCCAGGCGGCTCCGAAGAAATGCGAGGACACGGGGTTGGCCAAGATCGGCCAACCCCGTCGACGTGGGCTGTCAGTCGGACGAAGTAGTCTTGAGCCCATGCCTGAACGCCGTACCGTCGCACTCGTCACTCTCGGCTGCGCCCGTAACGAGGTGGACTCGGAGGAGCTCGCAGGCCGCTTGGAGGCGGACGGCTGGGAGCTCGTGGAGAACGCCGAGAACGCGGATGTCGCCGTGGTCAACACGTGCGGCTTCGTCGAGGCCGCCAAGAAGGACTCCGTCGACGCGCTCCTGGAGGCCAACGACCTCAAGGACCACGGCAGAACGCAGGCCGTCGTGGCGGTGGGCTGCATGGCCGAGCGGTACGGCAAGGAGCTGGCGGAGGCCCTGCCCGAGGCCGACGGTGTGCTCGGCTTCGACGACTACGCGGACATCTCCGACCGCCTCCAGACCATCCTGTCCGGCGGTGTCCACGCCTCCCACACCCCGCGCGACCGGCGCAAGCTGCTGCCCATCAGCCCCGCCGCGCGGCAGAGCGCGGGGGCGGAGGTCGCGCTTCCCGGGCACGCGCCCGTCGATCTCCCCGAAGGCCTCGCTCCGGCCTCGGGCCCCCGCGCGCCCCTGCGGCGCCGCCTCGGCGGCTCGCCCGTCGCCTCGGTGAAGCTCGCCTCCGGCTGCGACCGGCGCTGCTCGTTCTGCGCCATCCCGTCCTTCCGCGGATCCTTCATCTCGCGGCGCCCGAGCGATGTACTGGGCGAGACCCGCTGGCTCGCCGAGCAGGGTGTGAAGGAGGTCATGCTGGTCTCCGAGAACAACACCTCGTACGGCAAGGACCTGGGTGACATCCGTCTCCTGGAGACCCTTCTGCCCGAGCTCGCCGAGGTCGACGGCATCGAGCGGGTGCGCGTCAGCTACCTCCAGCCCGCCGAGATGCGGCCCGGTCTCATCGACGTGCTCACCTCCACGCCCAAGGTCGCGCCCTACTTCGACCTGTCCTTCCAGCACTCCGCGCCCGCTGTGCTGCGCGCGATGCGGCGCTTCGGCGACACCGACCGCTTCCTGGAACTCCTCGACACCATCCGCGCCAAGGCTCCGCAGGCCGGCGTGCGCTCCAACTTCATCGTGGGCTTCCCCGGTGAGACCGAGGACGACCTCGCCGAGCTGGAGCGGTTCCTGAACGGCGCGCGGCTGGACGCGATCGGCGTCTTCGGCTACTCCGACGAGGAGGGCACCGAGGCCGCGACGTACGACGGCAAGCTGGACGAGGACGTGGTCGCCGAGCGGCTCGCGCGCGTGTCCCGGCTGGCGGAGGAGCTCGTCTCGCAGCGCGCCGAGGAGCGGGTCGGCGAGACCGTGCAGGTGCTGGTCGAGTCGGTCGACGGCGAGGAGGGCCCGTACGGCCGCGCCGCGCACCAGGCGCCCGAGACGGACGGCCAGGTGCTGCTCACCACCGCCGAGGGGCTGCGCGCCGGCCAGGTGGTCGAGGCGAAGGTGGTCGGCACGCAGGGTGTCGACCTGGTGGCCGAGCCGCTCCAGGGCACGCTCCCGTGTAGTGAGGAGGCGGCCAGATGACGGGAGTCCCGGCATCCGCGGCGAGCGGCTCCTCCAGCGCCTCGGGCGCGACGGGCGCCTCCGGAGCCTCCGGGGGAGCCAGGCCGGTGCGCGGCGGGAAGCTGGGTGCTGCTGCCGTCAACCAGGCCAGCCTGTGGAACATCGCGAACCTCCTGACCATGCTGCGGCTGGCCCTCGTACCGGGCTTCGTCGTCCTGCTGCTCATGGACGGCGGCTACGACCCGGTATGGCGTGCCTGGGCCTGGGCGGCGTTCGCCGTCGCCATGATCACCGACGTCTTCGACGGCCATCTGGCGCGCACGTACAACCTCGTCACCGACTTCGGGAAGATCGCCGACCCCATCGCCGACAAGGCGATCATGGGGGCGGCGCTGATCTGTCTGTCCGCCCTCGGCGATCTGCCGTGGTGGGTGACGGGAGTCATCCTCGGGCGGGAACTCGGGATCACCCTGCTGCGTTTCCTGGTCATCCGGTACGGGGTCATCCCCGCGAGCCGTGGCGGCAAGATGAAGACGCTCGCGCAGGGGACGGCCGTCGGGATGTACGTCCTGGCACTGACGGGACCCCTGGCGACGCTGAGGTTCTGGGTGATGGCTGTGGCGGTCGTCCTGACTGTCGTGACCGGGCTCGACTATGTGAAACAGGCCATTGTGCTGCGCAGGCAAGGAATCGTCGCTCGGAAAGCCGCGGCGGAGGAGGCGGAACGGTGAGTTCCACGGCCACCGAAGTGCTGCGACTACTCGGAGTGAGGGGCGAGACGCTCGCTGTCGCCGAGTCGCTCACCGGTGGTCTGGTTGCGGCGGAGATCACGTCGGTGCCCGGAGCCTCTCGGGTCTTCCGTGGGTCGGTGACCGCCTATGCCACCGAGCTCAAGCGCGAGGTGCTCGGGGTCGACGCCACCCTGCTGGCCGAGCGCGGGGCGGTGAATCCGCAGGTGGCGGCCCAGATGGCGACCGGGGTGCGGAAGCTCCTCGGCGCGGACTGGGGCATCGCGACCACCGGAGTCGCGGGTCCCGATCCCCAGGACGGTCAGCCGGTGGGGACGGTTTTCGTCGCCGTCGACGGCCCGTCCTGCGCGGATTCCGGCTGTCCAGGTGGCGGGAAAGTTGCGTCACTGCGGTTGAACGGCCACCGACCGGAAATCCGTAGAGAGAGTGTACGGAGCGTACTCGCACTGCTCCTGGAGGAGCTTGCGGGCGAACAGACCGGGAACGAGCGGGCACAGGATACGGAACAGAACGGGGGGACTTGATGTTTGCAGCCCTGAGTGAACACGACAGCGCTCCCCGCACGGCCGCGGCGCAAGGCGGTACGGTGGGGCGTGAAGGATGCGGCTACGCGGTCCGAGGAGGGAGCCACCGATGATTCTGCTCCGTCGCCTGCTGGGTGACGTGCTGCGTCGGCAGCGCCAGCGCCAGGGCCGTACTCTGCGCGAAGTCTCCTCGTCCGCCCGAGTTTCACTCGGCTATCTCTCCGAGGTGGAGCGGGGGCAGAAGGAGGCTTCCTCCGAGCTGCTCTCCGCCATTTGCGACGCGCTGGACGTACGGATGTCCGAGCTCATGCGGGAAGTGAGCGACGAACTCGCGCTCGCCGAGCTGGCCCAGTCGGCAGCGGCCGCCGAGCCGGTGCCCGCACCAGTGCGTCGTCCCATGCTCAACTCCGTATCGGTGGCCGGCGTGCCACCGGAGCGGGTCACGATCAAGGCGCCCGCCGAAGCGGTGGACGTCGTCGCCGCGTAACGCGCACGCGGGCGCGGGTGCGTCTCGTTCGACGGTCATCGTCGGCGAGGGGCGAAGGCGTGTACGAAGCCCCGGCCGGGGCTTCTCCGGGGATACCTGGAGGGGCTCCGGCCGGGGCTTTCGTGTGGTGCCCGTCGCGAAACCTTCGTGTGTTCCCCGTTTGCCGGTCCTGGACGGGGCGGTCAAGGTGGAGGGAGTGGGGGCTCGGGGCCGTACGAACGATTCTCCGTGCGATTCTCCATGTGAGGGATGTGCGGCGGAGGGATTCGGAGCATGCCCATGTACGTCGTCAAGAGCCCGCTTTCCGAGGCCGACCTCAAGACCGTGTCCGCGGCGTTGCAGGGCGCACTGGTCGATCTGGTGGACCTCTCCCTGGTGGGGAAGCAGATCCACTGGAACGTGGTCGGACCGCGTTTCCGTTCCATCCACCTTCAGCTCGACGGGGTCGTGGCCACCGCGCGCATGCATTCCGACATCGTGGCGGAGCGTGCCGCGACGCTGGGCGTCTCTCCTGACGGGCGGGCCGGCACGGTGGCGGCCCAGAGCGCTGTCGGCAGGGTTCCCGAGGGCTGGGTCAACGACACGGACGCGGTGAGCACGCTCGTGGCCGCGCTGGGCGCGGTGATCACGCGGATGCGGGAGCGGGTGGAAGCCACCGCCGAGCCGGATCCGGTGAGCCAGGACATCTTCATCTCGATCACGGCGGACCTCGAGAAGCATCACTGGATGTTCCAGGCGGAGAACGGCTGAACCTGGTGTGAGCGTGATGCGGATGCGCCCCTGTGCCGGGGGGTGCGCCCTGCCGGACGGTGCCTGTGGCGGCCTAGCGTCTGGCGGAGGGCTTGGGGTGCAAGGGCCCCGGAGGGCAGGGTGGCCTGGAGGTGGCGGCCATGCGGGCAGTTCGTTGGGGGCGCTTGGGGCGCTTGGGG
>NZ_VJZE01000563.1 GCF_009377205.1 Streptomyces phyllanthi
GCTGAGGGGTGCGGGGTGCGGGACTGAGGGGTGCGCCGCCGCCGTCGGGGTTCGGTCGTGTGGGCGGCCGCGGGTTCGTCGGGGCTGGTCGCGCGGTTCCCCGCACCCCTTGCGGGGAGTGGGCTCACGGGTGTGAGTAGGTGCGGTACAGGAAGTGCCGCTGAGATTGGTCACGGCCCTCTCCGGTCAGTCGTCGCCCTCATCCGGAGCGCCGGCGAAGACCGGGTAAAGGGCCCCGGTCCGCCGCCGCAGCAGCCGATAGGCCGTGGTGGCGGCGCCGAGTGAGGGGTCAGCGGGTGGCTTTGACGGCCTCGATGATCAGGTCGGCCACGGCGCCGGGCTGCGAGATGGCCACCGCGTGGGACGCCTCGACGCGTACGACGTGCGATCCTGCGCGCTCGGCCATGAACTCCTGGGCCTGGGCGGGGATGGCGTTGTCCTGGGTTGCGACCACTGCCCACGAGGGCAGGGTGCGCCAGGCTGGGGCGCCGGACAGTTCGGCCGTCAGGGCCTGCACGCGTACCGAGCGCTGGGTGACCGCGAGGACGTCGGTGGTCTCGGCGGGCAGGTCGCCGGCGATGACGTCCTGGTAGTGCTCGGGCAGGATGCGCAGCTCCGGCTCGCCCTCGTGCTCGATGGCGACGGTGGTGTCCGGCCCCATCTTGGCGCCGGGGAAGCGGGAGGCGTTCCGCAGGGCACTCTCGCCCTCGTCGGGCTGGAAGGCGGCCACGTAGACCAGGCCTCGACGTTCGACGCCTCGTGGGCCGCGCGGGTGATGATCGCGCCCGCGTAGGAGTGGCCGACCAGGACGACAGGGCCGTCCACGGCCTTGGTGACGGTGGCGACATACTGCGCGTCGGACTCCAGCCCGCGCAGCGGGTTCGCCGCGGCGACAGTGGTGTAGCCCTGCGCCTGGAGCCTGGCGATGACCATACCTGGGGTGCCGCAACGTGACGGGGGCGACAGTCGAGAACGACTGGTCTTTCTTTAGGATGGGTGTATGACGACAGTCTCGGAGCTGCACCCCAAGGACCGGTTGCTGCGCACCGCGTCCCGCCTCTTCTACGCGGAGGGCATCCAGGCCGTGGGTATCGACCGCCTGGTCACCGAGGCCAAGGTCACGCGTGCCACCTTCTACCGGCACTACCCCAGCAAGGACGACCTCGTCTCGGCCTACCTCACGGCCACCGCAGAACAGATCCGGGACGCGGTCGGACGGGCGCGACAGGGCAGGACGCCGCGCGAGGCACTCCGCGCGGTCATGGCCGTACTCGGCGACGCGACCCTCGAAGACGGCTTCCGCGGCTGCCAGTTCCTCAATGCCGCCGCCGAATACCCCGACCGCACCCACCCGGTGCGCGCGGTCATCGACGACCAGCGCACCTGGCTGTTCGGCGTGCTGCGCGACCTCTCGGCCGCCATGGGCCACCCCGACCCCGACCACGCCGCACGCGTCCTCGTCCTGCTCCACGACGGCGCGTTCCAGGCCGCCGAACTCGACAACGCCAAGGCTGTCCGCGAAACACTGCGCCGCGCCGTCGACGAGGTGTTTCCCGCTCAGGACGGCTGACGGCGGTCCGCCGCTGCGGGTGATCCCCGCTCATCGGGCCTGCCATCCCGCTGAACGTGACCCGCGCCGCTCAGTCTTCGATGGCACGCGCTCAAGGTTCGGCGTCACGGGACACTCCGGCTGGGATCGGGCCCTCACCGGCGGCGTCCGCAGCCGCTCCAGCTCCGGGACCCGCCTGTCCTCGGGGACGACCAGCAGCGTCTTCAGCGCCGGCGCCGGCTGCGGGTCCACGCGGTGGGCGGCCCGCGCCACCGACTGGTACAGGCGCCGCTCAGCCGCCGTACGGGCCACCCGGCAGCAGCACCCGGTGCCGACGCAGCCACGTCACCGCGTGGTCGAACAGCGCCACCGGTCCTCGGCGTTCGTCCACGCCCGCCCGTACAGGAAGCTGCGGAACTCCCGCCCCCCACGTCCGGTCGCCGAAGTCCCGGTACTGGAACCGCTCCTGGATCTCCCGCGTGCTCGTACGGCATCCTGCTGCGTTCCGCGTACCGCTCCTCACACCCGGCTCACTCCTCCGCCAGGGTCAGTTCCGCCCAGATCGTCTTGCCGTTCTCCGTGTGGCGGCTGCCCCAGCGGTGGGTGAGCTGGGCCACCAGGAGCAGGCCGCGGCCGCCCTCGTCGAACGTCTTCGCCCGTCGCAGGTGCGGAGCCGTACCGCTGCAGTCCGACACCTCGCAGATCAGCGTGGTGTCGTCGTGGATCAGCCGCAGCTGGATCGGTGGCGCGCCGTGCCGGATCGCGTTGGTGACCAGCTCGCTCACCACGAGCTCCACGGTGAACGCCATCTCGGTCAGTCCCCAGGCCGCCAGCTTGTCCAGGACGTACTGGCGGGTGCGGGAGACGACCGCGGGGTTGGCCGGCAGCGCCCAGGACGCCACCTGCGACGACTTGAGCCCACGGGTCCGGGCCAGCAGCAGCGCCACGTCGTCGGCCGCCCCGGACTGCGGCAGCATGGACCCGATGACGCCCTGGCAGGCATCGTCCAGCGAGCCCCTCTGGCGGGACAGAGCCTGGACCAGAAGGTCGTGCCCGGCGTCGATGTCCCGGTCGCGGCTCTCGATCAGCCCGTCCGTGTACAGGGCGAGCAGCGTGCCCTCGGGGAGTTCCAGCTCGGCCGACTCGAAGGGCAGCCCGCCGAGGCCCAGTGGCGGACCCGCCGGTACGTGCACGTCGAGCGGTCTGCCGTCCGGAGCGAGCACGACCGGTGGCGGATGCCCGGCCCGCGCGAAACTGCACCGGCGCGTGATCGGGTCGTACACCGCGTACAGACAGGTGGCCCCCAACTCACCGGTGACGCCCTCGGCACCGGCCTCCTTGGACAGCCGTACGACCAGGTCGTCGACGTGGGTGAGCAGTTCGTCCGGTGGCAGGTCGACGTCCGCGAGCGTGCGCACCGCCGTACGCAGCCGTCCCATGGTCGCCGCCGCCTGGACGCCGTGGCCGACGACATCACCGACGACCATCGCGACCCGCATACCGGACAGCGGGATCACGTCGAACCAGTCGCCGCCCACCCCGGCCCTCGCCGCCGGCAGATACCGCGACGCGGCCTCCAGCGCGGGCATGCGGGGGAGCGTCTGGGGGAGCAGGCTGCGCTGGAGGGCCAGCGTCGTCTCGCGCTCGCGGGAGAAGCGGCGGGCGTTGTCGATGCAGACGGCGGCCCGGGCCGTGACCTCCTCGGCCAGCAGCTCGTCGTCGGGCGTGAACGGGTCCTTGCTCTCGAAGCGGGTGAGGACCGCGACACCGAGGGTCGTACCGCGGGCCCGGATCGGCACGGACATGGTGGCGTGGATCCCGTACTCCTTGACGCGGGCACTGCGCACCGGGTCCCAGTCGAGCCACGCAGCGAGGGTGGTCGCGGGGTCCGTCGCCACGATCGTCCGCCCGGCCACCAGGGAGGTGGCCTGGGGGGAGGTCGCGGGGTAGACGTCCAGATCGCCCAGTCCGACCACGGCCTCGGGGCACCCCGGGTTCACCGACCGGTGGGCGGCGCGGCGCAGCGTGAACGGCGCGGACAGGGGGCCCACGGCCGGTTCCTCCCCGTGGTCCAGGGACTCCATGAGGTCGACGCTGACGAAGTCGGCGAGCACGGGCACGCACACGTCGGCCAGCTCCTGGGCCGTGCGTGTCACATCGAGGGTGGTGCCGATGCGGATGCTGGCCTCGTTCACCAACTGCAGCCGCTGCCTTGCCCGGTACTGCTCGGTGATGTCGTGGCCGGTCACACAGATGCCGATGGGCTGCCCGTCGGCGTCGGCCAGCGGGGCGATCCGCGCGGACCACGCGTGCGCGCTGTCCTCGTCCGCGGCCTGCAGAAAGGTCTGCACGTCCTTGCGCCGGCCGCTGGTGAGCACCTCGCGCAGGTGCTCCTCCAGCTTCTCGCCCTGCCGTCCGCCCACGATCTCCGACATGTGCAGTCCCCGGAGGTTCTCCTCCGGTATCCCGACGGCGTCCGCCATCACGTCGTTGATGCCGCGCAGCCGCAGCCGCTCGTCGAACACCGCCGCCGCACACGGAGACTGGGCCATGACCGCCGCCGACAGCGGCTCGTCGCGACTGAGCGGGCCGGGGTCCTCCAGCGGACAGAGAATCAGCCAACCGCCGCTGTCGGCCCCCTCCTTGTCGTCCTCGCCCTCCTTCGGCCGGCGCAGATGAGCCAGCAGCCACACCGAGACCGTACGGCCGTCCCGGTGACGCAGCGGAACGGTGCCACTCCCTATGACGCTGCCGGGCGGAGGCAGCCGGAAGGCACCGCCCGGGGCGACCAGACGCGTGGCGGGCCGGCCCAGGACGTCAGCCGGCGACCAGCCCAGCAGCCGGCGCGCCCCTTCGTTCCACTCGACCACCGAACCCTCGGCGTTCACGACCGCGCGCGCCGTGACGCTGCCGTCGAAGGTATACACCGGAGCGTCACCTTCCGTGACTTTGTGGCTCCTCATCGTGGACAGTTCCATTCCGCCGGACCGAACGCGCATACGGGCGAAAACGAGCCTAGTGCGTCGTGCTGCCCCGCACGGGGTTGTCGGGGGGAGTGGAGCGCATTGGCCCGTGGCGGCTGTGTCGCGTTGGACGGAAGTGGCGCTACGGGCCCTTGACGCGTCTGTGTGTCACAGCGTCAGAATCTGTTTGCTCGCGGGCAGTTGTGGTCGCTTGTGGGTTCTTGCGTTGCTGGTGCACCACGGCTCCACTCATCCGCGTTCCCCCCCCCACGTCCGATGAAGGGATGACCATGACGGTCACGCGCAGGTCGTTACTGATCGCGGGTTCCGCCGTGCCGATGGCAGGTGCGCCGGCGGGCACAGCGGCCGCTGCCGAGCCCCTGGCCCGGCCCGGCCGCCCCACGGCGGGGCGCACGATCGACCTTCGCGACGGCTGGCGCTTCGCACTGGTCAACCCCGGCGGTATCACCGACCCGACGGGCGAGTACGCCGACGCCGCGAACCCCGCCTACGACGACTCGGGCTGGCGCCAGGTGGCCGTGCCCCACGACTGGAGCATCGAGCAGACCCCGACCACCCGGTACGGCACCACCAGCGGGACCGGCTTCCTCCCCGGCGGCCTCGGCTGGTACCGCGTCTCCTTCACCC
>NZ_VJZE01000564.1 GCF_009377205.1 Streptomyces phyllanthi
CCTCCCCCGCCCCCTGCGGAGCACCGCTCCCTCACACGAGCAGGTCGTCCACCTGCGCTTCCCCGTCCCGGTACCGGCGGGCGATCTCCGCGCTGCAGTCGTCCGCCGTGCGCTGGAGTTGGCGGCGGCGGCGGGAGACCTGCTGTTCGCAGCGGACGAGGCGGCGCAGTCCCGCGCCGAGCTCCTCGTCCGTACGGGCCTTCAGGTCGGACAGCTCCACCTCGGCGAGCATGTCGGCGGCCAGGGCCCGGAACTCCTCGCTCTGCGGGGTGCCCAGGGTCACATGGCGGGCCGAGGAACGGTGCCGGGCGGGTGCGTCCTTGAGGATCTCGGGGAGCCGGTCGACCAGGTCCTGGGGCGCCGTCTCCCCGCCGCGCCCCGCGAGCTCGGCGCGCAGGATGTCGATACGCCCCTGGAGGAGCCGCCGCACATAGCTGAGGTCGGCCTCGTCCTGCTGGGCGTCCCGGCGCAGGGACCGCAGCTCGGACAGCCGGAGCACCGTCAGGTCGTCACGGGACGACTCGGGCGCGGGCGGCGGCGGGCTGTCCGTGCGCTGCACGGGCGCGCGATGCGTGCCCCCGACGGCCCACCGCACCCACTCCAGCGGCCACTGCCCCGTACCACTGGTGCTCGTACTCGATGTGCTCATGTGTCTCAACCGTCCCCTCGACCGGCGCGGTGCACCCCACGCACGCACCACCACACACGCATCGTGCCACCCCAAGTAGCCCCTATGTGAGCGAGTGCCCCCGATCGGCCCCAGATGGTGGGTTAAGGATCAATAAGGACCATCACACGGGTCACCGGGGCGGCCGCCGGGTGAGGAGGGCCTGCCGAAACCGCTTCCAGCACTCTTCCCGGGGCGCGTCAATACCCCCGGACGAGTGACGCGGCGTCGCACGGCATCATGGTCCCCATGCGTGCGGTGGTACAGCGAGTGGACGGCGCGAGCGTCGTCGTGGACGGCGAGACGGTCGGCGAGATCGACGGCGAGGGGCTGTGCGTGCTCGTCGGTGTCACGCACTCCGACACCAAGGAGAAGGCGGCCCAGCTCGCCCGCAAACTCTGGTCGGTCCGCATGCTCAGCGAGGAGCGGTCGTGCAGCGACATCGACGCGCCGCTGCTGGTCGTGAGTCAGTTCACGCTGTACGGCGACGCCCGCAAGGGGCGCCGACCCACCTGGAACGCCGCCGCGCCCGGCGAGCTCGCCGAGCCCCTGGTGGACGAGGTGGTCGCCCAGCTGCGCTCCCTGGGCGCGACGGTGGCCACGGGCCGCTTCGGCGCCAAGATGCGGGTGTCCTTGACGAATGACGGTCCCTTCACGGTATTGATCGATATCTGATCACCGCTGCCGTCGTCCTGTGAGGGGATCATGAAGAGATCCGCGTACGTCATCGGAGCCGCGCTGCTCGCGCTGGTGGCCTGCTCGGCCGAGGGGAAGACCGAGACGGGCACCAAAACCGAGGAGAGCACCGAGGAGAGCACAAGCGCGAAAGCCGGGAAGCAGGACCGGGCAGTCCCCCTCTCCTCCCCCTACACCGCGAAGCAGCTGAAGGCCGCGTTGCTCACCACGGCGGAGACCCCGAGCGGCTTCGAGGTCTCCCACACCACCGCCGCCGGTCCCAGCAGCCCTCCGGCGGAGGCCTCGGAGACGGTCAGGCCGACGGAGTGCGCGGTGCTGCGCAACCCGCATACCAAGGCGCAGGCGGAGGCGGTCAACGCCAGGGCACAGCTCCACCGGCCCAGCGAAGGGCTGGACCTGCACCGGATGGCGCTCGTCGGCTGGTCGGAGACCGACGCGAAGGCTCGGATGGCAGCGCTGCGGAGCGCGCTGGAGACGTGCGGGGCGATCGAGTTCGAGAACGTCGGCAGCAAAGGCCCCAGGCAGGCCGTCTTCCGGGCCGAGAAGGCGCCGGCGCTGGGCGACGAGACGCTGCGGTACTCGCTGAACTCGGCCTCGTTCTACCAGAACTTCACCGTCGTACGCGTCCAAGGCTTGATCACCATCGTGACGGCCGACACCGTCTTCGGCCCCGGCCTGACCGCTGAGCGGCGCGAAGAGCTCACGCCCGAGCCCGAGGAGGAACTCGTCCGCGCCCAGGTCGCCAAGGTGGAGCGAAACCTGCGTTAGCGGCCCCGGCCGTCAGGGCTCGACCACGACCTCCTGCGCCGCCGCCGTCGTATCCGCCATCAGGGGCGCGTCCGTCGGCACGTTCCGCTTGACCAGCGCGAGTGCCACCGGGCCCAGCTCGTGGTGGCGTACGGACGTGGTCACGAAGCCGATCTTCCGGCCGTCCGGCCCGTCACCGGCGAGGCGGAGCTCCGTGCCGTGCGGCGGCAGGTGAACCTCGCTGCCGTCGAGGTGCAGGAAGACCAGCCGGCGCGGGGGCCTGCCCAGGTTCTGGACGCGGGCGACCGTCTCCTGGCCCCGGTAGCAGCCCTTCTGGAGGTGGACCGCGGTCCCGAGCCAGCCCAGCTCGTGCGGGATGGTCCGGTGGTCGGTCTCGAAGCCGAGCCGCGGCTGGTGGTGCTCGACGCGCAGGGCCTCGTACGCGAGCAACCCGGCCGCCGGACCGACGCCGCCCTTCTCGACGTACGGCTCCAGGTCCGTACGCGGGAGGAAGAGGTCGCGTCCGTACGGCGTCTCACGGACCACGACACCCTCCGGTGTCTCCGCGATCGAACCGGCCGGCAGATGGAGGACCGCGAAGTCGTTCGTGCGGTCGGCGACTTCGACCCGGTAGAAGAACTTCATCGACTCCAGATACGCGATCAGCGCGCCCTGGGTGCCGGGTTCCACGTGGGCCCAGACCGTCTCGCCGTCGTCCACCAGGTACAGCGCGTGCTCGATATGGCCGTGCGCGGAGAGGATGAGCGCCTCGGTGGCCTGGTGCGGCGGGAGTTCGCTGACGTGCTGGGTGAGCAGCAGGTGCAGCCAGCTGAGCCGGTCGTCGCCGGAGACGGTGACGACGCCCCGGTGGGAGAGGTCGACGAATCCGGTGCCGTCGGCGAGGGCTCGCTGCTCGCGGAACAGGTCGCCGTAGTGGGCGGCGACGCCTTCGTCCACACCCTCGGCGGGGACGGCGCCGGGCAGCAACAGCAGGGGACTCTTCATATCAACAAGCCTACGACTCGGTAGTTGAAGACTTTAGGGAGAGGGTTCTGAAGTGCGGGAGCAGTTCTCGCACCGGCCGAAGATCGCGAAGTGCTTCATGTCCGTGTCGAAGCCGAACGTCGCCCGTAGCTTGGCCGTGAACTCGGCGGCCACGTCGACATCGGCCTCGATCACTGTCGTGCAGTCGCGGCAGACCAGGTGGAGGTGATGGTGCCGGTCGGCCAGGTGGTACGTCGGGGCCCCGTGCCCGAGATGGGCGTGCGAGACCAGTCCCAGCTCCTCCAGGAGCTCGAGGGTCCGGTACACGGTGGAAATGTTGACCCCCGACGCCGTCTTCCTCACTTCCGCGAGGATGTCGTCGGGGGTCGCGTGCTCCAGGGTGTCCACGGCTTCCAGGACAAGCTGGCGCTGCGGCGTCAGTCGGTAGCCGCGCTGCCTGAGGTCGCTCTTCCAGTCGGTGCTCACCACACCGGAAAGTCTAGGACGACCTGAGCGTGTCCACTTGAGGAAAGTGGTCCTGATTGAAGCGCAGGCGGTCCGGCCTACTTGAAGAAGGCGATCCCGTCGTCCGGGAGGTCGTCCGGCAGGGCCTTCGCCCAGCGCTCGACGTCCTCCGGGGTGACGACCTTCTTCAGGTGCGCCGACATGTAGGGGCGCAGCTCGACCTCGGGGGTCTGCTTCTCGCCGACCCACATCAGGTCGCTCTTGACATAGCCGTAGAGCCGCTTGCCGCCGGTGTACGGCCCCGAGGCCGCCGTCCGCGCGACCGCGTCGGTGACCAGGTCGATCTGCGGCTTCTTGTCGGCCAGCTCGCCGTACCAGACCTCGACGACCCCGTCGTTGCGGACCATCGTCACCTCGACCTTGCGGTCGGCGTCGATCCGCCAGAAGCCGGACTCCGTCTCCAGCGGCCTGACCTTGTTGCCGTCGTTGTCCAGCACCCAGGTGTGGGAGTGGTACTCCAGGAAGTCCCGGCCGTCGTGGGTGAAGGTGACCTCCTGACCGAAGTTGCACTTCTCGGAGCCGGGGAAGTCGTGCACGCCCGCGCCGGCCCAGTCACCGAGCAGGAAGGCGAGGGGGACGAGGTCCTTGTGCAGGTCGGACGGGATCTCGATCATGAGCAGCTCAGAAGTCTCGTTACGTCTGTGATGAGGGCGGGTGGGGTGTGGGGGTCAGCGCTGGCCCTGGTACAGCTTCTTCACGGTCAGCCCGGCGAAGGCGAGGACGCCGACGGCGACCAGGACCAGCAGGATTTCGAAGAAGATCTCCACGGCAGGGCTCCTCGGATGAGCGGAGAGGGCGGTACGGCGGTACGCGGTACGCAGAAGGCCGGACCCCAGCTTACGCGGCGGGGATCCGGCCTTCGGTGCCAGGGCGCCATCGGCGGGCTCAGGACGCTCGGGCCCCTCAGCCCAGCAGCTGACTCTGCAGGACCACCGTCTGCTGGAACGGGACGGCCCTGGCGGTGCCCTTGCGGGACTGCACGATCACGGCGACGGTGTCCCCGGCGGAGAGGTAGGCCTGGCGGACCTGTTCGGTGCCGTACGGCTTGGCCTCGGCGTACAGGTTGTACGTGAGGCCGCCGAGCCGGGCCTCCCACGGCAGGTCGTCGTCCTTGTCGGACTCCTCGGCGCCGCGTACCTCGTACAGCGGTGCGTCGTAGCTGATGAGACCGGTCGAGAAGACCTCGTCGGCGACCGCGGCCGTGTTGAACCGCAGCAGGTAGATCCGTGTGTGCGTACCGTCCTGCGTGGTCCAGCCGCGTGCGGCGACGTGCCGCAGCCCGTTGTCGGTGAGCAGCTGTTCGAGCTCCTCGCGGTCCTCCTTCTCCGGGTACTCCGCCAGGAAGTCCTCCGTCGCCAGCCAGCCGTCCTCGCCGCGCAGCGCCTTGTCGGCCTTGGCTCCCTTGGGGGCGGGCAGCACGAGGTCGCGCAGGTCGGCGTGGTGGGTGCCCGACTTGTTGGCATCGGCGAAGGGGGCGGGGCTGCCGGAGGGCAGGGGCGGCCGGGTGAGCTCCGGGTACTCCCAGCGGCCGTCGGAC
>NZ_VJZE01000565.1 GCF_009377205.1 Streptomyces phyllanthi
GGAGCGGGGTGCGCCGGCAGAGCGGTGGCGGAGGGCAGCGTGCGGCGTGCGTACCGTGCGGTGAGCGAGCCGTCCGGGGCTGGGACGAGCCCGGTCAGGCGGTGCGGTGCGGTGCTGTGCGATCTCTGCGCAAACTTTCGCAACTTCGGCCGACTGGCCGTAACGTAAGAGAAACATCGGATGTCGTCAAGAGTTCGCGTCTGATGTTTCCGTGCTGCCGTGGTGCCTGAACTTGACTGTGATCAAGGAGAGTTACGTAGTGGCAAAGCGAAAGACGCTGGCGGCGATCGCCGACGAGGCGGGCGTCTCCATGCCGACGGTCTCCAAGGTTCTGCATGGGAGATCGGATGTATCTGCGGACACTCGGGAGCGGGTGGGTCGTCTGTTGCGGCAGTACGGCTATCCGCCGCCGGGCCGCGGCCACCGTCCGCCCGGCGGCGGGCAGATCGAGTTCGTCATCAACGAACTCGACAACCCATGGGCCGCCGAACTGATCCGGGGTGCCGAGGCCGCGTTGCGTCCGGAGGGAGTCGGGCTCGTCGTCAGCGCGGTCCACAAGGACGAGGTGCAGGCCGAGCGGTGGGGCCGGGCGCTGCGCGAACGCGGCTCGATGGGGGCGATCCTCGTGCTGTCCGAACTGTCCGCCGCCCGCGAGGCCGACCTGCGCGAGAACGGCATCCCGTTCGTGATCGTGCAGCCCTCCACCGACGCCCGTGCCGACGCACCGTCCGTGGGCTCCACGAACTGGCACGGCGCCTACGCCGCCACGCGCCATCTCGCCGGCCTCGGACACCGCCGCGTCGCAGCGCTCATGGGCCCGGCGCACCGTCACTCGCCCCGCACCCGGCTGCACGGCTACCGCGCCGCCCTTCAGGACGCGGGTCTGCCGTTCGACCCGGACCTCGTGCGGCACGGGACGTACGACCGGGGGCCCGCGCGGTCCCTCATGCATGAGCTGCTGGATCTTCCGCAGCCGCCGACGGCCGTCTTCGCGGGCAACGACCTGCAGGCGCTCGGTGTCTACCGGGCCCTGCGGGAGCGGAAGCTGAGCGTGCCGGACGACGTGAGCGTGGTGGGCTTCGACGATCTGCCGTTCACGCAGTGGATCACGCCGGAACTGACCACGGTGCGTCAGCCGCTGGACGAGATGGCCGCCGTCGCCGCCCGCATGGTGGTGCGGCTCGCGCGCGGTGAACAGCCCGAGTCGGTGAACCTGGAGCTGCCGACCACGCTGGTGGTGCGCGAGAGCACCGGCCCCGCGTCCGTGACGCCGCCGTCACGGTGACCCCGCCACGATGACGGGCACGTGCGCCGTGGACCGGTAACTTCCCGTCGGACAGCGGTACATGTCCCACGACGACTCCTTCATGCGGGGGGAGGGAGAGGCCCGGCACCGCCACACCGGGACGCCGAACCCGGCGGCGATGCGGGGACGTCAACTCGACGCGCGCACCACCAGCCGCGGCACGATCACCGTCTCGGCCGGCTCCTTTCCGGACAGCAGCGTGTCGAGCTGTCGCACGGCGGCCCGGCCCAGATGGCGCTTGTCGATGTACAGGGTCGTCAGGGGCGGATCGACGAGCTCGCCGAGCATGAGCCCGTCGCAGCCCACGAAGGCGCAGTCGTCCGGCACGGACCGGCCGTGCTCCCGTGCCCGGCGCATCGCCCCGATCCCGATCAGGTCGTTGTACGCGAGGACGGCGGTGACCTCGGGGCGTGACTGCACGAGGAGGTCCATCGCCTGGGCCCCGCCCTGAAGGGAGTTGCCGCAGGGCACGACCCAGCTCTCCCGCGCCGGAAGGCCGTACTCCGTGGCCACTTCCAGGAAGAGCCTGTGGCGGCTGCCCGCGGAGTCCGCGTCGGGCCGGGCGCCGTCGTCGAACATCGCGAGATGCCGGTGCCCGCGCTCGATGAGATGGCCGATCGCCTGCCGGATGCCCGAGGCGAAGTCGATGCGCACCCCACCCGCGGCGGCCTGCCGTCGGTCGTGGTCCAACAGGACGACCGGGATGCCCGCCGCGCGCACCTGGTCGACGGCGCGCTCGTCGAGGAGGAACGCGACACAGGCGTCGACGTGCTGGGTGAGGGCACGGGTCACGGCCATCTCGCGTTCGAGGGCGGCCCCGGTGCTGTACACGGCGACCTGCCAGCCCCGCTCGTCCGCGGCGTCCATGACGCCGGCGACCACTTCGGGGAAGAACGGGTTCAGTACGTCGGCGATGACCAGACCCACGGTGGTGACGCCGCGGCTGGCCAGTCCGCGGGCGAACCGGCTGGGCCGGTAGCCCATCGCGCGGGCCACGGAGAGTACCCGGTCGCGGGTCGCCGGGTCGATCTCGGGCTTGTCGTTGATGGCGCGGGACACGGTCTGCCGGGACACTCCGGCGGACTTGGCCACGTCGTCGATGGTGGCGGGTCGGGAGGGGCCGGCCTGCGGATCCTCGGGGCCGTCCTGTGCGGGGGCCGTGGGCCCGGGGGGTGCGGACACGGGAGCCGTCTCCTTGTCTGTTCGGGTGCTGTCGAGTCCGTACGGGTACCGCCGACAGCGCTGTGCGCCGTGTCACGTGAGCGCTCACGGCCATGATGGGCAGGCCGTCGAAACGGTGTCAACGGTACGCAAGCGCACGGTCGAAAGCCGAGTGGCTCTGCGAAGTCCCCTTGATGCACGCGGGGTTGACGTGACGTCGGCTGCCCCTGATGGTTCTGTGTGAGCGCTCACGGGAGCGCTCACATCGTTGTGGCGGCGAGTTGTGCCCGTCGCCCCCTTCTGGCGAAGGAATCCGTGATGCACACATCCCGCAGGGCCGTCCTGACCGCTGCCGCGGCCGCTCTCACCCTCTCGCTCACCGCGTGCTCGGTGGACGAGGGCGCCGGCACGTCCGACCCGGCAGGCAAGCGGCAGATCACTTTCCTGACCTTCGAGACACCCAACCTGACGCCGGAGTACTGGAACGCGGCGATCAAGCGGATCGAGAAGAAGTACCCGGACATCACGGTGAAGAAGCTGGTCGCGCCGACCACCGACCGCACCGCGTACGCCAAGCAACTGCTCGCCTCCGGCCAGTTCCCGGACGTCATGATCGCCGTGGCCCCCACCGGGCTCGGCGACGCCGGGAACCTGTACGCGTGGCAGCCGGACGAGCTGGGGGACTTCCAGGTGCCCGACGGGGGCGCCATCGACGGCAAGGTCTACCAGCTGCCCGCCAACACGCAGTCGATCCCGGTCGTCTACTACCGCAAGTCGATGTTCAAGCAGGCGGGGATCAGCGCACCCCCGAGGACGTACGCCCAACTCCTCGACGCCTCCGCCAAGTTACGGGCGAAGGGAATCCAGCCGTTCGTCGTCGGCGGGGGCAAGGACGGCTTTCCCACCGTGCTGCCGCTCACCGGCACCGTCGCCACCGACGTGTACGGGAAGGACCCCGACTGGATGGTCCAACGCCGCGCCGGGAAGGTGAAGTTCACCGACGCCGACTTCGTCGGGGCGCTGACGAAGGTGCGGCAGCTGGCCCGACGCGGCTACATCGACAAGAAGATGGTCTCGCTCGACTACGCCGCCACCGAACAGGCCTTCCTCAAGGGCAAGGGCGCGATGTACCCGATGGGCTGCTGGTTCGCCGCGGCCGGTGACAAGAGCGCCATCAAGGACGACATCGGCGTCTTCCACTGGCCCACCGACGACGGCTCGCCGCTCGCCTCCGGATACACCGGCGGCGGCCTGTCCGTGAACGCCCGCTCCCAGCACCTGGACGCCGCGAAGAAGTTCGCCCTGGCCTTCCAGCTGGACAAGTCCAACCTCGACAACTCGGTGCGCTCCGACGCCCTGTTCCCCGCCGTCAAGGGCTACACCCCGCCCGCCGACACCGGCCCCGTCTTCAAGGAGACGTACGACCTGTGGCGCGAGGCGAGCGAGCAGAAGGCCACGGTCAAGGCGTTCGCCTGGGAGACCGGCGGTGACGCGCTGCTGCCGGGCCTCGACGCGAAGGTGCACGCCGCCGCCCAGGACGTGATCATCGGCCGCAGGACGCCCGAGGAGGCGGCCGCGTTCCTGGACACCGAGTGGGACAAGGCCTCCTGACCATGGCCACCGATGCCCCGGCCCGTCCCGCCGCGCCGCCGAAGGCCCCTGAGCAGACAGCCGCGCGCGGGCGGGGACGCCGATCACGCTCCCACCTCGGCCGGTTCGCCGTCTTCGGCGCGCCCGGCCTGATGGTCTACGCCTGCTTCGTGCTCGCGCCGGTCGTGGTGAGCGTGGCGTACAGCCTCACCAACCACAACCCGTTCAGCCCGCCCACCGAGTTCGTCGGCCTGCGCAACTTCGAACTCCTCTTCCGCGACGAGGAGTTCCTGCAGTCGCTGAAGGTCACCGTGCAGCTCACCGCGATCCTCGTGATCGTGCCGAACGCCGCCGGGCTCGGCATCGCGCTGCTGCTCGACCGCAAGGGCTGGTTCTACAACGCCTGGCGGGCCGTGTTCTTCGTGCCCGTCGTGCTCAGCTCCGTCGTCGTCTCCCTCGTGTGGACCCGGCTGCTCGCCGACGACGGCGTCGTCAATCAGGCCCTCGGCCGGGTCGGTGCCGACCCCGTCGGCTGGCTCTCCGACCCCGGCCTGGCCCTGTACTCCCTCGCCGCGATCATGGCCTGGCAGATGCTCGGCTTCTGCGTCGTCGTGTACCTGGCCGGCCTGCAGTCCGTGCCCGGTGAACTCCTGGAGGCCGCCGCCATCGACGGGGCGGGCGTGCTCGCCCGCTTCCGCCACGTCACCTGGCCGCTGCTGGCCCCCGCCCTCACCATCAACACCGTCGTACTGCTCATCACCGCCTTCAAGGCGTACGACCACATCCAGGTCATCACGAACGGCGGCCCCGGCTCGGGGACCACCGCCACCGTCGCCTTCGTCATCCTGCAGACCGGCTTCACCGCCAACCGGCAGGGCTACGCCAGCGCCATGGCCCTCGTCATGCTCGTCATCGTCGCGAGCGCCGCGGCCCTCGCGCTCAAGCTGCTCCAGCGCAGGGAGGTCGACCTGTGAGAGACACCCTGCGCCCGCTGGGCGTCACGGTCCTCGGCGCCGCCTTCGCCGTCCCCCTGTACGTCGTGCTCGCCAACGCCTTCAAGCCGGGCGCGGACATCGCCCCGCAC
>NZ_VJZE01000566.1 GCF_009377205.1 Streptomyces phyllanthi
GCCCACAGCCGTACCGAGACCCGCCCCACCCGCGTCCGCGCGGTTAGTTAACAGCCCGATAACCGAAGACATATCTCCGCGTCCGCTCCCTTGACACCCCCGCACGAACCGACGACTCTTCAACACATCACTGGTGGGAGCGCTCCCACAGTACCTGGCACATACACAACCCGCACGTTCCCCGCCCGAGCCGCAGCATGAACTAACGGGCCCAACAACGCCGTTGGCCGGGGGGTCGGCACGTCAGGCATCAGGAGGACGCAAATGCGAGCACGTACCCGAACCGCCCGCAAGACGGTGGTCCTGGCAGCCGTCGCCGCGCTGGGCGCCGGGCTGCTGGCCGGCTGTGCCGAGGACTCGGGCGACGACTCGTCGAACGAGGGCAGCGGCAACGCCGACGGCAAGATCACGCTGACGGTCGGTACCTTCGGTGTGTTCGGTTACAAGCAGGCCGGACTCTACGACGAGTACATGAAGGCCAACCCGGACATCAACATCAAGGAGAACGTCACCACCCGTACCGACGTCTACTGGCCCAAGACGCTCACGCGCCTCCAGGCCGGTGCCGGTACCGACGACATCCAGGCGATCGAGGTCGGCAACGTCACCGAGGCCGTGCAGACGCAGGCCGACAAGTTCGTGGACCTCGGCAAGGAGGTCGACAAGTCCCAGTGGCTGGACTGGAAGAACGCACAGGCCACCACCAAGGACGGCAAGCTGATCGGACTCGGCACCGACATCGGCCCCATGGCGGTCTGCTACCGCAAGGACCTGTTCGAGAAGGCCGGCCTCGAGACGGACCGCGCCAAGCTCGCCGAGCTGTGGAAGGGCGACTGGTCCAAGTACGTCGACCTCGGCAAGGACTACATGAAGAAGGCGCCGAAGGGCACCAAGTTCGTGGACTCGGCCTCCTCCGTCTACAACGCGGCGCTCGGTGGCGCGACCGAGCGGTACTACGACAAGGACGGCAACGTCGTCTGGGACAAGTCGAAGGGCGTGAAGGACGCCTGGGACGTCGCCATGGACGTGGCGACGAGCGACATGTCGGCGAAGCTGAAGCAGTTCGACAAGCCGTGGGACCAGGGCTACGCCAACGGCACCTTCGCGACCGTGGCCTGCCCGGCCTGGATGATCGGCTACATCCAGGAGAAGTCCGGTGACTCCGGCAAGGGCAAGTGGGACGTGGCGGCGGCGCCGACCGCGGCCAACTGGGGCGGTTCGTTCATCGGCGTGCCGACCGCGAGCAAGCACCAGAAGGAGGCCATCGCCCTGGCGAAGTGGCTGACCGCGCCCGAGCAGCAGGCGAAGGTCTTCGCGAAGCAGGCCAGCTTCCCGTCGGCCCCGTCGGCGTACTCGAGCCTGCAGCCCTCGGCCGAGACCACGGCGTACTTCTCGGACGCGCCGATCGCGCAGATCTTCTCCGACTCGGCGAAGACCATCCCGACCCAGTACCTGGGCACGAAGGACCAGCCGATCGGCACCTCGATCACCGACGTCGGCGTCCTGCAGGTCGAGCAGAAGGGCAAGTCCCCCGAGGAGGGCTGGGACGCGGCCACCAAGGAGATCAAGGACGTGCTCGGCCAGTGACAGTCTCCAAGCAGGCTCTCCAGCAGCCCGCGTCGAGCACCGACGCCGCGCCCGGCACTCAGCCGGGCGCGGCCCCCGGTGCTCACGGTCGCGGTACGCCGCCTCCACCCCCGAGCTCCTGGCGGAGCCGGCTGTACCGCTGGGACATGAAGGCGTCGCCGTACGCGTTCATCTCCCCCTTCTTCATCGTCTTCGGGGCCTTCTCGCTGGTCCCGCTGCTGTACACGGCCTGGTACTCGCTGCACAACGTGCAGCTGGCCGACCTGGACAACCAGACCTGGGTGGGCCTGGACAACTACCAGAACCTGCTCTCCTCGGACTTCTTCTGGAACTCCCTCTGGGTCACCTTCACCATCGGCGTGATCTCGACGGTGCCGCAGCTGATGATGGCGATCGGGCTCGCGCACCTGCTCAACTACAAGCTGCGCGGCTCGACCGTGTGGCGGGTCGTGATGCTCACCCCGTACGCCACCTCGGTCGCGGCGGCCACGCTGGTGTTCGTGCTGCTGTACTCCTGGGACGGCGGCATGATCAACTGGCTGCTCGACTTCGTCGGGATCGACCCGGTCAACTGGCGTGAGTCCGACTGGGGTTCGAAGTTCGCCGTCTCCACGATCGTGATCTGGCGGTGGACCGGCTACAACGCGCTGATCTACCTGGCGGCGATGCAGGCGATCCCCACCGACCTGTACGAGTCGGCGTCCATCGACGGCGCGAACCGCTGGCAGCAGTTCATCAACGTGACGGTCCCACAGCTGCGGCCGACGATCCTGTTCACGGTGGTCGTCTCCACGATCGGCGCGACGCAGCTCTTCGGTGAGCCGCTGCTGTTCGGCGGAGTCAGCGGATCGAAGGGCGGCTCGGGACACGACTACCAGACGCTCGGCCTGTACATGTACGACCAGGGCTGGATCGTCGGCAACCTCGGCAAGGCGTCCGCGATCGCCTGGTCGATGTTCCTGATCCTGCTGATCATCGCCCTGATCAACCTGGTCATCACTCGCCGCCTGAGGAAGTCCCAATGACCACAAGCCACATGCCCCTCCCTCAGACGAGGACGACGAAAACGAACTCCGAGGCGAAGGGGAAGGGCGGCCGGGGCTCCCGGCGCCCCCGGATCATCGGCGCGGGCAAGCAGCTGCACGCCGGCCCGCTCACCTACGTCGTGCTGTCCGTGTTCGCGCTGTTCTCGCTGGCGCCCCTGGTGTGGACGGCCATCGCGGCCTCGCGCACCGACCGGCGGCTCGCCGAGACACCCCCGCCGCTGTGGTTCGGCGGGAACCTGTTCAAGAACATGGAGACGGCGTGGGAGGAGGTCGGGCTCGGCACCGCGATGGTCAACACGGCGTTCGTCGCGGGCACCATCACCGTCAGTACGGTGCTGTTCGCCACGCTCGCCGGTTTCGCCTTCGCCAAACTGCGCTTCAGGTTCTCCAGCGCCCTGCTGGTGCTGACCATCGGCACGATGATGATCCCGCCGCAGCTGGCCGTCGTACCGCTGTATCTGTGGATGGCCGACCTCGGCTGGTCCAACCAGCTGCAGACGGTCATCCTGCCCACGCTGGTCACCGCCTTCGGCACGTTCTTCATGCGGCAGTACCTGGTGCAGGCGCTCCCCGGCGAGCTCATCGAGGCGGCGCGCGTGGACGGGGCGAGCAGTCTGCGCGTCGTGTGGCACGTGGTCTTCCCCGCGGCGCGGCCCGCGATGGCCGTGCTCGGCCTGCTGACCTTCGTGTTCGCCTGGAACGACTTCATGTGGCCGATCATCGCCCTCAACCAGGAGAACCCGACCGTGCAGGTCGCGCTCAACGCCCTCGGCACCGGCTACGTCCCCGACCAGTCGGTGATCATGGCCGGCGCGCTGCTCGGCACGCTGCCGCTGCTGATCGCCTTCCTCCTGTTCGGCAAGCAGATCGTGGGCGGCATCATGCAGGGCGCGATCAAGGGTTGAACCCGGCACGCGCCACGCGCCACCACGGACTCCCCCTCAGGGGCTGGGCCACCGCCGTCCCGGCCCCCTCTCTCTCCGCCTTCTCCGACCACCGTCGGTCCCCCCACGACCACCTATGGGAGCGCTTCCATGCCTGAACCCGTGAACCCGGTCACCCCGGTGACGTTTCCTCCCGCCTTCCTCTGGGGCGCGGCGACCTCCGCGTACCAGATCGAGGGGGCGGTGCGGGAGGACGGCCGTACACCCTCGATCTGGGACACCTTCAGCCATACGCCGGGCAAGACGGCCGGTGGCGAGACCGGTGACATCGCTGTCGACCACTACCACCGCTACCGCGACGACGTGGCGCTGATGGCCGAGCTGGGCCTGGGCGCGTACCGCTTCTCGATCTCCTGGTCGCGCGTCCAGCCGACGGGCCGGGGCCCGGCGATCCAGCGCGGCCTGGACTTCTACCGCCGTCTCGTGGACGAGCTCCTCGCCAAGGGCATCAAGCCGGCCGTCACCCTCTACCACTGGGACCTGCCCCAGGAGCTGGAGGACGCGGGCGGCTGGCCGGAGCGTGACACGGCGCTGCGCTTCGCCGAGTACGCGGGCATCGTCGGCGAGGCCCTCGGCGACCGTGTGGAGCAGTGGATCACGCTCAACGAGCCCTGGTGCAGCGCGTTCCTGGGCTACGGCTCCGGAGTCCACGCCCCGGGCCGTACGGACCCGGTGGCCACCCTCCGCGCGGCCCACCATCTGAACCTGGCGCACGGCCTGGGTGCGTCGGCCCTGCGCGCGGCGATGCCCGCCCGCAACCACGTGGCCGTGAGCCTCAACTCGGCGGCGGTCAGGGCGGTGTCGGACGACCCCGCGGACGTGGCGGCGGCCCGGAAGATCGACGACCTGGCGAACGGCGTCTTCCACGGTCCGATGCTGCACGGGGCGTACCCGGAGACGCTGTTCTCGGCGACGAAGTCGGTCACGGACTGGTCGTACGTCCTGGAGGGCGACCTCACCCTGATCAACCAGCCGCTGGACGCGCTGGGGCTGAACTACTACACGCCGGCGCTGGTGGGCGCGGCGGACCCGGAGTCGTCGGCGGGCGCCCGCGCGGACGGCCACGGCCAGAGCGACCACTCGCCGTGGCCGGCCGCGGACGACGTCGAGTTCCACCAGACTCCGGGCGAGCGTACGGAGATGGGCTGGACGATCGACCCGACGGGCCTGCACGAGCTGATCATGCGGTACACCCGGGAGGCCCCGGGCCTGCCGCTGTACATCACCGAGAACGGCGCGGCCTACGACGACAAGCCGGACCCGGACGGCCGTGTCCACGACCCCGAGCGGATCGCGTACCTCCACGGCCACCTGCGCGCGGTCCGCCGCGCGATCGCCGAGGGCGCGGATGTACGGGGCTACTACCTCTGGTCCCTCCTGGACAACTTCGAGTGGTCGTACGGCTACGGCAAGCGCTTCGGCGCGGTGTACGTGGACTACGCGACCCTCGCCAGGACCCCGAAGTCGAGCGCGTACTGGTACGGGCAGGCGGCTCGGACGGGGGCGCTGCCGCCGTTGACCGGGACGGAGTAGGGGCAGGGCGGGGCTCCTGGGTGAGCG
>NZ_VJZE01000567.1 GCF_009377205.1 Streptomyces phyllanthi
GGGCGGGACTCGGCGTAGCCGCCTCCGTCTGTGGCCCCGGGCTCACCGGTGGCCTCCCCGTCCCCGTCACCGTCGCCGTCCACCGCCACCGACCCCCGAGCCCACAGCTTGAGCCCGCCGAACAGGACGAAGACGATGCCGGCGATGACGAGGTTGACGGTGAGCGAGGCCAGGAAGAGCGTGACCTCGCTGCCCGGGAGCTTCTCGCGCTCGACGATGCCGTTGACGATCGTGCCGTAGATGCTGATCGGCGAGAAGCCGCCGGCCTGGGCGCCGTGCACCACCATCGTGCCCATGAGCAGCGGGCTGATCCCGTAGCGGACGGCGAAGCTCAGGGCGAGCGGGGCGACGATGGCGACCGCGGCCGGACTGACCGCGCCGATCGCCGTAAGCGCGCCCGTGAGGGCGAACATCACCCAGGGGATCAGCGCCACCCGGCCGCGGACCAGCCGTATCGCGGCGTGCACCAGCCAGTCGGTGGTGCCGTTGGCGCGGGCGATGGCGAACAGGTACGTGATGCCGACAAGGACGACGAAGAGGTCGCCGGGGAAGCCGGCGAAGATGCCGTCCGCGTCGAGGCCGGCGACGAGTTCGCCCACTGCGAAGGCGGCGGCGAAGGCGAGGGCGCCCATGTTGACGGAGCGGGTGGTGGCGATGACGAACACCACGACGAGGACGAGGATCGAGATGAGTTCGGGGGACATACGGGCTCCCGTCTTTGGGCCCCGGGGGTGGCTGAGTGGTTGAGTGGCTGAGCCACTTGTTCCCTGTGGGTGCTGCTGGCTGGTCAGCGTGGGCCCCAAGGGGAGCCACGTCAAGGGGTCCTGCCTGAATTGGTTCAGCCACTCGACCACTGCGGCCCGGTGTTACCCTCCCGACGAGAGGGGGACCACCGTGACCGACGCCCTGCGCCCCATGACGAAGCAGCGCCTCTACGAGCAGGTGCTCGACCGGCTGCGCCAGTACGTCACGGAGGGCGGCCTGCGCGCAGGCGACCGGCTGCCGCCCGAGCGCGACCTGGCCCAGCGCCTGGGCGTCAGCCGCGCCTCCGTGAAGCAGGCGATCGTGGTCCTTGAGGTGCAGGGCCTGGTGGAGGCACGGCACGGCGGGGGCACGTACCTGGTCCGCGACAGCCTCGATGCCGAGCCCGTCGAGCGGATGGTCGAGCGCCGTCGGCGCCTACCCGATGTCCTGGAGGCCCGGGAGGCCCTGGAGACGAAGCTCGCCGAACTGGCCGCCGAGCGCCGTACGGAGGAGGACCTGGCGGCGATGAGGTCGGCGCTCGCCCACATGGCCAGGGAGATCGAGGAGGACGGACACGGTGTGGAGGGCGACCGCCTGTTCCACGCGGCCGTGACCGCGGCCGCGCACAGCAGCATCCTCGCGGAGTTCATGCGCTCCATCGCCGACCAGATCGCCGAGAGCCGCACCGAGTCCCTCCGCCAGCCCGGCCGCCCCACCCGCTCCCTGGCCCAGCACCAGGCCATCCTCGACGCGATCGCCGACCAACACCCCGGCCGCGCGGCCACGGCGATGCGCCGCCATGTCCGCACGGTCGCGAAGGTACGGCTCCTGGACTGGGACCCGGAGGGGGAGCGCTGACAGCGACGAGCCTGCCGCCGGGGACCTGATCGGGATCGGGGCGTCATTCGGTTCATGACAACGCGTGGGCCGTACGGTTCATGACAGGGGCTGCGCCGCCGCACACGCTGCTTCCACCACATCCGCCACCACACAGCTGACGTTGTCCGGCCCGCCCGCCTCGTTCGCCGCGGCGACAAGCGCGCGTACGGCCTCCTCGGGCGTGGGGACCGACGACAGGGTCCGCCTGATGTCCTCTTCCGTCAGGACCGAGGACAGCCCGTCGGAGCAGAGCAGGAACCGGTCGCCGGCGTGGGCGTCCTGGAGGCGGAGATCCGGGGGCGGGACGGACTCGGCGCCGGTCAGGGCCTTGAGGAGCAGGGCCCGTTGGGGGTGGGTCGCGGCCTCCTCGGGGGTGAGCCGGCCCTCGTCGATCATCGACTGGACGACGGTGTGGTCATGGGTGATCCGGAAGAGGGCGCCGTCGCGGAGTACATACGCGCGTGAGTCGCCGATGTGCACCAGGGCCAGCTGCGAGCCGGTCCAGAGCATCGCCGTGAGGGTCGTTCCCACCTCCTCGTCGGTCGCCGCGACATCCCGTACCGCCTGGGTCGCGCCCTGCACGGCGTCCTCCAGCAGGTTCAGCACGCTGCCCGCGGGGAGCGTCTCGCTGTCCAGGAACCTCAGGGCCTCCACGGCGGCCGAGCCGGCAAGCGCCCCGCCGGTGCCGAAGCCGTCGGCGACGGCCAGGAGGCGGGTACCCGCGTACGCCGTGTCCTGGTTCGCGGGGCGGACCAGGCCGGTGTCCGAGAGCGAGGCATAGCGGAGCTCCAGCATGGCGGTGTCCTCCTGGGATGTGGACGTGGACGTGTGTGACAGGTGGTCCACCAGGAAGGCAGCCAGGTCCCGGCGCGTCGTCGTCTCGGCCTCGACCTGCGCCCAGTACGCCCGGATCTCCCGGGCCGCCGTCGGCCCGTCCAGCGCGCACACCTTCCGGATCCGGGCCAGCGGCATCCCCAGCCGCCGCAGCCACGCCACCAGGCGCGCCCGCTCCAGCTGTTCGGCCGCGTAGTACCGGTAACCGGTCTCCGGGTCCACCCGGGCGGGCCGCAGCAAGTCCAGCTCGTCGTACAGGCGGAGCGCCTTCGGTGACAGCCTGCTCGCCTTGGCGAAGGCTCCGATCGTCAGCATGCCCACGGTTCCTCCTGGGTTCCTGGCGGGTTCCAGCCGCCCTGGCTGCTCCGGCTGCTCCGGCTGCTCCGGCTGCTCCTGCTGCTGTGGCTGTTCTGGCTGTTCTGGCTGTTCTGGCCGTTCCTCGTTGTGCTTTCGATGCTGGGGCTTCACCGAGGGTGAAGGTCAACCGCGCACGGTCCGGGGCCTCGTGCAGGGGCTCCGCCGATCATCCGTTATCGTTTCGTGATCGGGTGGGCGACATCCGATCACACCGTGATCACACTCTGAAGGAACATGACCGCGCGTAAAGCATCGACCTCCAACGCCCGTGGCCGCAGCGGCCGCAGTCGCAGTCGCAGTCGTAGCGGGAGCCGTCGGCGCGGCCGACGGCGCTTAGGGAAAAAGCCGATATGGGCAGGGCTGGCGGCGCTGGCCGCTCTCGGTGCCGCGGGGCTCGCGGCCGTGGGGTGGGCGCAGCGCGACACGGGAGAGTTGCCGTCCGAGGCCAGCTCGACGACCCGGGCCCAGCCCACCGTACGGGCCCCGGCCCCCACGTCCAGCCCCTCGGCCACGCGCAGCCCCTCCGCCTCGCCCGGCAAGTCCCCGAGCAAGTCACCCCGCGCGTCGTCCAGTTCGTCACGGATTTCCATCCCCGAGTCAGGGCCGGGGACGTTCACCATCGCCTCCGGTGGAAGCGGCAAGGTGGGGAGCGGCAAGACCCTGCGCTACCGGGTCGAGGTCGAGGACGGCCTGGAGCTGTCCGCCAAGGATGTCGCCGAGCAGGTGGAGCGCATCCTGGCCGACCCGCGCGGCTGGACGGCCGACGGCAAGTCGGCGTTCCAGCGGGTCTCCGGTGGCGCCACCGACTTCGTCGTGAAGGTCGCGACCCCCGGCACCGTGGACGCCGTCTGCGGGCAGTACGGGCTGAACACCCGCGGCGAGGTCAACTGCAACGTCAGCAAGAACGTCATGGTCAACCTCAAGCGCTGGGAACTGGCCACACCCGTCTATGCCGAGGACGTCACGGCCTACCGCGCGCTGATCATCAACCACGAGGTCGGCCACTTCCTCGGGCACGGCCATGTCGGCTGTCCCGGGAAGGGCAGGCCGGCTCCGGCGATGATGCAGCAGATCAAGGGCATGAACGGCTGCGTGCCCAACGTCTGGCCGTACGACGAGAAGGGGCGGCTCATCACGGGGCCGTCGGTGCCCTGATCGGTGGTTGTTAGCCTGCGCCGGAGAGCTCAGACACAGACGTACGAGGATGGAGTCCCCTTGGCCCGCACCACCACCCCGCGCCCACGCATCGCGCTCGTCACCTACGACCCCGGCGCCGAGGTGAGCAAGGACCGCGATCTGCCGGTGCTGGTACGGGAACTGAACGAGGCCGGGGCCGAGGCGACCGCTGTCCACTGGGACGACCCGGAGGCCGACTGGTCCGGTTACGACCTCGCCGTCATCCGCTCCACCTGGGACTACAGCTGGCGGGCGGAGGAGTTCGCGGCCTGGGTGGCCCGGTGCGGGAAGGCCACCCGGCTCGCGAATCCGGCGGACGTGGTGCTGTGGAACACCGACAAGCGGTACCTCGGGGAGCTGGCCGAGGCCGGGGTGCCCGTCGTGCCGACCCGGTATCTCGCACCCGGTGACGCGCTTGTCCTTCCGGACGACCGGGAGTACGTGGTGAAACCGACGTCGGGGGCGGGGGCGCGGTATGCCGCGCGGTACACGCCCGCGGAGCGGGAGACGGCCGTGCGGCAGCTCGCGCGGATGCATGCCGAAGGGTTCACGGCGATGGTGCAGCCGTACATGCGCGGCATAGACGTCACCGGGGAGCGGGCGTTGCAGTTCTTCGGCGGGCGGTTGGCGCATGCCAGTCGTAAGGGGGCGGTGCTGGCGCCCGGTACGGCGTATGACGCGGACAAGGTGGCGCACCCCGGGCTTGAGCCGTGGACTCCGTCGTCAGCCGAACTCTCTGTCGCCGAGCAGGCGTTGACTGCCGTTCCCGGGAGTTCCGAGTTGCTGTACGCCCGGGTCGACCTGGTCCTGGGGGACGACGGCGAGCCCCGGGTCATGGAGCTGGAGCTGGTCGAGCCGAACCTCTTCCTCGACCTTCATCCGGGGTCGGTGCCCGGGGTTGTCGAAGCGATCCTGGCTGCCGCCGGTCGGTAGTCCGCCGCCGGTCGGTAGTCCGGGGTCATCTGCCGGCTTCAGCGGCTGACCGCCACCCGCTGCAGCAATCCCCACGTGAACTCGGCCACGCACTCCCGCCGTACGCCCCGTGCGTCCGGAGCGGTGAGAGCGAGGCCGAAGCGGGTGGGGGCGGTGCCCTCCAAGG
>NZ_VJZE01000568.1 GCF_009377205.1 Streptomyces phyllanthi
GGGAAGGGATGGGAACGGGTAGGGGCGGCGGGGGCGAATCCCCACCGCCCGATAAAGTCGCCCGCATGGGACGGATCGCGGTGATCGGCGCCGGGATGGGCGCGATGGCGGCCGCCGCCCGGCTGGCCGTCGCGGGCCACCGCGTGGCGGTGTACGAGCGCACGGCGACATACGGCGGAGCCGTGGCCCGCTTCGAGCGCGACGGCTTCGCCTTCGACACCGGCCCCGCCCTGCTGCCCCTGCCCGCCGTCTACCGCGACCTGTTCGTCAAGACCGGCAAACAGCCCCTGGAGGAGTGCGTCGAACTGGTCCAGGTGGACCCGGCGTCCCGGCACATCTTCCCGGACGGTACGACCATCTCGGTGCCCAACGCCTCCCGCGCGGGCGTGGTCGACGCGCTGAACACGGCGCTCGGCTCGGGCGCGGGCGACCGCTGGGGCGACTTCCTGGTGCGGGCCCGCGAGGCCTGGGACAGGACGCGCCGCCCGCTCCTCGAGGAGCCGCTCTGGCCGGACTGGCGGGTGCTCGCCGAGCGCGAGCCCTACCCCGCGGTCCCCCACAAGCGGCTGCTGCGCACCCACCGCGCGCGCACCCTCGACGAGATCGCCGCCTGGGAGCTGCGCGACCCCCGGCTCACGGCCCTCTTGGACGGCCACGCGCTCGCGTACGGCCTCGACCCCCGGACCACTCCGGCGAGCGCGGCCGTGCTGCCGTACATGGAGCATGCCTTCGGCACCTGGTACGTCATGGGCGGGATACGGGAGTTGGCGCGGGCCGTGTACGAGCGGTGCCTGGCACGCCGGGTGGAGTTCGTCTTCGGGGCCGAGGTCACCGGCATCGTCGAGAAGGACGGACGGGCGGCGGGACTGGAGCTCGCCGACGGTACGGTCACGGAGGCCGACCAGGTGGTCGCGGGTCTGGACCCCGTACGGCTGCACGGGTTGACGGACCATCCGCTCCGGGACGACGGCGATGTCCGCCCGGACCGGGAGTCGGCGCGGCCCGGGCGGTTCACCGTGCTGCTGGCCCTGCGCGGGCGGCGCGAGAGCGGTGCGGCGCACCGCACGATCGTGCACACGCCGGACCGTACGGCCGAGCTTGACTTCGTGAGCTACCTCTCCGACACCGACGAACCGGTGCGTCCCACGGTGACCGTGCTGCGCCCGGACGACCCGGCTCTGCGTCCGGACGACGAGCACGAGTCCGTGGTCCTGTCCGCGGCGGCACCGGTCGAGATCGACTGGTCGGCCGACCGCACGGACGAGCGGTTCGCGGACCTCCTCGTCACCGCGGCCGAGGCAGCCGTGCCCGGACTGCGGAAGCGGCTCCTATGGCGTGAGGTACGCACCCTGCAGAGCACCACGCAGGAGACCGGCGCCGCGGACGGTGCCCTGCCCCAGCCCGCGCTCGCCGCTGCCGACGGCCGTTTCCTGCACCCGGCGAACACCACACGTCTTCCGGGGCTGTACCTGGTCGGCGGCTGGGCGCACCCCGGCGGCGGCCTGCCCCACGCGGGTATGTCCGGGGCCCTGGTCGCGGGTCTGATCGTGGAGGGGCCGGGCTTCCGGGGCTCCCAGTGACACCGGACGGCCGAAGCCGGCCTCCGCAGCGCCCGTAGGCCTTGAAGCGCAGGTCAGCTCGTCGGCCCGGCTTCCAGAAACGGTCCTGCAGCCCAGTCCTCAGAAACGGTACTGCTGCTCGTCGTACCCGTTCCCCTGGCCGTTCCCCTGGTACGGATACGACTGCTCCGGCGGCAGTTCACCGCTGTACGGGTCGAGCGGATCGTCGGTGGTGCGCTGCTGCGGCACCCAGACGCCGCCGGGCGGGGTCTCACCGTAGGTGCCGGTGGCGTACTGGTCCTGGCCGTAGCCCTGCTGACCGTACGCCTGCTGACCGCCGTAGGAGGAGGTGTCGTAGCCGCCTCCGTAGGACTGCGTGCCGGCGTACGGGTCGGAGTAGGCGGCGTACTGCTGCTGCCCCTGGTCGTAGCCGTACTGCTGCTGGTCGTAGCCGGAGTAGCCGTCGTACCCGTAGGACGGGTCCTGGGACTGGCCGGCCGTCGCGTAGGACGGGTCGGTGGCGGCGGCGTAGGCAGAGTCGCTGTAGACGCCGTAGGTGCCGGTCTCGTCGGGCAGGGGCTGCGGCGAGTACACCGTGTTGGTCCCGGCGGAGCCCGAGCGGCGGTTGAAGACGTTGTCGTCGTCGCGGTCGTACTCGGCGTCCTGGCCGTACGCGCCGGTCCGGCCCGCTTCGAGGTCGGAGACCTCCAGCGTGGGCTCCTGACGCTCCTGCTCACCGCGGCGCCGTTTGCTGCCACCGCCGCTGCCGCCGTCCTCGCGCGAGCGGTTGCCGACGGCCCAGCCGGCCGCGAAGCCGCGGCGGAAGGACAGCGTGACGTAGGTCTGCCCGACCGCGAAGGCGGCGGCGCCGAGGCCGATGACGACGACGGAGGGGATCAGCACACCGAGGACGACACCGAGGAAGCCGACGAAGGCGAGCAGCCGCCAGCGCAGCCGCGCCTTGTACTGCAGCAGCACCTCGCCGAGCAGCCACAGCGCGACGATGCCGAACGCGATGTAGAGGACCGTCCAGCCCATGTACGCCCCTCTCCCTGCGGCCGTGGCCGCTCTGCCCTAGTTCGTACGCGGCTCAGGCCTTACGCCTGCGCTGGGTGGTGCAGACCGAGATTCTCGTAGATTTCCAGTGTCGCGGTCGAGTTGTTGAGCGTGATGAAGTGCAGTCCGGGGACTCCCTCGTCCAGCAGCCTCGCGCAGAACTCCGTCGCGAACTCAATGCCAATGGAGCGTACAGCGGCCGGATCGTCTTTGGCTGTGACGATCCGCTCTTTCAGGGCGGGAGGGAACGAAGCGTTACTGAGCTGGGGCAACCGTTCCAGCATCTTCACACTCGTTACGGGCATGACTTCCGGGATCACCGGAGTCTCACAGCCGGCCGCCGCGACGCTGTCGCGCAGCCGCAGGTACGACTCGGGCTGGAAGAACATCTGCGTGATCGCGTAGTCGGCACCGGCGCGGCACTTGTCGACGAAGTGGGCGACGTCGGTGTCCCAGCGCTCCGAGCGCGGGTGCATCTCGGGGAAGGCCGCGACGCCCACGCAGAAGTCGCCCGACTCCTTGATGAGCCGGACGAGTTCGGCCGCGTACGTCAGTCCGTCCGGATGCGGTACCCACTCGCCCATGGGGTCGCCGGGCGGGTCGCCGCGGACCGCGAGCATGTTGCGGATCCCGGCGTCCGCGTACTGGCCGATGATGTTGCGCAGTTCGGCGATGGAGTGGTTGACCGCGGTGAGGTGGGCGACGGGGGTCAGCGTGGTGTCGGAGGCGATCTGCTCGGTCGCCCTCACCGTTCCGGATCGCGTGGAACCGCCCGCCCCGTACGTCACGGAGACGAAGCTGGGGGCGACCGCCTCGACCCGGCGGAGCGCGTTCCACAGGTTCCGCTCGCCCTTCTCTGTCTTGGGAGCCCAGAACTCGAACGAGTACGTCGTCTTCCCGGCGGCGAGCATGTCACGCACGGTACGTGCGCGGTCAGTCCTGGTGGAGGCGGTTCCTAGGGCCATACCGGCAGGTTAGCCACGTGGGGCCGGTCGCCCAACCGGGGCAAGGTCTTTTGCCGCATTTGCCCATCCAGTGTCCAGTCCTCGGACAGTTGGTGGAGAAATGACGAAGAACGGAGAGCGCTCTCAGACGGCGCGCAGCCGCTTCGCGAACTCCGCCGCGGCCGCTCCGGGATCGTCCGCCTCGGTGATCGCGCGGACGACCACCACCCGGCGGGCGCCCGCGTCGAGGACCTCGTCGAGATTGCCGAGGTCGATGCCGCCGATGGCGAACCAGGGGCGGTCGGTGGCGAGGGCCGCCGTGTGGCGGACCAGGCCGAGTCCGGGGGCGTGACGGCCGGGCTTGGTGGGGGTGGGCCAGCAGGGACCCGTGCAGAAGTAGTCCACGCCTTCCTGCACCGCGGCCGCGGCGGCCTCGGCCTCGGCGTGTGTGGAGCGGCCCATCAGGACGCCGTCGCCCAGGATGGCGCGGGCGGCGGGGACGGGGAGGTCGCCCTGGCCCAGGTGCAGGACGTCGGCGCGGACGGCGTGGGCGACGTCCGCGCGGTCGTTCACGGCGAGGAGTTTGCCGTGCCGTCGGCAGGCTTCGGCGAAGACCTGGAGGTGGTCGAGTTCCTCGGCGGCCTCCATACCCTTGTCGCGCAGCTGCACGATGTCGACTCCTCCGGCCAGGACCGCGTCCAGGAACTCCGCGAGGTCGCCCTGGCGCTTGCGGGCGTCCGTGCAGAGGTAGACGCGGGCGTCGGCGAGCTGCCGGCGGGCGGTGTCGGACATGGTGTGGCTCCCCCAGGTGGTCGGTGGCGTACGGCCGCGGCACGGGCGGTGTGAGCGGCGTACGGCAGAGCGGTGTCGGTGGCGCGGTGTCGGTGGCGCGGTGTACGTGGCGCGGTGTACGTGGCGTACGGGCCGCTGCGGGCCGCAGCCCGTCGCGCGGCCCGTACGCCGGACGGCGAGTGTCGGTTCAGGCGTGTGCCGGTTCGACGGCGCGTGCCTGAGGAGGACGCCGGCTCAGACGGCGAGCGCCTGAGCGCGGCGCTTGACCTCCGTGCCGCGGTTCTCGCTCAGAGCCTGGGCAGGGGTGCCCGGGAGGCTCGGGTCGGGAGTGAAGAGCCACTCCAGCATCTCTTCCACCGTGAAGCCGTCGTCCCTCAGGAGCGTCAGGGTGCCGGACAGGCCCTTGACGACCTTGTCCCCGTCGATGAAGGCGGCGGGGACGTGCAGTGCGCGGTTCTCGCCCCTTCGTACGGCGATGAGCTGGCCCTCCTTGACCAGTTGCCGCACGCGGGTCACCTCGACGTCGAACATCTCGGCGATGTCGGGGAGCGTCAGCCACGCGGGGACGAGAGCATCGATCTTTGCGTCAATCTCGGTCACGGAACCAGCGTGCCATGCCCCTGGCCGCCGTGACAGCCGTGAATCCCTCGCCGTGCCGTCCTCGGGGCTGCGCAAGCGGGGGCGCGGGGGCAGGGAC
>NZ_VJZE01000569.1 GCF_009377205.1 Streptomyces phyllanthi
GCACGGCAGGGGGCGCGTAGGGTCGTCATCATGAGTACGACAGGCGCGACCGCCGATCCGCTCGCGGCCCTGGGGGCGCTCCCCGGTGTGGCCGAATCCGTGGAGTCCGTGCGCAAGGCCGTGGACCGGGTCTACGGACACCGGATCATGCGCCGCCGCAGCAACGAGATCACCTCCGAGGCGGCGCTGCGCGGCTCGCGCGGTTCCGGCGCGCTGAGCGGCGCCGACTGGGCTCTCGAAGAGGTGCGCCGCCGCACGGACTTCAGCGGTGACGACGAGGCCCGGGTGATGGGCGCCGCCCTCAGGCTGACCGCCGAGGCGGGCCAACTGCTGTCCATCTGGCGGCAGTCGCCCCTTCGGGTACTGGCCCGGCTGCACCTGGTGGCGGGGGCAGGTAGTGACCCGCGCGTGGGGCGTCCGCGCCAGGACGGCGAGCCGGTCGACGAGCCGCTCGTCGAACTGCCGCTGCCGGACGCTGCTGAGGTCTCCGGCCGCCTCGACGGGCTCTCCGGGCTGATCATCGCGGGCAGTTCGGCCCCCGCCCTGGTGACCGCGGCCGTCGTCCACGGCGAACTGCTCGCCCTGCGTCCCTTCGGCTCCCACAACGGCCTCGTCGCGCGCGCGGCCGAACGTGTTGTCCTGGTGGGCAGCGGCCTCGACCCCAAGTCGGTCTGCCCGGCGGAGGTCGGCCACGCCGAACTCGGTCGCGCGGCCTATGTCGCCGCCCTCGAGGGCTATGTCTCCGGAACCCCTGAGGGGGTGGCCGCCTGGATCGCCCACTGCGGCAGGGCGGTGGAACTCGGGGCCCGGGAGTCGACGGCGGTGTGCGAGGCGCTGCAACGCGGGGCGGCGTGACCTCGGCGCCCCCAGCGCCTTCGCTCAGCAGAAAGGGCCCTCCGAGGAGGGCCCTGAACAGGGTTGCGGCGGTACGAGTACTCGTACCGCCGCTGGCATGTTCACCGGGTTACCAAGCGTCCTCGATATATCGCCCATCAGGTCGGGAACTTGGCCCGTCACCTGGTGCGGCTGGCCCGTAATCGACGGGTCGACGTCGCGTGGGTGCCCAATGTTCATGCTCGGTCCGTGGGGCCAAAATGCGGTATTAAAGGCGTTCCTTTCGGATGTCCTTTGGTCTCGCGGGCCGTTGACTCCTTTGTACTCCAGGACCCGGGCAAGCGGAACCCCCGGATGCGCTTCTTTACTTTTACCTTCAAAGAGGATTGAAACGGGCGTCTCTATGCCGGTCGACGACAGCCGACCGACGGCATGCCGGCCGGTGATCAGGTGGCCGGTGATCGGGTGGCCCGTGATCAGGTGGCGGCCGGCCGGCGTCGGCTCGCGTACCAGACGAGCCCAGCCGTCGCGGCCGCGGCGCCTATGGCCGCGGCCGCGACGAGCGCGGGGCGCGGCGGCACGGACAGCCGCTGCTTCAGCCGTACCGGGTGGTGGAAGTCCAGGATCGGCCACCCGCGCGCGAGTGCCTCGCGGCGCAGCGCGCGGTCCGGGTTCACCGCGTACGGGTGTCCGACGGTCTGCAGCATCGGCAGATCCGTCGCGGAGTCGCTGTAGGCGTAGCAGCGCGAGAGGTCGTACCCCTCGGACTCGGCCAGCTCCTTGATCGCCTCTGCCTTGGTCGGGCCGTAGGCGTAGTACTCCACCTCGCCCGTGAAGCAGCCGTCGTCGCCCACGACCATGCGGGTGGCCACCACGCGGTCCGCCCCGAGGAGCTCGCCGATGGGCTCGACCACCTCGGCGCCGGACGTGGAGACGATGACGACGTCGCGCCCGGCGGTGTGGTGCTCCTCGATGAGGGAGGCCGCCTCGTCGTAGATGATCGGGTCGATCAGGTCATGAAGGGTCTCGGCGACGATCTCCTTCACCTGTTGGACGTTCCAGCCGCGGCACAGCGCGGACAGGTACTTGCGCATGCGCTCCATCTGGTCGTGGTCGGCGCCGCCCGCGAGGAAGACGAACTGGGCATATGCGGTACGCAAGGCGGCTCTGCGGTTGATCAGACCACCCTGGTAGAACGACTTGCTGAAGGTGAGCGTGCTCGACTTCGCAATGACCGTCTTGTCCAGGTCAAAGAAGGCCGCTGTGCGAGGCAAGGAGTGGTTTTCCACGAGCCCGAGCATATGCGCCCGCCATTCGGGCTAGTGTGGGGCGCGTGGGTTTGCCTCAGAGGGCTCTCGGGTACACCATGGAAGTCACGGATCGTTCGCGACCGTGCTAACCCGGCCCGACTCCTCCCCCCCCGAGTCGGCCGTGGGGACGACCCCCGCTCTCCCCCCCGGCGGGGGTCGTCGCATGTCCGGGTGGGTTTTCCTCTCTTCTTCCCTGACCGTCCGGCCGTCTCGGGCCGGTGCGGCCACTCCTCGGCTTCCGCACATGATTCGTCACGCTGCGTAGCCGTCGCGCTGCGCTGAGGGGATCATCCACAGGTCGCCTGTATGGGTGATGGCGATATCCACAACCACTGGGTTGTCCACAGTTATCCACCAAGATCCACACGATTTCCCGGATCGCTGCACCGTGATTCCCACGCGCTCCGACCGCGGCGAGTTCATGGCCGGTTCGGTTTGTCGGTGCGCGTTTGGCCGGTTCCTATCGGCCGTTCATTTGAAGGCCGGTCGCCGGTACTGCGCACGGGCCTTCAGCACGGGCGGGATTCGCGGGGCCGCAGAGGGCGCCGCGGGCACCGCGCAAAGCAGCGAAGGGGGCTGGATCGTGGCGGGAGCCGTCGTGAACGACCTGCCGCCCGCCGCCGAAGGGCGGCAGGGCAGGCCGTTGATCGTCACTGAGGACGTGGAACTGCTGGACGACCTGCTGCGCCTGTGCGCGGCCGCGGGCGCCAGACCCGAGGTCCACCACGGGGTGCCGCAGGGCAGGGGCAGCTGGGAGGCGGCGCCGCTCGTCCTCGTCGGCGACGACGCCGTACGGCGTGTACGAGGCGCCGTGCGCAGACGAGGCGTGGTGCTGGTCGGCCGGGACCAGGACGACTCCGGGGTCTGGCGGCGGGCGGTGGAGATCGGCGCGGACCACGTGCTGATGCTGCCGGACGGCGAGCAGTGGCTCGTCGACCGCATCGCCGACGTCGCCGAGGGGGTGGGCAGACCGGCCCTGACCGTCGGCGTGATCGGTGGCCGGGGCGGTGCCGGGGCGTCCACGCTGGCCTGCGCGCTGGCGGTCACCTCCGCTCGGCAGGGCAGGCGCACCCTCCTGGTGGACGCGGATCCGCTGGGCGGCGGACTCGATGTCCTGCTGGGTGGCGAGGCGGCCGAGGGGCTGCGCTGGCCGGCGTTCGCCGCCTCGCGCGGCCGGGTCGGCGGCGGGGCACTGGAGGAGTCGCTGCCCGAACTGCACTCCCTCAGAGTGCTCAGCTGGGACCGAGGTGACGCGGTCGCCATCCCGCCCCAGGCCGTACGAGCCGTCCTCGCCGCCGGCCGGCGGCGAGGCGGAGCGGTGGTCGTGGATCTGCCGCGCAGGATCGACGAGGGCGTCGCCGAGGCCCTCGCCCAGGTCGACGTCGGCCTGCTGGTCGTCCCCGCCGAACTTCGCGCGATCGCCGCGTCCGCGCGCGTGGCCTCCGCCTTCGGGATGGTCCTGCGCGATCTGCGGGTGACGGTACGGGGCCCGTACGCGCCGGGGCTGGACGACAGCGAGGTGGCACGCCTGCTCGGGCTGCCGCTGGTCGGCGAGGTGCCCGTGGAGACCGGCCTCCTGGACGGCGGCGCGCCCCCGGGAGGGGCTGCCCGTGGGCAGCTCGCGCGCTTCTGCACGGGCTTCTGGGACCGGGCGCTGGCCGGGGGTGAGGTCGTATGAGCGGCTGGGATCCGGCGGTGGGGACCGACTGCGGCTTGCTGAACGAGGTACGGCGGTGGCTCGCCGAGAACGGCTCGGAACCGACCCCCGCGCGCGTGGCACAGGCACTTCGTGAGCGGGGCAGGGTGCTCGGGGACGCCGAGGTCCTGGGCGCGGCCGAGCGGTTGCGCTCCGAGTTGGTCGGCAGCGGGCCACTCGAACCGCTGCTCGCCGATCCCTCGGTCACCGACGTCCTGGTGTCGGCGCCCGACCGGGTGTGGGTCGACCGGGGCGGCGGCCTGGAGCTGACGGCGGTGTCCTTCCCGGACGCGGCAGCCGTGCGGCGGCTGGCGCAGCGCCTGGCGGCGGTGGCCGGCCGCAGACTCGACGACGCCCGCCCATGGGTGGACGCACGGCTCCCGGACGGCACACGCCTGCACGCGGTGCTGCCGCCGGTGGCCGTGGGCTCCACCTGTCTGTCCCTCCGGGTCGTACGGCCGCGGGCGTTCACCCTCGGCGAACTGGTGGCGGCGGGGACGGTGCCGCCGGGCGGGGAGGGGGTGCTGCGGGCCCTGATCGCCTCCCGCCTGTCGTATGTGATCAGCGGGGGCACCGGTACGGGGAAGACCACGCTGCTGAGCGCGCTGCTGGGGCTCGTCGACCCCGGCGAGCGGATCGTGCTCGCCGAGGACTCGGCGGAGCTGCGCCCCGCCCACCCGCACGTGGTGCGCCTGGAGGGGAGACCCGCCAACCAGGAGGGTGCGGGACTCGTCGATCTCCAGGACCTGGTGCGGCAGGCGCTGCGGATGAGGCCCGATCGGCTGGTCGTCGGCGAGGTGCGCGGATCCGAGGTCGTGTCGCTGCTGGCTGCCCTCAACACGGGCCACGAGGGCGGCTGCGGGACCCTGCACGCCAACGCGGCGGCCCAGGTGCCCGCCCGGCTGGAAGCGCTCGGTACGGCCGCCGGGCTCGATCGGGCGGCCCTGCACAGCCAGGTGGCGGCCGCGCTCTCGGTGGTCCTTCATCTGGTCCGTGACCACGGTGGCAGACGCCGGATCTCCGAGGTGCATGTGCTGGAGCGGGACCCCTCGGGGCTGGTGGTGACGGTGCCCGCGCTGCGGTGGGGCGTCGAGGCGTTCGCGTACGAGCGGGGCTGGGAGCGGCTGCGGGGGCTGCTTCAGGAAGGGAGCGGAGCGCTGTGACGGGGGTCGACGAGATGTCGGCGGCCGGGGTGACC
>NZ_VJZE01000056.1 GCF_009377205.1 Streptomyces phyllanthi
CACGTGTTACTCACCCGTTCGCCACTAATCCACCCCGAAGGGCTTCATCGTTCGACTTGCATGTGTTAAGCACGCCGCCAGCGTTCGTCCTGAGCCAGGATCAAACTCTCCGTGAATGTTTACCGGTAATCCGGTCACACATCACGAGAGCGGAACCACCAGAGGAATAACCCAGTGGTTCACAGCGTCCTCGCTGTGTTTTCTTCAAAGGAACCTCGTCCCAGCTGATGCTGGAGACGGGGTATCAACATATCTGGCGTTGATTTTTGGCACGCTGTTGAGTTCTCAAGGAACGGACGCTTCCTTCGTACTCACCCGAGAGACTCTCTCGCGGCTTTCCTCCGGGCGCTTCCCTTCGGTGTTTCCGACTTTATCAGAGATTCTGAGTCGGAATTTCCACCCGGTCCGGGAGTTGGTCCCCGGCGCTCGGAGCACCCGGGTTCCCGTTCAGGCGGAGCCGTAAACGTACTGGAGCGGGGCGCCCCGATGCAAATCGAGGGGCCCCGCTCCGAGTTGGCGCCTACGGAGGTCCGTGCGGCAGATCAGACCTCGACGACGACCGGGAGGATCATCGGCCTCCGCCGGTAGTTGTCCGAGACCCACTTGCCCAGGGTGCGGCGCACGAGTTGCTGCAGCTGGTGGGGCTCCACGACGCCGTCCTGGGCCGACCGCTCCAGCGACTCCGTGATCTTCGGGGTCACGTCACTGAAGGCCGCGTCCTCGATACCGGAGCCACGGGCCTGGATGTGCGGCCCGCCCGTGATCTTGCCCGTCGACGAGTCGATCACCACGAAGACCGAGATGATGCCCTCGTCGCCGAGGATCTTGCGGTCCTTGAGGGCCGGTTCGCCGACATCGCCGACCGAGAGACCGTCGACGTACACGTATCCGGCCTGGACCTTGCCCGAGATCTTGGCCTTGCCCTCGACGAGGTCGACGACCACGCCGTCCTCGGCGATGACGATCCGGTCGTGCGGTACGCCCGTCATGGCGCCCAGTTCGGCGTTGGCGCGGAGGTGGCGCCACTCACCGTGCACCGGCATGAGGTTCTTCGGGCGGCAGATGTTGTAGAAGTACAGCAGCTCACCGGCCGAGGCATGCCCGGAGACGTGCACCTTGGCATTGCCCTTGTGGACGACGTTCGCGCCCCAGCGGCTCAGACCGTTGATGACGCGGTAGACGGCGTTCTCGTTGCCGGGGATCAGCGACGACGCCAGGATCACCGTGTCGCCCTGGACGATCCGGATCTGGTGGTCCCGGTTGGCCATGCGCGACAGGGCCGCCATCGGCTCGCCCTGGGAACCCGTGCAGACCAGGACCACTTCGGAGTCCGGCAGATCGTCCAGCGTCTTGACGTCGACCACGAGACCCGGCGGAACCTTGAGATAGCCGAGGTCGCGTGCGATGCCCATGTTGCGCACCATCGAGCGGCCGACGAAGGCGACCCGGCGGCCGTACTCGTGGGCCGCGTCCAGGATCTGCTGGATGCGGTGGACGTGGCTGGCGAAGCTGGCCACGATGATCCGCTTGCGGGCACCGGCGAAGACCTGGCGCAGAACGTTGGAGATGTCCCGCTCGTGCGGCGTGAAACCGGGGACCTCGGCGTTCGTGGAGTCGCTGAGGAGGAGGTCGATGCCCTCCTCGCTCAGCCGGGCGAACGCGTGCAGATCCGTCAGACGGTTGTCCAGCGGCAACTGGTCCATCTTGAAGTCGCCCGTGTGGACAACCATGCCCGCAGGGGTGCGGATGGCGACCGCGAGGGCGTCCGGGATCGAGTGGTTGACCGCGATGAACTCGCAGTCGAACGGGCCGATGCGCTCGCGGTTCCCCTCGGCGACCTCGAGGGTGTACGGGCGGATGCGGTGCTCCTGGAGCTTGGCCTCGATGAGGGCGAGGGTCAGCTTGGAGCCGATCAGCGGGATGTCGGGCTTCTCCCGGAGCAGGTACGGAACGCCACCGATGTGGTCCTCGTGCCCGTGGGTGAGGACGATGCCCTCTATGTCGTCGAGGCGGTCCCGGATGGACGAGAAGTCCGGCAGGATCAGATCGATGCCTGGCTGCTCCTCCTCCGGGAAAAGCACTCCGCAGTCAACGATCAGCAGGCGGCCGCCGTACTCGAAGACGGTCATGTTCCGGCCGATTTCGCCCAGGCCGCCGAGCGGGGTGACCCGCAGGCCGCCCTCTGGAAGCTTCGGCGGCGGGCCGAGTTCAGGATGCGGATGACTCAAAAGACTCTCCTCACCACACACGCCACGTACCGGTGGGGCACGTGGCGCGCATGACGTTCGTGCAGAAGCAGTTGTTTGGTGTGGGTGCAGGCACCTTGGTCCTGCCTATTCAGTTGTGAAGTCCGATGTCAGAGCTGTACCCCGCCGGCGGCAAGATCGATCTTGAGCTGGGTGATCTCCTCGGGCGTGAGCTCGACCATGGGCGCGCGCAGGGGCCCGGCGGGCAGGCCCTGGAGGGCCAGGGCCGCCTTGGTGGTCATCACGCCCTGAGTACGGAACATGCCGGTGAAGACCGGGAGCAGCTTCTGGTGGATCTCCGTCGCCTTCTGGACGTCGCCGGAGACGTACGCGTCGACGAGGGCGCGCAGCTCGGGAGTGACGACATGGCCGACGACCGAGACGAATCCGACCGCGCCCACGGAGAGCAGGGGGAGGTTCAGCATGTCGTCGCCGGAGTACCAGGCGAGGCCGGACTGGGCGATGGCCCAGCTGGCGCGGCCGAGGTCCCCCTTGGCGTCCTTGTTCGCGACGATTCTCGGGTGCTCGGCGAGCCGGACGAGCGTCTCGGTGTTGATCGGGACGCCGCTGCGGCCGGGGATGTCGTACAGCATGACCGGCAGCTCGGCGGCGTCGGCGATGGCCTTGAAGTGCCGGTAGAGGCCCTCCTGCGGGGGCTTGTTGTAGTACGGCGTGACGACGAGCAGGCCGTGGGCGCCGACTTTCTCGGCGGCGCGGGCCAGCTCGATGCTGTGCCGGGTGTCGTTCGTGCCGACGCCTGCGACGATGTGGGCGCGGTCGCCGACGGCCTCCAGGACGGCCCGTACGAGATCCGATTTCTCCGCGTCGCTGGTGGTCGGGGACTCGCCGGTGGTGCCATTGATGATCAGGCCGTCGTTGCCTGCGTCCACCAGGTGGGTGGCGAGCCGCTGCGCGCCGTCGAGGTCGAGTGCGCCGTCCGCCGTGAAGGGCGTGACCATGGCGGTGAGGACCCGCCCGAAGGGGGTCTGCGGAGTGGAGGTCGGAGCCATGGGTACCACGCTACTCGCTGCTCAAGGCGCGGTCTGCCCTCGGGGGGCTGGAAAAGTCAGGACAAAGCTGGAACCCGGCACTGCCTGCTCGGGGGTTCAGGCAGTGCCGGGTCCGTTTGATCAGGCTAGACGAAGTTCGCAAAATGCCGCAATACGGACACTTCGCTCGGCTGACCCGATCATGCGTGCCCCTGCGGGACCGGGCTGTTCGTGCTAGAGGGCGATCCGGCCGTTGTTGCTCGAGGCGGGGTGCGTCAGCGGCATGAGCCTGGCCCACTCCGCCTCCGTCTTCTCGCCCGCCATGTCGATCTACCGCTGCGGGGAGGACAGGACCTGTGCGAGCTCGTGCTGGGTGCGCAGGCCGGGGAAGCGCATGAGAGACCGGGCGTTGCACGTGGCGAAGTTGACCCAGGTGCGTTCGTGGGAGGTGTCGGTCTCCTTGACCGACCGCTGCCCCCGCTTGGAGGACCGCACCGATGCCGCGGCGCAGACTCGGTGGGATCAGCGGTGGTGATCTTGATCGGAGGCGTCGGAGGGTCCTTCCATCGGATCTCCCGCACGGCGGCCACTCTCCGGCGCGGCACTGACAGCAGGACGTTCGGCGGCATGCCGCGACATTCTTCGGCGAATTTCGGCGAAGTCGGTGAAAGAAGGCACCGCTTGGGGCACTCGCGCATCTGTGTAGATGACAGCGATCGTTCGAGTCCCCTGATCCCTCACAAGCCCCCAGAGGAGAAGCGCACCCCATGTCCCGTCGGCGCGAGCCCGTTCCCTTCGCCTTCATCGCCGAAGCCGACACGTTCCGCAGTAATGTCGCTCCCCCGCCCCGCGCGCGTGCCTCCGCGAGCGAGTTGGCCGGGCGGTGGCTCGTGGGTCTCACCGTGGTCGCGGGGCTCGTGGGCTCCCTGCTCCTCGGGATGCCGGCGCTGTCAGTGGACCAGTCGCCCAGCCACACACAGCAGTCCGAGGCATCCCGGCACCGCTGAGGCCCAACCGCCCGTGTTCGCCGCCCGAATGGCGCGGTACGTACCCCCATGGACCACCCACAGGTGGTGGGTGGGCATCCGGCTCGATAACCTCACCCGGCGATGCCGATGCCTGGACTGAATATGGATTGAGTGAGGATCAGCCGTGCCCCTGCCCTTCCTGACCGCCGACCGCGCTTTCGACGACGCGGCGGACGACCAGGCCCTGCCGTTCGATCACCGCGACCGCTGGCGGCGGCCCTACCGCCCCGGCCCCTGGCGGGTGGGCGCGGCAGCGCTCCTGCTGCTGCTCGCCTCCTACGTGCTCGCCGCAGCGGTCATCATCACGGTGGCCGGAACCCTGTCCGGTGGCGCGGTCTGCTTCGGGGTGGCGCTGTTCATCATCGTCTGCGCCCTGCGGCTGCTGCGTGTGGGGACCTGGGTGAGCGCGCGAGGACTGCGCAGGGTGGGCTTCTTCAGCACGCGCACGGCACCCTGGGAGCAGGTCGTCTCGGCGCGCACGGTGCAGCAGCCGGTGCGCTGGCTCGGGCTGCCGCGCACCGTGCAGGGGCAGGCCCTTCTCCTCGTACGCAAGGACCGTTCCCCTGAGGACGCGCCGCCGCTGATGACCACGCACAACGCCGACTTCCTGGGCCGCCCGCAGGCCTTCGACAGGGCGGCGGACACGGTGGAGGCATGGGCCGCGGAGTACGGGCCCGGCCGATAGCCGATAGACGGGCGATACGTGAGGGGCCGGCCCGCACACGCGGGTCGGCCCCTCACGTATCGCGTAGAGGCACCTCAGGCGGGTTGGACGGGCTTTCCGTCGTGGAGCGCGATCGCCCGCTGCATGGCCTTGCGCGCCCGGGGTGTGTCGCGGGCGTCGTGGTAGGCGACGGCGAGGCGGAACCAGCTGCGCCAGTCGTCCGGGGCGTCCTCCGTCTCGGCCTTGCGCCTGGCGAAGACCTCGTCGGCCGAGTCGCGGTCGATGCGGCCCCCCGGGGTGCGCTTCAACTCGTCGACGGGCAGGCCGCCTTCGGCGTCGAGTTCGGCGGCGAGCTGGTTGGCCCTGCGGACGAACTGGGTGTTCTTCCACAGGAACCACAGGCCGATCCCCGGCAGGATCAGCACCGCCACGCCGAAGGCGATCGTGACGGGCGTGCCGGTCTCGATCAACAGGACACCGCGGCTGCCGACCAGGACGAAGTAGACGACCAGGACGGCGGCCGTGATGGCATAGGTGATCTTCGCGCGCATGGGGTTCCGCCGGTCGCTCAGCTCAGGTCGAGGAAGTGTTCGAGGCCGAAGGTGAGGCCTGGGGTGGTCACCACGCGCCGGGCCCCCAGCAGGATGCCCGGCATGAAGCTGCTGTGGTGGAGGGAGTCGTGGCGGATGGTGAGGGTCTCGCCCTCACCGCCGAGCAGCACCTCCTGGTGGGCGAGCAGGCCCCGCAGGCGTACGGCGTGGACGGGCACCCCGTCGACGCTCGCGCCGCGGGCGCCGTCGAGGGCCGTGACCGTGGCGTCGGGCTGGGGAGCGCTGCCGGCGCTCTCGCGGGCGGCGGCGATGAGCTGGGCGGTGCGCGTGGCGGTGCCGCTGGGGGCGTCCACCTTGTTCGGGTGGTGGAGCTCAACGACCTCGACGGACTCGAAGTAGGGCGCGGCCTTCTCGGCGAACTTCATGGTCAGCACGGCCCCGATGGAGAAGTTGGGGGCGATGAGCACCCCCGTCTCCGGGGACCGGTCCAGCCAGCCGTTCAGCTGGGCGAGGCGCTCGTCGGTCCATCCCGTCGTACCCACGACCGCGTGGATGCCGTGGCGTACGCAGAAGTCGAGGTTGCCCATGACGGAGGCGGGGGTGGTGAGCTCGACCGCGACCTGGGCGCCGGTCTCGACGAGCGTCTCCAGCTTGTCGGTGCTGCCGAGGGCGGCCACCAGCTCCATGTCCTCGGCGGCCTCGACGGCCCGTACGGCCTCGGATCCGATACGGCCCTTGGCGCCGAGGACCGCCACGCGCAGCTTGCTCATGTTGTTGCTTCCTTACGGGAATGCGGGTTGTCGAGGACGTACGCGAACCTACCGCCGATTCGTTCCGGCGCGGTTCACGCCACCGCGTCCTCCAGCCGGGAGGCCTGCTTGTCCCTGAGCGGGCCGATGACCGAGAGCGAGGGCCGCTGTCCCAGGATGTCGCGGGCCACGGACCGGACGTCGTCCGGGGTGACCATGGCTATCCGGGTCAGCATCTCGTCGACGGACATCTGCTCGCCCCAGCACAGCTCGCTCTTGCCGATGCGGTTCATCAGGGCGCCGGTGTCCTCCAGGCCGAGGACCGTGGAGCCGCGGAGCTGGCCGACGGCACGGTCGATCTCGTCGTCGGGCAGTCCGTGCTCGGCGACCTGGTCGAGCTCGTCGCGGCAGATCTTCAGCACGTCGTGGACCTGGGACGGGCGGCAGCCCGCGTACACCCCGAAGAGACCGCAGTCGGCGAAGCCCGAGGTGTACGAGTACACGCTGTAGGCCAGGCCGCGCTTCTCCCGCACCTCCTGGAAGAGACGGGACGACATACCGCCGCCGAGCGCGGTGTTGAGCACGCCGAGGGCCCAGCGTCGGTCGTCGGTGCGGGCGAGGCCGGGCATGCCGAGGACGACGTGGGCCTGCTCGGTCTTGCGGGCGAGGAGCTCGACGCGGCCGGCCGTACGGATGGTGCGGCGGCCCTCGCGCGGGGCGACCGGGGTGGCGTGGGGCCGCTTGAGGGCGCCCGCCTGCTCGAAGGCCGCGCGGACCTGTCGTACGACCTTGTTGTGATCGACGTTGCCCGCGGCCGCGACGACCAGGTGCGTCGGGTCGTAGTGCTTCTTGTAGAAGCGGCGGATGCGGTCCGCGGTGAGGGCGTTGACCGTCTCGACGGTGCCGAGGACCGGGCGGCCGAGCGGGTTGTCGCCGAACATGGTGTGCGCGAACAGGTCGTGCACACAGTCGCCGGGGTCGTCCTCCGTCATGGCGATCTCTTCGAGGATGGCGCCGCGCTCGACGTTGACGTCCTCTTCGAGGATGAGCGAGCCGGTGAGCATGTCGCAGACGACGTCGATGGCGAGCGGGAGGTCGCTGTCGAGCACGCGTGCGTAGTAGCACGTGTACTCCTTCGCCGTGAACGCGTTCATCTCGCCGCCGACCGCGTCGATGGCGGAGGAGATGTCAAGGGCGGACCTGCGGGTCGTGCCCTTGAAGAGCAGGTGCTCCAGGTAGTGCGTGGCGCCGTTGAGGGACGGCGTCTCGTCGCGGGAGCCCACGTGCGCCCAGATGCCGAAGGTCGCCGAGCGGACCGAGGGCAGGGTCTCGGTGACGATGCGCAGGCCGCCCGGGAGGGTCGTCTTACGGACCGTGCCGATGCCGTTCATGCCCTTGATGAGGGTTTGGGTACGGGCGACGGCCCGCGCCTCCGAAGAGGTGCGGGCCGTCGCCGTGGAGCTACTCGACGTCACTTGTCGGTGTCGTCCTTCTTCTCATCGTCGCTTTCGCCCTCGATCACGGGGATGAGGGAGAGCTTGCCGCGGGAGTCGATCTCGGCGATCTCGACCTGGACCTTGGCGCCCACGCCGACGACGTCCTCGACGTTCTCCACGCGCTTGCCGCCGGCGAGCTTGCGGATCTGCGAGATGTGCAGCAGACCGTCCTTGCCCGGGAGCAGCGACACGAACGCACCGAAGGTCGTCGTCTTCACGACGGTGCCCAGGTAGCGCTCGCCGACCTCCGGCATGGTCGGGTTGGCGATGCCGTTGATCGTGGTGCGGGCGGCCTCGGCGGCCGGGCCGTCGGCGGCACCGATGTAGATGGTGCCGTCGTCCTCGATCGTGATCTCGGCGCCGGTGTCCTCCTGGATCTGGTTGATCATCTTGCCCTTGGGGCCGATGACCTCGCCGATCTTGTCGACCGGGATCTTCACGGTGATGATCCGCGGCGCGTTGGGGGACATCTCGTCCGGGGTGTCGATCGCTTCCATCATCACGTCGAGGATGTGGAGGCGGGCGTCACGGGCCTGCTTCAGGGCGGCGGCCAGGACGGAGGCGGGGATGCCGTCCAGCTTGGTGTCGAGCTGGAGGGCGGTCACGAACTCCTTCGTACCGGCGACCTTGAAGTCCATGTCGCCGAAGGCGTCCTCCGCACCGAGGATGTCGGTGAGGGTGACGTAGTGCGTCTCGCCGTCGATCTCCTGCGAGATCAGGCCCATGGCGATACCGGCGACCGGGGCCTTCAGCGGCACACCGGCGTTCAGCAGCGACATGGTGGAGGCGCAGACCGAGCCCATGGACGTCGAGCCGTTGGAGCCGAGGGCCTCGGACACCTGACGGATCGCGTACGGGAACTCCTCGCGCGTCGGCAGGACCGGCATCAGGGCGCGCTCGGCGAGGGCGCCGTGGCCGATCTCGCGGCGCTTCGGGGAGCCGACGCGGCCGGTCTCGCCGGTGGAGTACGGCGGGAAGTTGTAGTTGTGCATGTAGCGCTTGCGGGTCACCGGGGAGAGGGTGTCCAGCTGCTGCTCCATGCGGAGCATGTTGAGGGTGGTGACGCCCAGGATCTGGGTCTCGCCACGCTCGAACAGCGCGGAACCGTGCACCCGCGGGATGGCCTCGACCTCGGCGGCCAGCGTGCGGATGTCGGTGACACCGCGGCCGTCGATGCGCTTCTTCTCCTTGATGACGCGCTCACGGACCAGCTGCTTGGTGAGCGAGCGGTACGCGGCGGAGATCTCCTTCTCGCGCCCCTCGAACTCGGGGAGCAGCTTCTCCGCGGCCAGGCCCTTCACGCGGTCGAGCTCGGTCTCGCGCTCCTGCTTGCCGGCGATGGTGAGCGCCTGGGCGAGCTCGGTGCGGACCGCGGCGGTGAGCGCCTCGAACACGTCGTCCTGGTAGTCCAGGAAGATCGGGAACTCGGCGGTCGGCTTGGCGGCCTTCGCGGCGAGGTCGGCCTGGGCCTTGCACAGGACCTTGATGAAGGGCTTCGCGGCGTCCAGACCGGCGGCGACGATCTCCTCGGTGGGTGCCTCGGCGCCACCCTTGACGAGCTTGATGGTCTCCTCGGTGGCCTCGGCCTCGACCATCATGATCGCGACGTCGCCGTCCTCCAGGGTGCGGCCCGCGACGACCATGTCGAAGACGGCGTCCTCGAGCTCGGTGTGCGTCGGGAAGGCCACCCACTGGCCGCGGATCAGCGCGACGCGGACGCCGCCGATCGGGCCGGAGAAGGGCAGACCGGCCAGCTGCGTGGACGCGGACGCGGCGTTGATCGCGACGACGTCGTACAGGTGGTCGGGGTTGAGCGCCATGATCGTGGCGACGACCTGGATCTCGTTGCGCAGGCCCTTCTTGAAGGACGGGCGCAGCGGGCGGTCGATGAGGCGGCAGGTGAGAATCGCGTCCTCGGAGGGCCGGCCCTCGCGGCGGAAGAAGGAGCCGGGGATCTTCCCGGCCGCGTACATCCGCTCCTCGACGTCGACCGTGAGCGGGAAGAAGTCCAGCTGGTCCTTGGGGTTCTTGGAAGCGGTGGTGGCCGACAGCACCATGGTGTCGTCGTCCAGATACGCCACGGCGGAGCCGGCGGCCTGCCTGGCCAGGCGGCCCGTCTCGAAGCGGATGGTACGGGTGCCGAAGGAGCCGTTGTCGATGACGGCCTCGGCGTAGTGGGTCTCGTTCTCCACTAGCGTTTTCTCCGTTACTTATCGTCTTTCGTCCCTGGGCCCGCCCGTGTGGCAGGGGGACGGTGGTGGAGAAGCGCTCCGTCTGGTGCGGGCCGGTCTTCGATCGAAGCACCCGGGGCTCGATTTCCCCTTTTCCCCCGGGGGCCACTACCGAGGACCGGCGGCGGCGAGGTGCGCTTCTCCTCGTTCGGTGTGCGTGACGTCATCCGTGTACCCGGTGCGATCCGGGTGGCGTCACGCTGTGTCGTTCGTTATGGCGTTGTTGCGTTGTGCTACCACCCTACAAAGCCGCGGTGACACTCCGCACGTTTCCGCACGTACAGCAAAGGGAGCGGCCCCCTTGTCGTGGGAACCGCTCCCTTCACGGCGTCTTACTTGGCGCCCGCCGCACCGCGACGGATGCCGAGGCGGTCGACCAGCGTACGGAAGCGCTGGATGTCCTTCTTGGCCAGGTACTGCAGCAGGCGGCGGCGCTGACCGACCAGGATGAGCAGACCGCGGCGCGAGTGGTGGTCGTGCTTGTGGGTCTTGAGGTGCTCGGTCAGGTCCGAGATACGGCGCGAGAGCATCGCGACCTGGACCTCGGGGGAGCCGGTGTCGCCCTCCTTGGTACCGAACTCGCTGATGATCTGCTTCTTCGTAGCGGCGTCGAGCGACATGCGTACTCCTCGTGAGTCTTCTTGAGCCTCCGAGTGCCCCTGGTCTTCGTCTCAGGGGAGCTTCCACGACTCGGGAGGCGGGGATCCGCTCGGCGCGTCCTCCGGATCCCGACGGGCTCCTGGGGAGTGCGTCTTGGACGGGGTCCGGGGGTGCGTACACGAACGGCCGCTGGCCAGGGTACCAGGCCGGGAGGACGCTCGGATCCACCCCGCCCGGCGCTCCGGCCACCGTCGAGGTCCGCGTACGGACCGGTCGGCGGCGGCCGCGATCAGCTGGTCATGGCGCGGACGGCGCCGTACACGTCGAAGACGGCCAGGGCCAGCGGAATCAGGGTCAGCAGGACGAAGCCCTCCGCGATCTCCAGGAAGCGCCCCCAGAAGGGGGTGAGGCCGCTGCGCGGGACGATCAGGCCGATGGCGGTGATCAGGGCGGCGGCCGCCGCGATCACGGCGACAAGCCAGATGGTGCGGATGTCGAGGCCCGTACGGTCCCCGGTCAGGGCGTCGCGGATCAGGGACGACGGCGGGTTGAGCGCCAGTCCGAGGCCGAGCAGGACGAGGGAGCCGAGTCCCGCGGTGAGGCAGGCGGCGACCTGGGTGGTGTACCGGAAGAGCTGAGCGCGCATCAGGAGCGCGATTCCCGTGGTGAGCGCGAGCAGTTGGGCCCATACGTCGTCGGAGAAGCCGAGCACCGCCGCGGCGCCGACCGCGAGGAGCGCGCAGCCGCCCACGAGACCGACCAGCAGTTCGTGACCGCGGCGGGCCTGGGCCTCGATGCGCTCGAAGTCGACCGGCTCCTGGGGCGCGGGGTCGTTGCCGTACGCGCTGCGCGTGGTGTTCGGGGGCTCGAAGCCGATGGGGAGGCGCGCGAAGCGCATGGACATGCCCGGCAGGAAGGCGAGGGCCACCACGGCGATCGGGGCACCCAGCGCGGCCACCTCCGTGGGCGTCCAGTGCGCGAGGAGCCCCACGAAGACCGTGACCAGGCCGAAGGCGGAGGCGAACGCGAAGGCGACGAACGGCCCGTCCCCGTGCGGCGCGCAGAGCGCGAGGACCACGGAGGCGACGAGTACGGCCGCGCAGCCGAGCAGGAACTGCAGCTTGCCGATGCCCTGGCCCTCGGCGAGCGGGAGGAGTCCGGAGCCGGCCACCGCCACGTTCGGCAGGGCGCCCAGTCCGAGCGCGACGGCGGAGGCGCGGTCGTCGTAGACGCGCGCGCGGACCGCGCCGAGGACGACCAGGACGAGTCCGGTCACGGCGGCGAGGACACCCGGCAGGCTGTGCATGTCGTGGAGCGGGTCGGCGGTCCAGGCCACGAAGGCGAGCAGGGCCGGCAGGACTCCGCCGCCGACGAGGCCGGCCGCGCGCGTGAGGTCACCGCTCCACAGTTTGTGCTCACGGGTCACGGCGGACGCGACCGCTTCGGAGACGTCGTCGAACACGGCGGGCGGCAGCGAGTCGGAGAAGGGCCGCAGGGTGAGGAGTTCACCGTCGAGAATGCGCTGCGCGGAGAAGGAGCGGGAGCTGTCGAGGACGGTGCCGTCGCGGCGTACGAGGTGGTAGCCGACCGGGGCGCCCTCGGCGGGGCTCTGCTGGGAGAGCCGGAGGATCTCGGGGTAGAGGTCGGCGACCGGGACGTCGTCGGGCAGCGCCACGTCGATCCTGCTGTCGGGTGCCACGATGGTGACCCGGCAGAAGCCCAGTCCCGTGCCCGCCCCGGCAGGGACTCCCTGACCGGGCCCGCCGGCTCCGGTGGCTGTCGCGGAGGCCGTCATGCTCACCTGCTGCTCCCCCTCAGTCTCCGTGATGGTTCTGCGTCTTCGTTGTGAAGGTCCTGCGCCGCTTTCCCCGACCCGTCCCGCCGGGCGTCCGGCGAGGCCGCGGAAAGGGGTCCGTACGGTCGGCAATGGGACTTCGCACGCCTCAAGGTCGCGCGAAATGCCCTGATTCTCCAACCTGGTTCCACGTGTGCTCACGCGAACTCCCGGCACCCTACCGCCCACCGGTGTCGGATGAGGTCAGTAGGATCGCGCGACGGCCCGCGACCGCCTGACACGGGGGCGGCGGCGCCCGCCGGCACGGGGCGGCGGGCGGAACACTCTGGGCCCGGCAAGGGAATTGGTGAGCAGTGAGCCACATCGTCGTGAAGCGCCCGCCCAGGGCGCTGCCGTCCGAAGTGCCCACGGAAGAGGTCGTTCTGCAGCCTCCGCCCGAACTGCCGCGCGGACAGCAGGAAAGCGTCCTGATGCAACTCCTGCCCACGCTCGGCATGGGCGGCTCGGTGGTCTTCTTCTTCACGAACGGACAGCCGTTCATGAAGATCATGGGCATGGTGATGATCGCCTCGACGATCGCCATGTCCATCGCGATGGTGGTCCGCTACCGCCGCGGCAACCAGGGGCAGCTGGCCGACATCCGCCGCGACTACCTCCTGTACCTGTCGCAGGCCCGGCGCTCCGCGGTCGAGACGGCCAGGAAGCAGCGGGACGCCCAGTACTACCTGCACCCCTCCCCCGAGCAGTTGTGGGCGCTGGTCGCCGAGGGCAGCCGGGTGTGGGAACGGCGGCCGGGCGACGAGGACTTCGCCCAGGTACGCATCGGCCTCGGCCCGCAGGCGCTGGCCACACCTCTCCTCTCCTCCGAGACCGCTCCCGTCGAGCAGCTGGAGCCGCTGACCGCGGGCGCGATGCAGCGCTTCCTCGCCTCGCACAGCACCCTCGACGACCTGCCGATGGCGGTCTCGCTGCGCGCCTTCTACCACGTCACGGTGAGCGGTGAGCCCCAGTCCGTACGGTCCTCCGTGCGCGCCATGACCGGTTCACTGGCCTCGCTGCACTCCCCCGAGGACCTGATGATCGTGGTCATGGCGGGCCGCGAGAGCCTGCCGCAGTGGGAGTGGGCCAAGTGGCTGCCGCACACGCAGTCCGCCGGCGCGGTGGACGGCGCGGGCAGCCGCCGCCTCATCAGCAGCGACACGCGTGAGCTCGAGGACCTGCTGGCCACCCGCCTGACCGGCCGCCCGCGCTTCCACCCGGGCGCCGCCCCGCTCCCCGAGGAGCCGCACATCGTCGTCGTCCTCGACGGCCTGTCCCTGCCGCCGGACTCCGTCCTGGCCTCCCCCGAGGGCCTGCAGGGGGTGACGGTCGTCGAGGTCGTCCCCGGTGAACTCACCGGCGCCCGGGGCGACCTCTCCATCGTCGTACAGCCTCAGGCACTGCACCTGGAGTCGGGCCACGGTGTCGTCTACGAGGGCACGCCCGACTCGCTGTCGTACGAGTCCGCGGAGGCGCTGTCACGGCAACTGGCGCCGCTGCGCATGGCCTCGGGCGGGGACGACGACCAACCGCTGCTCGCCAACCTGGAGTTCACGGATCTGCTGGGCCTCGGGGACGCCGCGTCGGTGGACACCAAGCGCACCTGGCGGCCCCGCTCGCTCGCCGAGCGGCTGCGCGTTCCCATCGGTCTCGGCGAGGACGGCCGCCCTGTGATGCTCGACCTCAAGGAGGCCGCGCAGGAGGGCATGGGCCCGCACGGTCTGTGCGTGGGCGCCACGGGTTCCGGTAAGTCGGAGCTGCTGCGCACGCTGGTGCTGGGCCTCGCGGTGACGCACTCCTCGGAGACCCTGAACTTCGTGCTGGCGGACTTCAAGGGTGGCGCGACCTTCGCCGGCATGGCCCAGATGCCGCATGTCGCGGCCGTGATCACGAACCTGGCCGACGACCTCACTCTCGTCGACCGTATGGGCGACTCCATCCGCGGCGAGCTCAACCGCCGCCAGGAGATGCTGCGCGACGCGGGCAACTACGCCAACATCCACGACTACGAGAAGGCGCGTGCGGCGGGTGCGCCGCTGCAGCCGATCCCGTCGCTGGTCCTGGTGATCGACGAGTTCAGCGAGCTGCTGACAGCGAAGCCGGACTTCATCGAGATGTTCGTCCAGATCGGCCGCATCGGCCGCTCCCTGGGCGTGCACCTGCTGCTGGCCTCGCAGCGTCTGGAGGAGGGCCGGCTGCGCGGCCTGGAGACGTACCTGTCGTACCGCATCGGTCTGCGCACCTTCTCCGCCGCGGAGTCGCGGGCGGCGCTGGGCGTCCCGGACGCGTACGAGCTGCCGAACGTCCCCGGCTCGGGTTTCCTGAAGTTCGGCACGGACGAGATGGTGCGCTTCAAGGCGGCTTACGTCTCCGGTGTGTACCGCTCGGGATCTCAGCAGGCCGCGCTGGCGGGCGGGCCACTGCCGGTGGACCGGAGGCCGGTGCTGTTCACGGCGGCGGAGGTACCGGTCCGGTACGTGTCGATTCCGCAGCAGCGTACGGAGCCCGCTGCCTCCGACACGGACGACGCTCTCGCGGACACGGTGCTCGACGTGATCGTGCGCCGGCTGGAGGCCCAGGGCCCTGCGGCGCACCAGGTGTGGCTGCCGCCGCTGGACAGCCCGCCGTCGCTGGACGGGCTGCTGCCCGGGCTCACGGCGGTGCAGGGCCGCGGCCTCACCCAGCCGGGTTACGAGGGCGCGGGCCGCCTCGTCGTCCCGGTCGGCCTCGTGGACAAGCCGTACGAGCAGCGCCGCGACCCGCTGTGGGTCGACTTCTCGGGTGCCGCGGGCCACATGCAGATCGTCGGTGGTCCGCAGTCCGGCAAGTCGACGCTGCTGCGCACGCTGATCTCGTCCTTCGCGCTCACGCACACGCCGTACGAAGTGCAGGTCTACGGGCTGGACTTCGGCGGTGGCGGTATGGCGGCGGTGGCGGGGCTGCCGCACGTGGGTGGCGTGGCGTCGCGCCTGGACCCGGAGAAGGTGCGGCGTACGGTCGCCGAGGTGTACGGCGTGATGACGCGCCGGGAGGAGTACTTCCGGTCGGCCGGGATCGCGTCGATCGCGGACTTCCGTGCCCGGCGGGCGCGCGGCGACATCCCGGTCACGGACCAGCCCTGGGGCGACGTGTTCCTGGTGGTCGACGGCTGGGGGAACTTCCGCGCGGACTACGAGGGTCTGGAGCCGGTGATCCTGGACATCGCGGCGCGGGGCCTCGGCTACGGCATCCACCTGGTGCTGACCGCGTCGCGCTCGATGGAGGTCCGCTCGAACCTCAAGGACCACCTCATGAACCGCCTGGAGCTGCGGCTCGGCGACACGATGGACTCCGAACTGGACCGCAAGGTGGCGGCGAACGTCCCGACGGGCGTCCCGGGCCGCGGTCAGTCGCCGCAGAAGCTGCACTTCATGGCCGCGGTCCCGCGGATCGACGGTCTGACGTCGGACACGGACCTGGCGGACGCTACGGCGGCACTGGCGACGGAGATCTCGCGGCACTGGCAGGCCCCGGGCGCGCCCGAAGTCCGCCTGCTGCCGAGGGAGTTCTCGGCGGAGCAGCTGCCGCCGGGCAACCGCTTCCCGCAGCGGGGCATCGCCTTCGCTCTCGACGAGGACAACCTCGAGCCGGTCTTCGTGGACTTCGAGCAGGACCCGTTCTTCCTGATCTTCGGCGAGAGCGAGTCCGGGAAGTCGAACCTGCTGAAGCTGCTGATCAAGCAGCTCACGGAGCGCTACTCCGGGGACTCCTGCAAGCTGTTCGTGGTGGACAACCGGCGCTCGCTGCTGGATGTGACTCCAGCCTCGCACCTGGCCGAGTACATCCCCATGTCCAACGCCATGGACCACCACATGTCGGCTCTGGCGGACCTGATGCAGCGCCGTACGCCGACGGCCGACGTCACGGCTCAGCAGCTGCGGGACCGGAGTTGGTGGCAGGGCCCGACGGTGTACGTCGTGATCGACGACTACGACCTGGTGTCCACGTCCAGCGGCAACCCGCTGGCCGGCCTGACCGAACTCCTGCCCTTCGCACGGGACGTCGGTGTGCGGTTCATCCTCGCCCGCTCGTCCGCGGGCGCGGGACGGGCCGCGTACGAGCCGTTCCTCCAGCGGATGAAGGAGCTCGGCGCACAGGGTGTCGTCCTTGCGGGTGACACGGGCGAGGGCGACCTGCTGGGCGGCGTACGGCCTCGGCCGATGCCGGCGGGGCGGGGGATCTTCGTTTCCCGGAAGCGGGGGAAGCCGATGGTGCAGACGGGGTTGGTTGCGGAGAGGGCTTACTGATGCTCTTGGTCTCGCTTGTGGAGGGTGCGCACTGATGGTCGGCTTCGGGATTTTCATGCTCGTCATCGCGCTCTGGCTCGGCGGAATGGGACTGACCGACCAGAGGGCACTGTGGTGGCGCTTTCAGGCCCGCCGCTTCAGTGATCCGGAGGCGAACGAGCCGTCGGAGGCGGGGTATCGGGCTCGGCGTGTGCTCTTGCTGACGATGGCTCTGGTCATGGTGGTTATGGCGGTGTGGTGGTTCACCGGCATTGACTACATCCAGTCGGGAGGGCTGGAGGACTGAGGGCGGAAAGCCTTCACAAGGCGCTTGTGAAGGCTGAGCAGTTGATCGAGGACATGAGCGCCTCTGACTACGTTGGTCGGAACCTGGCCCAGGGAACGGCCCAGCAGAAGTCGGCGGGGGAAGGAGCGCCTTCATGGCGTGGGATGAGTGGGAACAACTGAAGACACAGGCGGCTGAGCGGCAGTCGGCGCATATGCAGCTGAATCAGTTGGATCCTGGCAGCGGAGGAGCGGCGCCGCCCGCGCCCAGCCGGTACGGCGATCTCAAGGCCAGCCAGGGCGACTTGGCGAACATCGGCAAGCATGCCTTCGAGCTCTACAACCAGTTGTGGGACAAGGGACGCGCGGCGATGCCGAGCAGCGACAAGGCCGCGGGCGACCTCTCCACGCAGGGCTTCGCACTGGGTAGTGGACTCCAGCACGTGTCGACGCGCTGGGACGAGCAGTTGTCCTCCCTCCGTGATGCGTGCGCGCACATCTCGAACCACATGACGGTGACGACGAAGATCCACAGCAGTAACGATCACTACATCCGTCGGCAGATGAGCAGCATCGACGTTCTGGACGCGGGCTTCGACGAGCGGGTCGGTGATCCGGGCAAGAAGAACCCGGCGTATGGCGAGCCGGGCGAGAAGAAGGACAAGTAGGACGACTTATGGATCTCGACGCTCTCCGTTTCGCCAACTTCAAGCTCCTCGATGACGCCATCGAGGACTGGACCACCATGATCCGCAATCTCAAGGACTTGGAGGAGTCTGCCGACAAGGGCCTCCGCGGCGCAGCCAACAAGGCCAACTGGGCGGGCTTCAACGCCACCGTATCGAAGGAGTTCATCGGCAAGACAGCCGGCGAGTTCAAGGACGCCCACACGCAGGCCGAGTCCATCCGTAACATCCTCCGGGACACTCGCGGTGAGCTCGCGGGCTATCAGACAAAGCTCAACGACGCCATAGACCGAGGTCTGAAGAAGAATCTGACGGTGGTCTCGACCGGCGACGGCGGCTTCACCGTCACGATGAACATCCACCCGGACCGCGCCGCAAAGGGCACCACGGTGCCCGAACACGATGCGAGCGACGTCACCGCCCTGCGCGACGAGATCCAGAAAATCCTCAACGACGCCACGGAGAGCGACAACTCTGCCAACAAGGTGCTGCAGGCCCTCGTTGACCAGAGTCGCCTCGGCTTCTCCGACGCCGGTTACAAGGACCGGGATGCGGCGGCCAACGCCATCAAGGAAGCGGAGGATCTCGCCGATCTGGCGAAGAAGAAGCCCGAAGACATCACTCCTGAGGAATTCGACAAGCTCAACGCCGGCCTGAAGAAATACGCGAACGATGATCTGTTCGCGGCTGAGTTCGCGACGAGGCTTGGCCCCCGGGGCACGCTGGACTTCTGGACGGGCATCAATGACCCGCACCGGGCCCGGGAACTGGGCAGTCAGCGGGTGGACCACTACGACGAGCTCCAGAAGAACTTGAGCATGACGCTCGCCAACGCGACGCAGAGCGACACGGTCGGTATGACCGAGTGGAAGAACAAGATGGTCGAGATGGTCGACAAGCCTGTCGGCCGCAACGGTGGTTTCCCGCTCGGTGCCCAGGTCATGGGCAACCTGATGCGCTGGGGCGACTACGACGACCGGTTCCTCAACAGCTATGGGGACAAGCTGATTGAGACGGAGAAGAAATTCACGAGTAACGGCCGTCACGGTGCCTGGCAGCGCACGGGAGCGGATCCACTTCTCAACCGTACGGGTACGGACTCTGGTTGGGATCCGATGACTGGATATCTGAAGGCCCTGTCGAACAGTCCGGATGCCGCCACCGAGTTCTTCAATGGCACGTTCGTCACGAAGGACGAGGACCATGACTTCACCCACGACACGGACGGAGACGGCAAAGAAGGCAGGAAGACGCTGAGCAACTTCGACTATCTCTTCGAGGAGCGGGACTGGCCACAGGATGCGAATTCCGAAGGTGACGAGAGCATCGCGGGTCGCAACAACCTCGCGCTGGCTCTTGAGGCAGCCACGACAGGACACCCGGCCGGCGAGCTGCCGACAATCGACACGCCTCCACACAACGCGGACCAGACAAAGCTCATGGAGAGCCTGGTGGCCTCAGTCGCCGACGACCCGAAGCGGCTGACGGAACACAGCTACATGTCGGACAGCATCGGCCAGATCACTTCGGAGTACCTGCCGGACATCAACCGTGCCATGAGCGACGTGGAGAGGGATGCAAAGTCCGATGACTGGCGCGACATCGAGAGGCTCTACCCGGTGGCCGGCTCCGAGGCAGCACTCCAGCACGCGGATGTGAGCAAACTCCTTTTCGCCGTCGGTCAGAACCCAGAGGGATACGCCGCCGTCGAGGTCGGTCAGAAGGCCTACATGGGGAAGCTCATGGAGTACCACCTGGACCCGGGTCTACCGGCGAACCAGCGTTTCTCCGACGACGAGGAACTTGTGGTCAGGCACATTGCAGGAAGGTCCGGTGAAGTGTCGGGCACTCTTGGACTCGGCCAGCAGGAGGCCATCGGCAAAGATGCCTCGAACAAGGACAAGGAGTACGAACACTCCGTTGCTCAGAGGAAGAACTGGATCTCCGGCGGATTTGGCACTGTCGTCGGAGTGGGCGTCTCCTTCATTGCAACGCCCTGGGTCGGTGCGGTTGTCGGTGGCGGGGTCGGCACTGTGACCAGTGTGGTCTTGGAGTCAGTGTTCCAGGACGCCGAAGGCCATGCCGTGGACGACGCCAAGAAGACCGGTGGCCAGGTCTGGCAGGAAGGCCTGGTGAGGAACAGCACAATCACCGCAGACGCAGCTCAAGCCGCAGCGGAGAAGCACCAGTCGGCTGACACGGGAGACGCGGCGACCTGGGCACGGGAATCCTCGCGTCAGGGTTACATCAATGCCCGGGCCATTCTCGATGGGCAGGCTCCGGGCAGTATGACACCTTACTCATAAGCAACGGCCAAGCAGAAAGATTCCTATGTACTACCGTCGTACGGCTTTGCTGCGCCCTGTTGGGCTCGCCATCGCGGCTGTCACGGCGCTTGTCGCCGCGACCTCAGGTTGCAGCGGCGACAAGGAGGAGCGTGAGTACGCTGTCCCCAGCGCCCTGTGCGGAATGGCCGTCGACGCCGAAGATCTCACTCCATTCCTGCCTGCGGGGCGCAAGATCACCGTCAGGGACAAGTCGTCCACAGGTATCGAGAGCTGTGAGGTCGTCGTCGACGACACACTCATCTTGACCACCACTCAAGCCTGGTTGGAGCAGGGAAGAACAACGGCTTACTTCGCATCCGGGCAGACCCTGAATGCCTTGGACCATTCGGCGGAGGAAGGTCGGTTCCGTTACTCGGGTAACGAGGCTTTCGGTAAGGCGCAGGGCTGTACTGATACCAAGGACAAACAGGAGCTGTACACCGCCATACAGGCACAGGGATCAAAGCACAGGGATGCCGACGCCATGAAACGCCTCATCGCTTCCTACACCAAGGAAGTGGAGAGCTCGGCTGAATGCACCGCAGGCGCGCCGTAGCTTCGAGACAATGGTGCAGTTGAGCGGTGAGGCGGATACCGACCGCCTGCCTGCGCCTACGCCTGGCGGGCAAGTGGAATCGGACTGAGCCGCGGAACGGCGTCACCCTCATGCCACGAGACCGGCCTGAGCAGGAGCTCTCTCAAGGCCCCATCACGCGGCAGAGTACTTCTTCGTCGCTTCAGACAGCTGTTACGGCTTCCTCCTCAGTGCCTGACCATTGCGCAGCATAGGGACTGTCAACGCAAGTAAGGTGAAGAGCACGGTTCGTTTGCACGTCAGGAAGGGATCCCAGCATGGCCGAGGCGCAGGACAACGAGGTCGAGTCTCAGACCGAGGACGTCAAGGCGCGCAAGGAGCGTGAGAAGAACGAGCTCTACGCCCTCGACATCTCAGGGGTCGAATGGCACAGCGCGCCGGGCACCGAGGAACACGAGGAACGGGTGGAGATCGCGTACTTGCCGGAAGGTGCCGTGGCCATGCGATCGTCCCTCAACCCGAATACCGTGCTGCGGTACACCGAAGCGGAATGGCAGGCGTTCGTCCTCGGCGCGCGGGATGGGGAGTTCGATCTCGAGCCTGCGCCGGACAACGGTGGCCTGTCGGTCGACTAGAGATCTTCAATGGCTGGTTGAACTCGCTGAGACTCGGACTCGCTGGGCTCAATGTCGACAAGTGATACGGCCCCTTACCTGGACGACTGATGCGAGGGCACGGTCAGCGTCAAGGGAAAGAGCTGGGGTGGGCACCTCCCGCGCGTGCCCACCCCGGTTCTCTGCGCCAGCAAGCCCTACAGGTAGTAGCTGGCGGCCTTCTTGTCGCCGCCCATGTAGTCGCCGCCGGCCAGGCTGACGACCTTAGCGATGGAGACCAGGGCCTGGTGGATGTCGTTGGCCTCCTTGTCCCAGATCGTCTGCTGCTCGGAGTACATGGTGTGGGCCTCGCCCTCCCAGCCGGCGGCCACGCTGGCCACCTGGCGCTTGACCTCGGCGAGCATGGTCTCCAGCTTGCTCGCCTCGTTGGCGAGGTTCGTGGCGGCCGTGTCCAGGGCGTCGTACGAGACCAGCATCTCGTCCGAGTTGTTACCTGCCATCGTTACGCGTCTCCTTCATGGTTTCGTCGGCGTGCGTCGGTCCGTGGACCCGATCCCTAGTAGCCGCTCAGGCTGGACTTCGGAGCGCCCTCGTACACGTTGATGCTCTGAACCTGCGCGCGCACCTCGTCTTCGGTGCCGTCCTTGATCTTGCGCGTGGCACTCATCGCCTCAAGGAACTTCACCAGGACGTTGCCGATGCGCACCATGGAGGTGTTGATCTCGTGCTGCTTCTGGTTGAAGGCACCGGCGCCGATGCCCTTCCAGTTGCCCTCCATGCTGTCGATGATGCCGTTCAGCTTGTGCAGCGAAGCCTTGATGTCGTCAAACTTGAGGGCGATCTCCTGCTCGAGTTTGGCTACCTGACTGTCGCTTAGCCGCTGGCGCTGCGCCATGACTGGGATTTCCTTTCTGCGCTACTGACGGAACCTGCTGTGCTGCCGCTCCGCGGCGTATCTGAGCGCGGAGCGGACGGTTGGTGAGGCGGCCACGAGGGAGCTACTCAGCCACCGCGTCGTGCGCGCATAACGGCGAAGGCCCCGCCGCCGATTGCGACCACTGCGGCGGCTGCGCCGAGCACCATCCACAACTGGGCATTGTCTTCAGAGGAGTTCGAGCTTGATCCTGCCGCTGCGGCTGCTCCGCCTGAAGTGCTCTTGGGTGGTTGTGACGAGGCTGATACGGAAGCGGAGGGAGAGGCTTCCGCCCCCGTCACACCCGTCATGTTCTCGTAGCTGAGTGGGTCGGTTTTGGCTCCGCCCGGGTTGATGTCGCTGTCGGCGAGCACCATGCGAGGGCGAATCAGGCCGTAACCGAGGTACTTGCTGGGCTTGTCCTTGGGCCAGTCGCGGCCGGCGGTGTCGATCAGAGTGCGCAGGACTTGGTTGGCTGTCCAGTCGGGGTGGGCGGACCAGATGAGGGCTGCCGAGGCGGAGGTGATCGCGGTGGCGGCACTGGTGCCACCACCGTCGTCGCAGTATGAGCGGAATGTCGCGTCGCACCAGTGCGGGAGATTGAGGCCTGGCGCCCCGAGGTCGACATAGTTGCCGTATTCCGAATATTCGGCCACCTTGCCGGACTTGTCGGCTGCGGCCACTCCGACAATAAACGAGTATGCGGCCGGATAGCCGATTTCGTTTAGCTTCTGCGCATCGTTGCCGACACCCGCAACCATCAACTTGCCCTTGGATTGGGCGTAGTTGATTGCTTGCTCCATATCTGGGTCAATGGTGTCGCTCGTAAAGGACATGCTGATGATCTGGGCATCGCTATCGGCAGCTGCCTTGATAGCCTCCGCCGGCGCAGCGGTCTTCTCCCTTTCCTCTGCCTTGATTCCGGCAAGGCGAATCCGGTAAGGGATGATCTTCGAACCGGGAGCAAGACCCTGCAAACCTCCGCCTGCGCCAGTTCCAGCGATCAGCTCCGCCATGGTTGTTCCATGGCTGTCATAGTCCTTGGTCGCACCGTACGCGACGGCAGCAGGCACCTCGTCAACCAATACCTGCCCTTTCAGGGATGAGGTGGTCGGATTGACTCCGGTGTCTACAACCGCAATTTTGATGCCTTTGCCGGTGCTGACCTTCCACATTTCATCGGCGTGCATCGCGTCCAAGTACCACTGCTTCGACTGGACGTCTTCGGCAGCGGCACTCGGGGCCACTCCCGCAGACACGATGGCCAGAACACCGAGCGCGGAACTTACGGTGGACACGCGTCTCCCGATACGCCCAGCGAACGACACGGTCCCTGTGCCGCGTTGGCCGGTTGCTGACCTCATGCCTTTTTATGTCCTCGCTCGTGTTCAGCCGGTTGTCTACGACGCGTCGCGCCGTCGGTTGTCGGGAGGGGTGCCATCCTGGCCGTCGACCGGGCAGTCCGGCCGATTCGGGTCTTCACGGTCCGCTCGGTCTCGGTCCGGGCTCCGGCGACTGGCTCCGGGGCCGCGTACGAGACCGCTGCCACCACTTGTGGCGCCGCCGCCCCTGGCTGCCGAGTTCCGCCCGCTCGGTGCTCCCACCACTCCGTCGGGGTTGCTGGTCGATCGGCGGTTCCCCTGCCCGGCGCCAGTACCGTGCGGCTGCTGGGGAACGCCGATGACTCCACGCTGCCCGATACTCCCGCCGGTAGCGCGTGAGCCGACTTGGCCCTCACCACCGATGACCGTGCCGCGCGGCACCTTTGACCCAGTAGCCCCGGGAACAGGTCCAGTGGCTCCAGTGGTGGGCTTTCCGCCTACAACACCACTGCCGCGTCCCGCACCAGTGGCACCCGGGCCGGCCGGTCGACCGCTTGCCGTCCCGCCAGCAGTACGAGGCGTTCCACCGGAAACGGCCGGGCCCATCGGCGTCCTGCCTGCCGTCGCGCCCCCGGTTCCCCGAGCTCCCGTCCTCCCCGTCGCATTGGCATGCCCCATGGGCCCCATAGGTCCACGCGCCGAGCGTCCTCCGGCCGAGGAATTGGGCGTGCCAGTTCCCCGAACTCCCGTCTGGCCCGTCGCATTGGCATGTCCCATCGGGCCCATGGGTCCACGCGCCGAGCGTCCTCCGGCCGAGGAATTGGGTGTGCCCGCCCGCCCTTGCGCGGAAATCGGCGTCCTGGCGCCTCCGCCGAATGCCGAAGTACGGCCGGCAGCTCGACCCACAGTGGAGGGCGGAGCACCATTGACGAGAGGACCAGCCGTTCCCCCTTGGGTGCCGCCACCCGTTCCTGTGGTCTGCGAAGTCCCGCCGGGCGCCGGGCTCGTGGTCTGCGGAGGCAAGGTGTCGACGCTGTCGATCTCCGTGCCGACGTTCCTGTCCGGGTACTTGATTGAGCCGTCCACTTCCTTGAGCGGCGGCGTGGTGTCACCCGAGCGCGGAGTGCCAGCTGTGCCACCCGCGGTGTCGTGAGTCGACGTCGACTCGCTGGAAATCGTGCGACTCCCGCTTTCCTGCCCATTGCCCGGCCCTACGGAGCGGCCATCCGGCTGTGGCACGCCTACACTCGGCATCGCCTTGAACGGCGCCGGCTCCGGCGCCCCCGCCAGCGTCTGCGCCGACACCGCGTAGAACGACGACAACCGATTCATCTGGTTGATCGCTTCTTGCCGGTCCTTCTCGGCCTTCACCGCCGCGGTGTACTCGGCGTTGCCCTCGACCCGCTTGGGCGCCGGGATGTCCTCGACCTTTTTCGGGTCCGGCCGGGTGTCGCGCGGCGGCATGGCGCTGCGTACGGATGCGAGGCCCGTGCCCGCCGCGGTGATCTGGTTGGCGGCGGTGTCCGCGTAGTCGGCCAGCCCACGTGCCCAGGTCACGAGTTCGCCGCCCCAGTTACGGAACGCGGTGCCGGCCTCGCCCTCCCAGTCGACTCGGCCGATGTGGCCGCTCAGTTCGTCGACGGCCTCGTTGATGGCCTTGCGTGCGTCCCAGAGGGCCTTGCCCGCGAGCTCCAGATCGGCCGGGTTCGCGGCATCGACCAAGTTGATCATGTCGTTGAGCTGACGACCCTCGAAGTCCGTCTCTCCGAAGAAGCGAACGTTGCCGACGAACGGCATGTTGCTCAGCATCTTCGACACGGCGGTCGTCGCGTCGACAACGCCGACCTGCTGGTTGACCTCTTCCAGATCGGTCTTGTACTGATCCTGCTGCTTCCAGTCGTCGCCCATCAGTACCCAGCCTCAGCCTTCTTGTCGTCGGAGCGCTCCTGGGGGGCCTGCCCGTCCTTCTCGCGCTGTGCCGCCGCCTTCTCGCGCTCCGCGTCCCGGTACTCACGGTCGATCTGGGTCTGGATCTCCCAGAAGCGTCGGCGCTGCTCCTCCTCCAGGTTGTCGAAGCCGATGTCGGCTCCATGCACCGCGATCCCCAAGGACTCGATGTGCAGTCCCAACGACTTGGAGAGGGATGTCAGTCGGTCATGGACGCGGTTGTACTGGGCGAAGAGGCCCGAAGCCTCGGCGAAGTCGGTGCCCTGGCCGCTGAACGAAGCGCGGGAGAGCTGGTGTTCACCGACCTTCGTTGAACTTGCCGGTGATCCTTCGAGGTTCGCGAGCACCCCGTCCACGCGCTTCTTGAACGTCTTCAGCGCTTCCAGACCGCGCCTCAGGTCGGCGCCACCACTGCCACCCATGTCCGCAGGAAGCACTCTGCGTCTCCTCCCCGTTCCCCGTTGTCAAGCCACTGAGTGGTGGACCGACGCAGACAGCGATCCGCCCGACTCGTCAACCACTGTAGTCACTGTGCAAAACGCGGCCAACTGAACTTTGTGCTGAGTCAGTTACGAAGTTGCCGAGGACCCGCCGGGCACCCGGTCGGCAACGCTGCCAAGAGGCCGCGATATCGGGTGATCTGCCCGCAAAGCACTTGCGGCACGCGGGCCGACTCCAGCGTCATGCCCACAACGGATCACCCGAACCATCCTCACAGAATCTTCGCGACTACAAACCGACGGTCCTGCGTCCCGTCGGCAGTCAGTCACCCCGCGCCACCCCTTGCCGCCCCTTGCCGTCCCTTCCTCCGCGCGTCCCGCACCGCCACAGCCGCCCCGCTCAGCACCGCCACCAGCACCGCCGCTCCCACGGCCACGTACGTCGCCAGGCGTGCGTTCCGTTCGTCCGGGGTCTCACCCAGGTGGAGTTTCGCCGGGGTGGGGGCCTCCGCCTTCGTCAAGCCCTCCTGGGGGTCGGGCGACTCGATCGGGTGGTCGTCCTCCGTCAGCGCGCGGACCGGGTCGACGACGCCCCAGCCCACCAGGCGGTCGTGGCCGGCGACGGAGCGTTCCGCGGTCTGTTCGATCTGGGCGACGATCTCGCGGGCCGTCCAGTCGTCGTGCTTGGCCTTGATGAGGGCGGCGACCCCTGCCACGTACGGGGCCGAGAAGCTCGTTCCGTTGTCGGAGCAGTGGCCGCCCAGCGGGACGGTGGAGATCATGTCGACGCCCGGGGCGGCCACGCCGACGAACTCTCCGGACTGGGAGAAGGACGCCCGCTCGTTGTTGCGGTCCGAGGCCGCGACGGCCAGGACGCCCTCGTAGGACGCGGGGTAGGTCTGCTTGACGTTACCGCCGAGGCCGTCGTTGCCCGCCGAGGCCACGACCACGATGTCCTGGGCCAGGGCCGCGTCCACCGCCTCTTTCAGGGAGGGGTCGGGCTCGACCGCGTTGGCCGTGTCCTGGGAGATGTTGATGACGTCGGCGCCCTCGGCGATGGCGTGGCGGATCGCCCGGGCCAGCGTCCGCGCCGTGCCGTGGCCCTCCGCGTCGTTCTGCTTGATCGGGATGATCGTGGCCTTGGGGGCCAGGCCCACGAAACCTGTGCCCTTGGCGGGGCGGGCCGCGATGATGCCCGCCACGCGTGTGCCGTGGCCGACCGTGTCCGTCGTACCGTCGGACTTGCCACGGTCGATCGGTTCGCCCTTGTCGTCCTTCGGGGGGAGGAAGTTGGCGCCCCTGGAGGCGTCCACCGCGCGCGTGAGCTGGGGGTTCTTCGTGTCCACGCCCGTGTCGATCACGGCGACCCGGACGCCCGCGCCCTGGGACTGGCTCCACAGTTCGTCCAGGAGCACGCGCTGCAGGGCCCAGGGGCGGCCCGTGTACTTCTTGTTGGGGAACTCGCACTGGTCGGTCGCCGAGTCCGCCGAGGCGGGCGGCGCGAGGGCCACGCCGACGGTGATGAGCGTCGCGATCGTCACCGCGACCGCGCGCCGAAGGCGCACGGGACGGCCGGAAGGAGATGCGTACGACATGGACGTCCTCCTTACGAGCCCTGCGGCTGGCGTGCGTCCGCCGTCGACAGGCGTGGGCCCGTGGACAGGAACACCGACCACTCCGCGGGGATCGGTGCCGGATCCACGTCGGCGTACCCCAGGCGGACCTGGGCCAGCTTGGCCTCCTGCTGGAGTTGCTCGCGCTGCTTGGCCGTGATGCCGATGCCCGCGTCGTCCGTGGCGCCGTCCGCGTTGGACTGCATGGCGTAGCGCAGGCCGGTGTCAGTGACGAGGAAGAGGCTGCCCGCCGTGGTCTCCTCACCCTTGAACTGGCGGTAGAGCTGGCCTGATCCGGGGGTGACGTACGCGCTGGAGGAGCCGGTGGGGAGCGTGGCCGGGTAGTCGGCGCCGGCCCAGGTGCTGAGCGTGGTGCCGCCGTTGTCCGCGTCGACGTCGCGCAGGACGTTGCAGATGGTGTTGCGGCTTCCTTCCGCGTCCGAGGCGTCGTTGACCGCCTTGGGGTCGCGGGTGGGCCACTTCTTCTCTGTCCCGAACGCCTCGCCGGGGACGATCGCGCCGGGGCTCACCTCCCGTTCCTGACCCCGCTGGCCGACGCTCACGAGGTCCTCGCTCGCCAGCAGCAGCCTCGCGACGAACTCGGAGACGGGCGCGACCCGGCCGGGCAGGACCAGATAGAACTGGTCCTTGTCCCCGTCGAACGCCTTGAGCACCGTACCGACCTTGTTGTCCTCGTCGTCCAGCTGACCGGGGGCGCCCGCGGGGGCGCCAGGAGTGTCGGAGATCGCCGGGAACGTGATCGGGTCGCCCTGGTGCAGGGTCGCGAGCCACTCCTTGGACACCCGCTGGGGTTCCCGGTCGGAGCCGACGATGGTGCGCAGCAGCAGTTCGTCGTCGCTGTCCACCTTGTACGCCCAGCCCCTCGCGTCCACGACGTAGCGGGTCTTGTCCGGGCCGACGACGTACAGCAGTTCACCGCCCCGCAGCTTGTTCTTGCCCTCGGTCGTGCCCATGTCCCTGTCGGCGAGGACGAAGGCGGCCTTCTGGATGGACCTGCCGCCCGCGCTCGGGCGTTCGCAGACGACCCAGCGCTTCTTGGCGCCCGCCTCCTTGTCGGAGGGGAGCCGGTCGGGGGCGTACGGGATGCCGATGGTGACGCCGTGCGGGATGTCGCCCTTGTCGAGGATGGACTCGTCGACGGTGACGACGTCGCCCTTGCCCGTGTCGAGGAGCAGTTTCGCCGACGCCATGTTGAGGACGGGATGGAGCTGGATCTTTTTGCCGGTCTTCAGGACCACGTACCGGGTGGTCGACTTGCTGGCGATGATCACCTTCTCCCCCGGGGTGTCCCAGCCCTTCGGCGCGGTCGGTTTGAACATCCCCCATGCGCCGAAGACGGCCACGATGATCACACCCACGATGGTGCCGGGAAGCACGGCGCGCAGCGGCCGGGGCGCGCCCTCGTCCGAACCGTCGGGGGACGACTGGACGAAGGACGCGAGCATGCGGCGCTTCGCGAAGGTGTAGGCGTTGAGCTGGTCCCGCCGAGATGCCATGTGTGCCTGTCTCTCCCCGTGTCTCGCCTGGGCGGCGCTCGGGGGTCGACCGTCCCCCGCCCTCCGTTGTCAGACCGGCCCCCTACTATGCCTGGTAATGGAACGGCCTTGTGGAGCGGGTAGGGTACCTGCACCTTCAAGGAGCCCTTGTGGCAGCGGAATTCCAGCGGTTGTGAGCAAAACGGGGGGATGGAGTGATGGCTTCGGGAGCGCGGGCCCGGTCGCGTGACCGGTCGCAGGCGCGGGGCGCTTCGGCCCCGCAGCCGGGACGGCCACAACAGCGGTCGGCACAAGGCGGTCCGCCGCAGCCGTCGGGCGCGCTGCATCTCAAGGCACGGCCGGGGCAGTCCGGTTCGTTTCGGTTGCAACGGATCGTGTTGCTGGAGATCGCGGCCGCCGTGCTGCTCGTCGGCTGGGCCGTCGATCCTCTGGCGCTCGTGCCGGCGGCCGTCGTCGCGGTCGTCCTTCTCCTGCTCGCCGTCGTACGGCGGCGGGGGCGCTCGCTGCCCGAATGGCTCGGCACGGCGCGAGCGTTGCGGGCGCGACAGCGGCGGGCCGCGAGCACACCGATCCGGCCCGGTACGGAGCCGGGGCTGGCGCCCGCCGTGGAGTGCGACCCGAGTCTGCGGACGTACACGTACGGCGGACGGGACCGGCGGCCGGTGGGGATCATCGGGGACGGGACGTTCGTCACCGCCGTGCTCCAGGTCGAGGCGGACTCGACCGCGCTGCGGGCGGAGCGGAGCAGGCAGCCACTGCCCCTCGGCCTGGTGCGGGACGCGCTGGAAGTGGACGGGATCCGGCTGGAGTCGGCGCAGATCGTGCTGCACACGCAGCCCGCTCCCGCGATCCACCTGCCGCAGCAGTCGGTCGCGGTCAGCAACTACGGCCCGTTGCAGGAGCAGACCGGTGCTCCCGCGGTGCGGATCACATGGATCGCGCTGAAGCTGGACCCCGAGCTGTGCCCGGAGGCCGTGGCCGCGCGCGGCGGTGGGCTCGTGGGGGCGCAGAAGTGCGCCGTACGGGTCGCGGACCATCTCGCCAGCCGACTGACCGGGGCCGGGTTCCGTACGACCCTGCTCAACGAGGAGGAGCTGGTCGCCGCCATAGCCACCTCCGCCTGTGCCAACCCCCTCGTGACGGCCGAGGCCGGCCGCACCGACACCCCGGAGCGGCGGACCGAGGAGTCGGGCCGCAGCTGGCGCTGCGACAACCGCAGGCACACCACGTACTGGGTGCGCCGCTGGCCCCAACTGGGCGGCCGGGGACCGGCGTTGCCCCAGCTCGTCGCCCTGCTCACCGCGATACCGGCGCTGGCCACCACGTTCAGTCTCACGATGGCGCGCGGTGACCGGCAGCAGGAGGTGTCGCTCACCGGGCACATGCGGGTGACCGGACGCAGCGACGACGAACTGGTCGCCGCCCGGCGGGCGTTGCAGCAGGCGGCGCGGCAGGCCGGGACCGGCCTGGCCCGGCTGGACCGCGAGCAACTGCCCGGCATGCTCGCCACTCTGCCTCTCGGGGGTGCTCGGTAATGGCCATGACCACGAGTGCGTACGGCGCCACCGGGGCGCCCGAGCCCTCCGTCGCCGAGCGGGTGCGTGAGCAGGTGCGCAGCGGTTTCGGCCTGTTGGGTCCCCGGCACGGGCGGCATGCGCTGTCCGTGGACCAGGTGGACTCACTCGCGCTGCCCATCGGGGACGACGGGGTCGTGATCGGGGTGGACGCCGAGGGACAGCCCGCCGTGCTCGGGCTCAACCGGCCGACTCCGCACGACGTCGTGCTGATCGGCGGTCTGTGGACGGCTCAGGTGCTCGCTCTGCGTGCCGCGGCCACGGGTGCGCGCGTCGCCGTGGAGACGGGCCGGGCGCAGCACTGGATGCAGCTGGTGCACGCCATGGGCGGCGGGCAGAACGGGATGACCGTGTTCGACGTGGGCCGCGTGCCGCCCCAGGGCGCGTCGGCCGGTACGCCGGTGCTGGTGGTGCGCGACTGCGGTATGCGGCCTCCGCGCGGCCGGGTCGTCTCCGGGCCCTGGCAGTCCGTGCTGACGCTGCTGCCGTACCTGAGTCCGGTGGCTCCCCGGCTCATACGCCAGGCGCGGCTCGTCGGCGTCCAGCGGGTCTCGCCCGACGAGGCCGCGGACCTGGGCCGCACGATGGCGCTGCCGCGCGGCGACGTGGACTCGCTGCCCACCCTCGCCGACGGCGTCACGCTCTGGTGCGGCGACCGGGACCGGCAGTACGTGATGACGCAGCCGACCGACGCGGAGATCGGATTGCTGGGGACGCCTCGGCGGATGGACTGAGGGCTGGGGCGCCGACCGGGGCCGCCGGGGCGGGTTCCGATCCGCCATCAGTTGAGTGAAGGTGAAGGCTCGGTTCTAGTGCGTCGAGGGGCTCTCGGGCTCGCCCGGCGCGCGGACTACCCGCTCTACCCGCTGGAGTACGCGCCCGCCCGGGCGGCGTCGGGCAGCTGGCGACAAGGCCGTCGAAGGCTGGTTCGTCATCAGGTGTGCTTCGGCCGATGCCGCTTGTTCGGTCCGAGCCTTCCCTTATGGCCTGCCCTTCTCTTGTTCGACTCATTCACCGCTAATGGCTGGTTTGTTCACTGCGATCGGACCGATCTACGCCGTTTCTGGGCACGATGTGACGGACTGGACGAGCACGGAGGGACGGACGGGCCTGCCGTCGTGGCGCTCGTGATGATTAGGCTGGGACTGGGCGCGGCACCGAATCCGTGGGCGGACCGCCCGCGCTCCGTGGGGTGAGCCGGCCTATCGGGTCGATCCCGAATGGCGTCAGACGACAGAGAACGGTCGCCCCGCACGGCTTTGAGGGTGCTTGACCACACCAGGAGGAATTGTGAACAGCGATCGGGACGGGATCCGCGGGGGTTGGGCCGCACCCGACGATGACCAGTCCGACGCGGAGTCCGCCATCGAGATGACGGGCGAGTTCACCATCGACTACGCGCCCCCTGCCTGGTACACGCAGAACGCGTCGGGTGGATCCGGTGCGGCTGCCTCATCCTCCGAGTCGGCGGCTTCGCCGCCCCCGGCGGCCGGTTCCGCCACTCCTCCCCCCGCGCCGCCGGCCGGTCCTCCCGTCAACGTGCCGAACGCCCCGGCGGAGGGTGGCTTCCCGCCCGCGTGGCCGCCCACCACCGGCGCGGCGCCCGCTCCGGCAGAGTCGGGCGCCGATGGCAGCGGGGACATCGAGAGCGGCGCGACCATGCGGTTCTCCGCCGCCGCGCTGAAGCGTGAGATCGCGGGGTTGGCCGCCGCACAGGATCCGGAACCGGCGGGGACGCCCCCCGCCCCCGGTGACGACGGGTCAACCGGCGGACCCGCCGCCCAGTCCTCCGGTGACGCTTCGGCGGACACCAGCGCTGCGGCCCCCGGCTCCAGTGATACGGCCGCTGGCTCCAGTGATACGGGTGCTGAGTCCGGCGACTTCGAGTTGAACTCTCCGGAGTCCGAAGCCGGGGATCCATCCCCCTCGGCAACCTCCGGCGAGTCCGTGGAGAGCCCCGAGACCGGCGCGACGGGACAGGGCGGCTCCGACGCGGACACCTCGGTGGCTTCGGGGGTCACCTCGGACGACGCAGACGACGCGGACGACGCGGAGAGCGGTGAGGACCGCGAAGGCGGCGACGGCAATGAGGCCTTGAGCACTGGGGAGGGCGAGCAGACCGCCGACCGGGAGACCCCGGACGCCGACTCCGGTTCGGCCCCGCCATCCGCCCCCACCC
>NZ_VJZE01000570.1 GCF_009377205.1 Streptomyces phyllanthi
CGCGCGGCGTCTGGTGCGTGCGATCGCAAGGCGCCGGAGCGCCCTCGATGGGGGTCCCCCCGCTCGAGCGAAGCCGAGAGTGGGGGAGGAGTCACGTGGGCGTTTCGGCAACGCGGCGAGCGTGCGTGCCAGGCGCCGCGCGCCCGGCCGGGGATATGACACAGGCTCTCAGCCCCTGGGACCGGCGCAGATGTCCTCGGGGGGCCGGAACGAGGGGTCACCGCCGGAGTTCTCGTTCATCTGGACCCGTACGGTCTCCAGTTGCCGCAGGAGCGAGTCGCGGCGCTCGGTGGTGGGAGTCCGGAAGAACTCCAGTACCGCCCGGTGGAAGGCGTCGCGCAGCTCCGGCGGCATGACGTCGGAGGCGTCGAAGCACAGGGTCTGTTCGGGTGAGGTGAGCAGGGAGTCGATCTTCCGCTCGACGGGGGTCGCGGACGGCGCCGGCGGCAGCCCGGCCGTGTGCGGGAACAGCGGGCGCACCTCCGGCTCGGCCGCCGCCCGCCAGCGCTCCCGCCCGGCAGGCCCGGAGAGCCGCTCCACCAGTTCCTGGGCCGCCGGGTCGTCGCTGAAGACGGCGGCCATGTCGCCGGCGACCTCGAAGGCGCTCCGGTACTCGGGTGGCCCGCCCAGGAAGCGGGCCGAGGGCTCCACGCTCACGTCCTCGCCCGCGTACACGTACCGGATGAAGGCGCTCTGGTGCTCGTGCGTGCAGTCGAAGCCGGGTGAGTCGAGCAGGCCGAGCGGCTGTCCGTCCTCGGACGCGCCGTCGTACGACGTGGTCAGGGACCGCTCGACCGAGGCCCGTGAGCGGTCCCCGAGCAGCCGTGACCAGGTGGTCCAGGCGTCCTTGACGGGGGCGGCACTCCACTCGAGCCGGCCCGTGGCCCACTCCTCGTACACGTCGTGGCCCGCCCGGTGGAGCAGGATGTCCTCGATCCAGTCGGTGCCGGGCCAGCCCGAGGTGGCCTGCGAGCCGAGCCCCACGCACCACCGCGGGTCGCCGTCGGGCGTGCCCTCCTTGCTCCACACCAGGCTCTTCAGGTCCACCTTCAGCGGCACCCAGTAGGTGCGCTGCCTGTTGTCCACGAGCAGCATCGGCGCCCACGGCTTGTAGGCGCGTTCCGCGGCCTCCGGGGCGAGGGGGCGCAGCTTGCCGCGGCGGGCGTACTCGGTGAGTTCGCCGATGCTGTTGAGGATCGCCACGTCCGGTGGGGCGTCCGCCTCCAGTTGGGAGACGAGGGTCTCGCGCAGGGAACGGGTGCCCTCGTAGGTGTACTCGCGTCCGGTCCCGTCGTCGAGCGTCTTCAGGGTCGCTTCGAAGGCCTCGCCCTCCTTGCCGGTCCACGGGCCCAGGACCACGAGCGGGTCGGGCTCGTCCGAGGAACAGCCGGGGACGAGAGTGAGCAGACAGGCGACGAGGAGGACGCGCAGGAGGCGGGCCGTCCCGCGCGCCCCACGCGCTCTCCGCGTCGTGAGGCGGGCCGCCTGACGCGTCATGAGGCGGATCCCGGGCGGCCGACCAGGAGGTACTCGCGGCGGTAGGCGTGCAGGGCGCCGCCGGTGAGGCCCGCGGTGGCCAGGCCGGCCGGGAGCACGAACGGGGCCGTCCAGTCCAGGAAGGCGAGCCGTCCGTCGGCCAGGCCGGTGTCGACGCGGGACGCCAGTACGTCGATGGCGCGCGGGTCGGGGCCGGCGAAGGGCCGTTCCTCGGCGCGTGTCTCGATCTCGGGCGAGGTCCGTGCGACGAGCGCGTCCGCGACCGGTACCGCCCGGCCCTGCGCGTGCTGGGCGAGCAGTGCGTCCACCGTGAGCAGCGGCACGGCCAGGAGCGGCAGCGCGGCGACCGCGAGGGGGATGCTGAGCCGGATACGGAAGCGGCGGCGCAGGAAGGACACGGTCCGCCAGAGTCCGGCTGCCAGCAGCACGAAGGCGAGCCCGGCGACGGCCGCGGCGGCGAGGGCGCCGGGGCCCCAGGCGGCCCGGGCGGCGAGCCGGTCGCGCAATCGCCACTCCAGCCCCGACACACGGTCCACGATCGAGGTCGCCGAGGAGCCGGTGCCGGGCCGGCACGGCGGATAGCGGTCCGCGCCGTTCCCACGCGTCTCGTTCCCCCGCGTCCTGTTCCCGCTCTCCCCGTTCGGGCTCGCCTTGGTCTCCCGCGTCCCGTTCCCGCTCTCCCCGTTCCCGCTCGCCCGGTTCTCGCGCGTCCCGTTTCCGCCGGCCTCCTCGGCCTCATCGGCTTCCTGCGCGGAGCAGAGCATGCTGTGCGCGTACGTCAGTTCGGCCTTCCGCAGGACCGGGTCCGTCGCGTGTCCCTGGGCGCGGCCGACCCAGCCCGTGTAGTCGACGACGAGCGCGGACACCACACGCAGTTCCTGCTCCTCGGCCACGGTCAGCGCTCCGCTGCGCATGACCTGGTTCAGACTCTGCGTCGCCCGCGCGACCCGCGTCCGGTACCGCTCGCTGAGACCGCTGAGCTCGGCCGCCCGCCCCTCGTCGAGGTCGGCCTCGGCCTCGCCCTGCGCGATGAGCAGCGATGCCCTGGCGTCCGCGAGGTCGACGAGCGCGGGTGCCAGCCGGTCCCGTACGGCTGTGGAGTCGCCGCGCACGCCCGCGTAGGCCCAGCCGAACGCGCCGAAGGCAACCACGGCGAGCAGCGGCAGCGCGATGAGCCGGTCCCTGAGGTACGCGCTGTTGCGCCGGCCGGCGGCCGACGGCCACGCGTAGCGCCTGACGCGGCGGGCGAGTTCGGCGGCTACGGCGGCGCCGGCCCGTGCGAGGCGGGCGGCGGCCTGTGCGACGGCGCGGAGGCGGCCGTACGGAGCCAGTCGGCGACTCTCTTCCCGAGCCATGGGCTGTCCCTGTGGTGTCGGAAGGCGAGCGGGCGCACCTCGTAGGCGCGGTCCAAGAGGGTTTCGGCGACGGCCGCGTCCTCGGGGTCGGCGGAGCGGGCGGCCTGGTGGGCGAGGGCGCGGCAGAGCCGGGAGAGGTCCTGGCGCAGAGTGGCCCCGTCGGCCGGGAACGCGAGCCGCGGATCGGCGTCGGCGGCCAGTCGGGCGAGTCCCTCCGGATCGAGGGCGCCGCGCGTGAGCGCGTTCTGGACGGCCTCCCAGACCTCGGCGATGACACGGGTCCTCGCCTGGTCGTCGGTCAGGCCGTGCGCGTGGAACAGCAAGGCGAGCCGCTCCAGCACCTCGCGCAGCCGCCCCGGTACGTCGTCGCCCGGTCCGGCGGTCCGCGCGTGCTCGACCCCGATGCGTACGGCCGCCGTTCGGGCGGCGGTGCGGTGCCGCGAGTGCTGCGGTACGGCGTCCAGCGCGGCCACGGCGTCCTCCAGCGCGCGTTCGCCGCCCAGGGCGAGGCGGGCGCGGGCGGCGCCGAAGGCCGCACTGCCCAGGGACGGGTTGCGCAACCGCACCGCCTCGTGGAACGTCAGGGCCTCCTGCCACCGGCCGAGGTGCTCGGCGCAGTGTCCGAGGGCCAGTTTCGGCGCGTACTCCCCCGGGATCGACTCGTAGACGCCGTCGAAGTGCCCTCGCGCGTCGGTCACTTGGCCGCGGGCGAGCGCGAGGAGTCCGCGGTGCCAGTCCAGCCGCCAGTCGTAGGGGGCGCGTTCGGGCCCGATCAGCCGCTCGGCGGCCTCCAGCTCCCCCTCGGCGGCGTCGGGGCCGTGGCCGGGGGATCTCAGCCGCAGCCGGCAGCGCAGCAGATGGACCTCCGTGGACGCGCGCCAGTCGGCGGTGTGTTGGAGCAGCGCCTCCGGGGCGGCGTCGGCGAGTCTGCTCAGCCGGTCGTGGTGGGCGTCGTCCGGACCGGGGCGCGGGACGGGCAGGCGCTGCGCGACCTGGACGGGCGTCGGCGGCGTGTACGGGGAGGGAGGGCTCGGCTCCGCCCAGTGCGCGAGGGGCGGCGCGGAGCCGAGGGCCCCGTCGAGCGCGTACGGCGACGGGAGGAACAGCGGGGACGGCTCGAAGGTCTCCATACCGGTGCGCAGCGATCTCAACTCGCGGAACACGCCGCGCAGTTGCTGCTCCATCTCGCGTGCGTCGGCGAACCGCTCGGCCCGCTTGCCCCGGGTGGCGCGGCGCAGTACGCGGGCGAGGGACACGAGCCCGAGTCCGCTCGGGGCGGAGGTGGTCGTCTCGCCGACGGCCGGAACCGTGGGGGCGTCGGCGTCCAGAGCGGCGAGGTCGCTCAACTCCCCCAGGTCGTCGGCCGATGTGCCGAGCCCGCACAGCCGCCGCAGCGTCTCGCCCAGGCTGAACAGGTCGTCCTGGCGGGTGGATTCGCCGTTCGGGCCCACGGTCGGGGCGCGGAAGCCCTCCGTGGTGAGACCGGGAAGCCCGGCCGCGCGGACGCTCCCCACGTCGATGATCTTCGTCGAGGTGCCGTCGTGCATGACGTTGCCGGGCTTGAGGTCGCCGTAGACCTTGGGGGGCCGGTGGGCGTGCAGATACCCGAGCGCGGACAGGATCCGCACCCCGTAGGCGAGCACGAACTCGTGGAAGCGGCTGCCGCCGAACTCGGAGGGGTTCACCTGCGCCCGGGCCCGCACCTCCTCCAGGGTGAGGCCGTCCACGTACTGGAGGACGAGGAAGTCGCCGACGCCGGGGTGATGCCCGTAGTTGAAGACGCGGATGATGTCGTCGTGGCTGAGGTCGACCAGGGCCCGCCGCTCCCGGGCCAGCGCGCCCGCCTCCTGCTCGGGGTGCAGGACCTTGATCGCGACCTGGCGGTCGTCGAGCTTGGTGTCGAGCGCGAGGTGGACCGTACCCATTCCGCCGTAGCCGAGCTTGCGGCTGGGCCGGTACTGCCCGGCGAGCAGTTCCCCGGACGGCAGCGCGAGGTCGACCGGTGCGCCGCCCACCGGCTCCGCGGGTCCGAGGAGGGTGATCTCGGGCAGCAGGGTGGGATCGGGGTTCTCCTCGGGGCGTTCGACGTACGCCGGTCGCAGCGGCGGGGACGACGGCGGCTCGGAGACGAAGAACGGGACCGACGACTCGTCGGAGTTCGCCCCCTCGTCC
>NZ_VJZE01000571.1 GCF_009377205.1 Streptomyces phyllanthi
GGGTGGGGATGGTGGGGCCGGTGGCGGTGAGTAACTGGGCGCCACCACGGCTCAGGCCCGCACGGAGCGAAAGTACGGCCGTCATGACACCGGCTCCCTGAGCGCTCGATCGACGGGGACCTCCGCCGTCACCGTCACCGCGGCCGGGTCGAGATCGCGCGGTGTCGGCATCACGCTGCCCGGCAGCCGCACCGCGGCCGCGCCGTGTGCCACCGCGGAGGCGAGGGCTTCGGGGCCGCTGCCGCCCGCGATCAGGAAGCCCGCAAGGGAGGAGTCGCCGGCGCCGACGTTGCTGCGCACGGTGTCCACGCGGGCGCTGCCGAACCAGGCGCCCGAGGCGTTGACCAGCACCTGGCCGTCCGCGCCGAGGCTGGCGAGCACGGCGCCCGCACCCATCTCCCTCAGTTCCTCGGCGGCCTTGACCGCGTCACCGACCGTGGCCAGGGGGCGGCCCACGGCCTCGGCGAGTTCCTCGGCGTTGGGCTTCACGACGTCGGGGCGCTCGCGCAGGGCGGCCAGTAGCGCGGGGCCGGAGGTGTCGAGCGCGATCCGGGTGCCCGCCGCGTGGGCGCGGGCGACCAGGGCGGCGTACCAGGAGGGCGCGAGCCCGCGTGGGAGGCTGCCGCAGCAGGCGATCCAGGAGGCGTCGCGGGACTGGACGCGTACGGTCTCCAGGAGCAACTCCTCCTCGGCGGCGGAGAGTTCGGGACCGGGTGCGTTGATCTTCGTGAGGACGCCGTCGGCCTCGGCGAGCGCGATGTTCGAGCGGGTCGGCCCGGAGACCGGTACGGGTGCGACCTCGATGCCCTGCGCGTCGAGCAGGTCCGCGACCAGTGCGCCCGGCGCGCCACCCAACGGCAGTACGGCCACGGTGCGCTGCCCCGCGGCCGCGACCGCCCGTGAGACGTTGACGCCCTTGCCTCCAGGGTCCATGCGTTCGCCGGTGGCCCGGATGACCTCACCGCGGTCGAGCGAGGGGACCTCGTACGTACGGTCGAGGGAGGGGTTGGGGGTGACGGTGAGGATCATGCGCGCACCACTTCCGTGCCGCCGCGCTCGATCGCGGTGGCGTCTTCCGGGCTGAGCCCGCTGTCGGTGATCATCAGGTCCACGTCACCCAGGTCGCCGAAGCGGGCGAAGTGCTCCTGGCCGTGCTTGGCGGAGTCGGTGAGCAGCACCACGCGGCGGGCGGCCGCGATCGCCGCCCGCTTCACAGCGGCTTCGGCGAGGTCGGGGGTGGTCAGCCCGTGCTCGGCGGAGAAGCCGTTCGCGGCGACGAACAGCACATCGGCGCGGATCTCGCCGTAGGCGCGCAGGGCCCAGGCGTCGACGGCCGCGCGCGTACGGTGCCGTACGCGGCCGCCAACCAGGTGGAGCTGGATGCCGGGGTGGTCCGCGAGGCGGACCGCGTTGGGGAGGCTGTGCGTGACGACGGTGAGCGTGGCCTCCAGCGGGACGGCGGCGGCCAGGCGGGCGACGGTCGTACCGGCGTCGAGGATCACCGTGCCCTCCCTGGGCAGCTCGGCGAGGGCGGCCTTGGCGATACGGTCCTTCTCGTCGGCCGCGGTGCCCTCGCGCTCGGCGAGGTCGGGCTCGAAGTCGAGGCGCCCCACGGGGATGGCTCCGCCGTGCACGCGGCGGACGAGGCCCGCCCTGTCCAGGGCCTTCAGGTCGCGCCGGATCGTCTCGGCCGTGACCTGGAACTCCTCCGCCAGGGAGAGCACGTCGACCCGGCCGCCGTCACGGGCGAGCCGGAGAATCTCCTGCTGCCGCTCCGGTGCGTACATGTCCGTTCGCCTCCGACTCCCTGCCTGGTGATGCCCGAACGTGTGGTTTCGCAGGGAGGCTACGCCTGGATGTCGAGAAAGTAAACAGGTTCGGGCACACCTCAGACACAAACGGGCATTGAGTAATGCCGGGCAGGGGCGGCAGGCAGTGGCCGTTACGGCACACGCCCCTGCCCGGCGGAACGCACGACAGGCGCGGTCCGCCGGGCAGCTGAGGCCCTGCCAGGGGTGGTTCGGGGCCTGCCAGGAAGTGTTCAGGGCCTGCCAGGAGGTGTCGGGGCCCCGCCATGGGGCGTACTGGTCTCTGAGGGCCCCTCAGGCATGTCGGGGTGGGGTCAGGCCTGCCGGGGTGAGGTCAGGCCTATCGGGGTGAGGTCAGGCCTATCGGGGTGCGGTCAGGCCTGCCGGGACTGGGGTTCAGGAGACGAGCTCCGGTACGCGCTCGTTCGCCGACTCACGCTCCTCCGGCGGTTCCTGTTGCCCCGTCGGCCGCTTCGGCAGGGCGAACATCAGCAGGAAGATCGCCAGGAGCACCGCCGCGACCCAACCGAGGGAGTTCTGGAAGGCGTTCGCGAAGGCGGGGCCGATCTCCGCCCGCGCCGGCCGGTCGTCCGTCATCCCCGCCAGCCGGTCGTCCATGGTCCCGAAGAAGACCACCGACACCAGGCCGAGCCCCAGTGCGTTGCCCATCTGCTGAACGGTGCTGATCAGGCCGGACGCGGAGCCCGAGTGCTCACGCGGGACCTCCGAGAGGATCGCGTCGGTCAGCGGGGCCACGATCAGGCCCATGCCCGCGCCCATCACGACCAGCGGGAGCGCCATCTGCCAGGAGGCGATGGCCATGCCGTACCGCTCGGACTCCCAGACATAGAGCAGGACTCCGGCCGCCATCACCAGTGCGCCGGCCTGCAGGACCTTCCGGCCGAAGCGGGGGACCAGCTTCTGGACCGAGACACCGGCGGCCACGGAGACGGCGATCGAGAACGGCACGCCGGTCAGCCCGGCCCGTAGTTCGCTCCAGCCGAGACCGAACTGCATGTAGAGCGTCCAGACCAGGAAGAAGACACCGAGGCCCACGCCGAAGACCGTCTGGACTGCGATACCGGCGGCGAAGCTCTTCACCCTGAACAGGGACAGCTCGATGAGCGGCGAGCCGTCGATCCGCGTCTTCCGCCTCTCGTACGCCACCAGCGCCCCGAGCACGACCAGCGCGCCCGCCATCGACACGTACCCCCACAGCGGCCAGCCCAGCTCGCGCCCGCGGGTGAGCGGGTAGAGCAGCATCAGCAGTCCGAGGGTCACCAGGGCGACGCCCACGAGGTCGAGCCGCAGGGCGTGCGGGGCCCTGGACTCGGTGATGAACCGGCGGCCGAGGACCAGGCCCGCGATGCCGACCGGCAGGTTGATGAGGAAGATCGGGCGCCATCCCAGGCCGAACAGGTCCCACTCGATGAGCAGTGCGCCGAGCAGCGGACCGGAGACCGCGCCAAGACCCACGATCGCGCCGAACAGCCCGAAGACCTTGCCGCGCTCGTGCGCCGGGAAGGTGGCGTGCACGATCGACAGCACCTGCGGCACCATCAGCGCGGCCATGGCGCCCTGCAGGATACGCGCGGCGACCAGCATCTCCGGGCCGGCGGCGAAGCCGCACAGCGCCGAGGCGACCGTGAAACCGCCGATGCCGATGAGGAACAGCCGCTTGCGGCCGTGGATGTCGCCCAGCCGCCCGCCGGTGACGAGCCCGGCGGCGAAGGCCAGCGCGTACCCCGCGGTGATCCACTGGATCTGGCTGAACGTCGCGCCCGCGTCCCGCTGGATCGACGGGATCGCGACGTTGACGATCGTGACGTCGACCAGGTCCATGAAGGCCGCGGTCATGACGATGGCGAGGGCGAACCAACGGTGGCGCTCCGCTTGGGGCGTGTCGGGCGCCGTCCGCGTGGCCGTTGTGTCATGGCTGCGGATCGTGTCTTGAGTGCGGGCCGTTTCTTGACTGCGGGCCGTTTCTTGACTGCGGGTCATGTCATGGCTGCGGGTCGTTCGTGGCTGGTCGCGCGGTTCCTCACGCCCCTGCGGGATGCGGGCGCGACGTTCAGCCGGACTGTCGGGCAATGGATCGCTTGAGGTCATGCGGTGAAGCTAGAGCCCCTATAGGTCAGATCATGTCCTATTCCTACGGCACCCTGAGGCCCATGACGACCGACACCCCGGCACGGCTCCTCCAGCTTCTCTCCCTCCTCCAGACCCCGCGGGAATGGCCCGGCGGTGAGCTCGCCGACCGGCTCGGTGTCTCCCGTCGCACCGTCCGGCGGGACATCGACCGGCTGCGCGAGCTCGGCTACCCGGTGCAGGCGACCAAGGGAGCCGACGGCGGCTACCGGCTGGTGGCCGGAAAGGCCATGCCCCCGCTGGTCCTCGACGACGAGGAGGCGGTCGCGATCGCGGTCGGGCTGCGCGCCGGAGCCGGGCACGCCGTCGAGGGCGTGGACGAGGCCTCCGTACGGGCGCTCGCCAAGCTGGAACAGGTGCTGCCCTCGCGGCTGCGCCACCGGGTCTCCACTCTGCAGGCCGCGACCACTCCCCTGACCAGCGGTGACGGGGCGACCGTGGCACCGGAGACGCTGACGGTGATGGCCTCGGCGGTGGCCGGGCAAGAGCGGCTGCGGTTCGCGTACCGCTCCGGGGACGGCACGGAGTCGCGGCGCCTGACGGAGCCGTACCGACTCGTCTCGACCGGCCGGCGCTGGTACCTCGTCGCGTACGACCTCGACCGCGCCGACTGGCGCACGTTCCGTGTCGACCGGGTCAGCGACCCCCTCGCGACGGGTGCGCGATTCTCGCCGCGCGAGCTGCCGACGGGGAGCGCGGCGGAGTATCTGCGGCAGTCGATGTACCGGCGGCAGGAGACATACGAGTTCGATGTCACCTTCGCCGCACCCGTGGAGTTCGTCGTGGCGCGGCTGCCCGCGTGGCTGGGCCCGCCCGAGCCGGTCGACGAACACAGCTGCCGGCTACGGGCCACCGCGGGCGACTCCGTGGAATGGCTGGCGCTGCGACTGGCACTGGTCGACTGCGAGTTCACCGTGCATGAGCCGCCGGAACTGCTCGGATACGTCAGGGAGTTGGGCGAGCGGCTGACGCGGGCGGGAAAGGCGCCTGACCGCCTGACTGACTGACATCAAGCTGAGGTGGAGCCGGCTTCGAGCTGAGGTGGAGCCAGGCTTCGGCCC
>NZ_VJZE01000572.1 GCF_009377205.1 Streptomyces phyllanthi
GGGCGGCGTCGGGGGACACGTCGGAGTCGGCGTCGGGGTGGGCGTCGGCTTCGCCGGGCCGCAGGAGACGATGCCCCCGACCGCCACGGCGACCTCCACGCCGTCGGGGCCGATACCGGCGTACACACACGCATCGGCGACGGCTGTTCCGCTCGGCGCCCCCACGAGGAGCCAGGTCAGCGCGAGCAGGGCCGACAACCGGATGGCGAGGGCGGATCGGGTCCGCTGGGGTCCGTGCACGCGGAGATCTTCGGCTCTGACACGCCCGTGCACGCCGGAGCCCAGGATGATTGCCCCAAACGGGGGACAAGCGACCGTGACAGAGTGCCTCAGGGGGAACGTAAGTACCTTCCGTCTCGGGAGTCGTCACAGGTTCCGGAAAGAAATTTGTGCAGTGGTTGAACACACCTCCCACCCCCGCCCGTACCTAGGGCCAGCAAGCGGCGTGGCAGGGCGCCGCAAACACCCAAGGATCACGGGGAGTTGACGATGAAGACCTCCTGGCGGAGCGCCTCACTCGTAGCGACGGCTGCGTTCGTGCTGGCGCTGACGACGGCGTGCGGTCAGGAAGACGGCACGTCCAGCAGCCAGAACGTGGGCGCCACGACGCCGGCCGGCGGTATCGACCTGGGCAGCGGCGGCTCCGCCGTCGGCTCCGGCACCGACGCGCAGGACGAGCAGGGCGCCACGGCCCAGGGTGCGGCAGCCGGTCAACTGACCGTGTTCAAGAGCGACAAGTACGGCGAGGTCCTCACCGACAGCGCCGGGTTCACCCTCTACCGCTTCGACAAGGACACGGCCGAACCGCCGAAGACGACCTGTGAGGGCGAGTGCGCCACCACGTGGCCGCCCGTCCCGGCCTCGGGCGCCAAGGCGGCCGAGGGCATCGACAAGTCGCTGCTCGGCGAGGTCACCCGCCCCGACGGCACCAAGCAGCTGACGATCGACGGCTGGCCCATGTACCGGTACGCCAAGGACACCAAGGCCGGTGACGTCAAGGGCGAGGGCCTGAACGGCGCGTGGTACGCGTCGGCCCCCAACGGCAAGAAGGCGGCCGGCGGTGCCGCGGGTTCGGGCTCGGGCTCGGACGACGAGGGATCCGGCTCGGCCGAGGCGATCGGGGACCTGCCCGGTCTCTCGACCCGCGAGGACCCCAAGCTCGGCACGGTCGTCGTCGACAAGAACGGCATGACGGTCTACCGCTTCGAGAAGGACACCCCGTGGCCGATGAAGTCGGCCTGCGTCGGAGCGTGCCTGGAGAAGTGGCCGGTCGTCGAGCCGGTCGACGCCGCCGACACCAAGGGCATCGACAACAAGAACGACGGCCGCAGGGGCTATGTCGTCCTGAACCGTCCGGACGGACTCAAGCAGCAGAGCATCGACTGCTGGCCGCTCTACACCTTCTCGGGCGACAAGAAGCCCGGTGACACCAACGGCCAGGGCGCCGGCGGCACCTGGTACGCCATCTCGCCCGAGGGCAAGGCACTCGGCAAGCCGAAGTAGGGCGATCACCTTCCCCAGGGGGACCGCCCCACCGCTCCCGACCGAAGGGAGGTGTTCGACAGTCGTAAGACCCGGATGCACAGAGCCAGGGCACAATCCCCGGTCCGCCCCCTCCGCACCGCACGGAGGGGGCGGACCGTTCGGCATGCCCGGACAAACACTGAAACGCGGTCAGAAAGGCCGGACACCCTCCGTGTCGGGACATCACCCACCGTGTCTCCCCGTCGCTGCCGCACACGCTCCGGATCGGAGCGCGTTCACTCCGTGAACGCGTCCGGGAACCGACAATTCGGCACTTGCCGGAGGCAGTGCCCCGGAACGGACGGTCAATTTCCGTTTGGGGTCGCCCCTTTGGCGGCCGATCAGTAGCCTCAGCTCGAACACTGGATCGCCTACGCCACACCCGACGCGTTGGAGTGATAGATGGAGCGTCCCGCCTGGGCCCCGCGGAGCATCGACATCACGGTGCCGTCCGTGGCCCGGATCTACGACTACTACCTGGGCGGTTCGCACAACTTCGAGGTCGACCGGGAAGCGGCCCGCAAGGCCATGGAGTTCATGCCGGGACTGCCCAGGATCATGCAGTCCAACCGGGCGTTCCTGCGCCGCGCGGTGCGGTACGCGGCCGGCGAGGGCATCACCCAGTTCCTGGACATAGGCTCCGGCATCCCCACCTCCGGCAGCGTCCACGAGGTCGCCCGGTCCGTCCGCCCCGGCGCGCGCGTCATGTACGTCGACAACGACCCGGTCGCCGTCGCGCACAGCCAGGCCGTGCTGGAGGGCGACGAGGACGCGGACGTGCTCGCGGCCGATCTCCGCAAGCCCCAGGACATCCTCAAGAACCTCCAGGTGCGGGGCCTGATCGACCTGAACCGGCCTGTCGCGGTGCTCCTCGTTGCCATACTGCACTTCGTGGAGGACGCGGACGACCCGTACGGAGCGGTGACCGAACTGCGCGACGCGCTCGCACCCGGAAGCCTGCTGGTCGTGTCGCATGCCTCGTATGAGGGAATCCCGCTTCCGCGGGAGCGGGCCGAGGGCGCGGTCGACGTGTACAAGGACATCCGCAATCCGCTGATCATGCGCTCGCGCGAGGAGATCGCGCGGTTCTTCGAGGGGTACGACATGGTGGAACCCGGGCTGGTGTCGACGGCGAGGTGGCGGCCGGACACGGCACCCGAGGACGAGGACCCGTATGCCTTCGCCGGGTTCGCGGGCGTGGGGCGTTCGGCGTGACCGCGGAGCCGGACGGGCCGGAGGACAGACTGCGCCGGTTCGCGACGATCTGGAGCCGGGCCGTCTTCCCGGTGACCTCCACGTCGCTGACCCGGCCGGAGTTCGAGGAACAACTGCTACCGCTCGCCCGGCGGTTGAGTGAGGCGCTGCTGGCCAGGGCCTTCGACCCCGAGGCGGGCAAGGAGGTCGGTGCCGCGCTCGTCGCCGGGCACTGCACCGACCCGGAGGCGCTCAGCCGCTCGCTCGACTGCGTGGACGCCTATCTGGTGCTGTACTGCGGCGAGGACGGCCCCCAGGAGGACCTGCGCGCCCGTTCGTCGCGGCTTCAGCACGCCATGGCCGCCGGGTACGCGCAGGCGCTGCGGGAGCGGACGCTGTCCGAGCAGGAGTCCATCGCCCAGGCCGCGCTGACCGCCCAGGGAGCGGTCGCCCAGGCGCTGCACGAGAGCGAGGCCCGGTTCCGCGCGGTGTTCGAGGGCGCGGCCATAGGCATCGGCATCGCCGATCTCGAGGGCAACATCCTGGAGGTCAACGGTGCGCTGATGCGCATGTTCGGCGGCTCCGAGCAGGCGGTGCGGGAGCGCAACGTCCAGGAGTGGACCCATCCCGAGGACGCGCCCCAAGTCTGGCGGCTGTACGAGGAGTTGGTCAGCGGGGAGCGTGAGCACTACCACGTCGAGAAGGCGTTCTACCGGCCTGACGGAACGGCCCTGTGGACCAACCTCACGGTCTCCCTCCTGCGGGACGCGGACGGCAACCCCCGCTACCAGCTGGCGCTCATGGAGGACACGACGGAGCGCCGGCTGCTCAACCTCCGGCTGCGCTACGAGGCCACCCATGACGCGCTGACCGGGCTGCCCAACCGCACGCTCTTCTTCGAGCGCCTGGAGAAGGCGCTCTCGGCGGGCGAGGGCCAGCGCTTCGGGCTGTGCTACCTGGACCTCGACGGCTTCAAGACCATCAACGACAGCCTCGGGCACGCGGCCGGGGACCGGCTGCTCGTGGAGGTCGCCGACCGGCTGCAGTCCTGCGCGACCGCGCCCGGCGAGATGGTCGCCCGGCTCGGCGGCGACGAGTTCGTGGCGCTGACCACCGGCCCCGACACCCAGCAGGAGGTCGACGACCTCGCCGACCGCATCATGAACGCGCTCGTCACCCCGGTCCGTATCGACGGCCGTGAACTCCTCGTACGCGGCAGCATCGGCATCGTCGAGGGGCCGGCGGGGGAGCGGGGCCCGGCGGAGGTGCTGCGCAGTGCCGACATCACCATGTACCGGGCCAAGTCGGCGGGCGGGAACCGGTACGAGGTGGCGGACGCCGAGTCCGACGCCCGGGCGATCACCCGTCATGGCCTGACCACCGCGCTGCCCGCGGCTCTCGACCGGGGCGAGTTCTTCATCGAGTACCAGCCGCTGGTCCATCTCGGTGACAGCACCGTGCGGGGCGCGGAGGCGCTCGTCCGCTGGCTGCATCCGCAGCACGGTGTCCTCGGACCGGACCGTTTCATCCCGCTCGCCGAGCACACCGGGCTGATCGTGCCGCTGGGACGGTGGGTGCTGGAGGAGTCGGTGCGCCAGGCGCGGGAGTGGCAGGAACGCCACAAGGACAAGCTGGGCTCGGGCCCTCTGCGCGTCAACGTCAATCTCTCCCCCTGCCAGCTGACCCACCCGGGGCTGGTCCAGGACACGGTCGAGATCCTGGAGCGCTCGGGGCTGGAACCGGGCGCGCTCTGTCTGGAGGTGACGGAGTCGGCGTTGATCGGTGCCGACGACGAGGTCCTCAAACCCCTGCGGCGGCTGGCCGAGATGGGCGTCGACATCGCGCTGGACGACTTCGGTACGGGGTACTCCAACCTGGCCAATCTGCGCCGCCTTCCGGTGAGCGTGCTGAAGCTGGACCGTTCCTTCACGCAGGGCATGCAGCAGTTCCCGGCGGATCCCGTCGACCTGAAGATCGTCGAGGGGATCGTGACGCTTGCCCACAGCCTGAACCTCGCGGTCACGGTGGAGGGGGTCGAAACGGGCGCGCAGGCGGAGCAGCTCCGCATACTGGGCTGCGACACGGCCCAGGGCTGGTACTACGCCCGTCCGGGACCGCCGGACAGGCTGCACGAGCTGGCCATGGCTGACGCGACGGGCTGACGGCGGGGGATCGGTTCCTCGCCCCAGCGGCTCATCAGGGACCTGAACTCGCAGACAGCAGCATCCGCTGAAGCTCCCGAGCAGCCCGAGGCGGAGCCACGTCACTC
>NZ_VJZE01000573.1 GCF_009377205.1 Streptomyces phyllanthi
CCCCCAGGACGCCCCCTGGCACCAGGTCCGCCTGCTGCTGCGCCTGCACCGCTACGCCCTGGAGGTGCTGTACGGCGAGGACGTCCCCGTCGACGTACGCCTCCTGACGTCCGGCCAGGCCCTCAACCGGCACCGGGACGCGTCCGAGGCGGCCGCGGCGGCGGCCTCGGCGGCCCGCACCCCGCGGATCGCCCCGGCCACGGCGTACGCGCTCGGGGTCCTGCACGCCGACCAGCGGCACGAGGTGGAGGCGGCGCGGTTCGTGTTCCAGCAGTCCTGGCAGAAAGAGGCGGTGAGCACCTCTTGAACGACACGCACGGAAACGACGCCACATACGGAAACGACGCCACGCACGGAAACGACGCCACGATCCTCGCGGCGGGCTGCGTCCTGTGGCGCCGCTCCCCCGTCGCCGGGGACCTGGAGATCTGCCTGGTCCACCGGCCCAAGTACGACGACTGGTCGTTCCCCAAGGGCAAGTTGAAACGCGGCGAGGACCCACTGACCGGCGCGGTGCGCGAGGTCGAGGAGGAGACCGGCTTCCGCTGTGAGCCCGGACCACGGCTGCCGACGGCCCACTACCTCGTCAACGGCCGGCGCAAGCAGGTGAGTTACTGGGCCGCCGAGGCCACGGACGGGCAGTTCGTACCGAATCGCGAGGTGGACCGGCTGGGTTGGCTGCCGGTGACAGCGGCTCGCAGCCGGCTCACCCAGATACGGGACCGGCAGCTGGTCGACGAACTGCTGGCGGCCCTGCGTCACGCGTAGGCACTGCTCGGGTACTGCTCGGGTACTGCTCGGACGCCACTGGGGCGCTGCTGAGACCCACGGGGGGCTACTGGGACTACTGGGGCTACCGGGGCGCTCCCACATGCCCCTCCGCGTCCGCTCTCGCGAGGCTTCGCGCACGGCGAGCGGGCCCCTTCCACCCGCAGGTGCACCGGGCCACACAGAAGCGGCCCTGGTCGACCGTCGTCGCGCGGTGTTCCTGAAGAGGCGAGATCTCGTCCTGCTGACCCACAGAGACAACGTTACCCAGGGCAAGTGAACGGAATGTGGGACGCGTGACGGCAGCCCCTACTGGTCGTTAACCCGGCAACAGAAAGCCCGGACGAACCGGCTGGGGGTTGACGATGGTGGCGCGGCAGCACAGGCGGAGAGACGTGGCGGTCGTCGCGGCGGGACTCATGCTCTGCGGCACCGGCTGTGGAGGCGGCGCCGACTCCCAGGACGCGCGCGCCGCCGCCGACCCCGTCGAGGTGCTGCACCGGGCCGCGGGCACCCTGGTCCGCGCGGGCACCTCCAAGGCGCTGACCTCGATGGAGATGGCCACCGGCGGCACCCGCGTCACCATCCGCGGCGAGGGGGTGTACGACTACACCGCACAGCTGGGCCGCCTGAAGGTGCAGCTCCCCCAGGACCCGGCCGGAACCAGCGGACAGCGGCCGATCACCGAGCTCCTCGCCCCGGGCGCCCTGTTCATGAAGAACCGCGGCGCCGGAGTGCCCGCCGACAAGTGGGTCCGCGTCGACACGGCCACGCTCTCCGACGGGAACCTGGTGACCGGGGGCGCCACCGACCCCCTCGCCGCGGCCGAGGTGCTGCGCGGGACCCGTACGGCGACGTACGTCGGGAAGACCGAGGTCGCGGGCATCCCCGTACGGCACTACCGCGGGACCGCCGACCTCGCCGCGGCGGCGAAGAGCGCCTCCGAGGGCAACCGGGCGCCGCTGAGCGCGGCGGCGAAAGGGTTCGCCACCGCCCGAGTCCCGTTCGACGCGTACCTGGACGACCAGGGCCGTATCCGGAAGCTGCGCCATCGCTTCAGCTTCCTCAACGGCCGGCAGAAGGACACGGTCGCGGTCGCGTCGACGACCCTCCTGTACGACTTCGGGGTCCCCGTGACCGTACGACTGCCGAAGCCGGAGGACATCTACGCGGGGAAAATCGCGGAGAACTGACGGAGAACTGAGCGGAGAACTGATGAGGGCCGGTGGAAATCGAGCCGAAAACCGACTGGCGCGACGGCCTGTCGGTACGCTCGACGGCGGGGACTCGAGCAGCGCGGGCGATGCCCGGTCGGACGCCAGGAATAGCCCGTTGGTGCCATGCGCGGCGTGTAGGGCGCTCCCTACTCTAGGAAGTCGGTAACGGCAGAGAAGAGGTGATGCACGTGGCTCCGGCAGGCGGTACGGCGGTTCAGGACCACGTGGCCCTCGCCGAGATCGAGCTGTGCGGCGAACTGATCATCGCGGCCTCGGCCGCCCACGAGGAGCGGCTCAGCCTGGCGAGCATCGACGAGGTGCTGAGAGTGGCCGAGGAACGGGATGCCTCCGGCGGTTGAGCCGGGTGGGCGCGGTCCGGTGGTTGAGCCGGGTGGGGGTTGTGATCGGTCTGCGGGCGGTGGTTCCAGTTCGCGGGCGGCGCTTTCGGTTCGTGTTGTCGGTTCGTGCTGTCGGTTCGCGGGCCGGCACGGCGATGTTCGCGCGCGCCTGATCCGCTGACCCGCCATCTCGCAACCGTCCACTGCCGCCTATCCGCCTATCCGGCTACGCGGCTACGCGACCCACCGGCGGCCGGCGGATGCTCCCCGCCTACCCGCCGATCCCCCCTTCACCCTTCCCTCACCCCTCCGTCTTCGTCATCATGTCCGCAGCAGCCGTCCGATGGCCTTCGTGGCCTCCTCGACCTTCGCGTCGATCTCGGCCCCGCCCTTGAGCGCGGCGTCCGCGACGCAGTGGCGCAGATGCTCCTCAAGAAGCTGGAGGGCGAAGGACTGCAGGGCCTTGGTCGAGGCGGAGACCTGAGTGAGTATGTCGATGCAGTAGACGTCCTCGTCGACCATCCGCTGCAGCCCCCTGATCTGGCCCTCGATACGGCGCAGACGCTTGAGGTGCTCGTCCTTCTGCTTGTGGTAGCCGTGGACACCGCGGTCATGGTCCGTCACGACCAGGTCCGCGGCGTTCTCCGCGACCTCGGTGTTCTCGGTGTTCTCGGCTTTCTCGGAGGGCGCCGTCGCGCCGGCCTCGGTGGTCGTCATCGCGTCCTCCCGCAGACGAATGCGTCACATACCCCGGGTAGGTATATGCTAACCGACTTTACTGGGTAGGCGGCCCTTGGCCGCTGCCCCTCCGGGGGGCTTGACGGACCCCCGGGACCGCCCCCGTGTCGGGCTTGCCGACCGATGGGCGAGACTGGGGGACGACCCGATAGCCGTGGCCGGATGTTGCACCTAGCATCAGCCTGACCGAAACCGAAGCACCCCGAGGACCCCACGTGCGCTTTCGTCTGACCCCCAGGGAGACGAGCTTCTACGACATGTTCGCCGCGTCCGCGGACAACATCGTCACAGGCTCGAAGCTCCTGATGGAACTGCTCGGGGCGGACACCTCCGCCCGGGCCGAGATCGCAGAGCGTATGCGGGCCGCGGAACACGCCGGTGACGACGCCACACACGCGATCTTCCACCAGTTGAACTCCTCGTTCATCACGCCGTTCGACCGCGAGGACATCTACTCCCTCGCGTCGTCCCTCGACGACATCATGGACTTCATGGAGGAGGCCGTCGACCTGGTCGTCCTCTACAACGTCGAGGAACTGCCCAAGGGCGTCGAGCAGCAGATCGAAGTGCTGGCGCGCGCGGCCGAGCTGACGGCGGAGGCGATGCCGAACCTCCGCACGATGGACAACCTCACCGAGTACTGGATCGAGGTGAACCGTCTGGAGAACCAGGCGGACCAGATCCACCGCAAGCTGCTCGCCCACCTCTTCAACGGCAAGTACGACGCCATCGAGGTTCTCAAGCTCAAGCAGATCGTGGATGTGCTGGAGGAGGCGGCGGACGCGTTCGAGCACGTGGCGAACACGGTCGAGACCATCGCCGTGAAGGAGTCCTGAGGCCCGTCCATGGACACCTTCGCTCTGGTCGTGACCATCGGGGTCGCGCTCTTCTTCACGTACACGAACGGTTTTCACGACTCGGCGAACGCCATCGCGACCTCGGTCTCGACGCGCGCGCTGACGCCGAGGGCGGCGTTGGCGATGGCCGCGGTCATGAACCTGGCCGGTGCCTTTCTGGGCAGCGGTGTCGCCAAGACGGTCAGTGAGGGCCTGATCCAGACGCCCGAGGGCTCGAAGGGAATGGGCATTCTCTTCGCCGCGCTGGTGGGCGCGATCACGTGGAACCTGATCACGTGGTACTTCGGCCTCCCGTCCTCGTCCTCCCACGCGCTGTTCGGCGGCATGGTGGGGGCGGCGCTGGCGGGCGGTACGTCGGTGTACTGGGACGGCGTGCTGGAGAAGATCGTCATCCCGATGTTCGTGTCACCGTTCGTCGGCCTGCTGGCCGGCTATCTGGTCATGACGGCCATCATGTGGATATTCCGGCGGGCCAACCCGCACAAGGCGAAGCGCGGTTTCCGTATCGCGCAGACGGTCTCGGCGGCGGGCATGGCGCTCGGCCACGGCCTCCAGGACGCCCAGAAGACGATGGGCATCGTGGTGATGGCCCTGGTCATCGCGGACGTCGAGGACTACGGCGACCCGATCCCGGTCTGGGTCAAGATCGTGTGCGCGGTCATGCTGTCGCTCGGGACGTACGCGGGTGGCTGGCGGATCATGCGTACGCTGGGCCGCAAGATCATCGAACTGGATCCGCCTCAGGGTTTCGCCGCGGAGACGACGGGCGCGTCGATCATGTTCGTGACGGCCTTCCTCTTCAAGGCGCCCATCTCGACGACCCATGTCATCACCTCGGCGATCATGGGTGTCGGCGCCACGAAGCGTGTGAACGCGGTCCGCTGGGGCGTGGCCAAGAACATCATCCTCGGCTGGTTCATCACGATGCCGGCAGCGGCGGCGGTGGCAGCGCTGAGCTTCTGGCTGGTGAACCTGGCGTTCCTGTAAACGCCGACCTCTCCCCGCCCTCCCCAGAGGACTCCCGCCCGCCGGGCCCAGCACCCGGCGGGGCCCAGCACCAGTT
>NZ_VJZE01000574.1 GCF_009377205.1 Streptomyces phyllanthi
GTCCGAGGCCGTGGGGGCGCAGGTGTCGGTCTCCGGGGCGACGACGGACGGGCTGGGGTTCCCCGGGAGGGGGGAGGGGCTGATGGCGGTGGCGACGGCGTTGGTCGTACGGCTGGGGTGACCCGGGGCGTGTGCGGGCCGGCCACGGCCGGCCCGTCCGGCGTTCGAGGACGGGGCAAACCCCCGGTTCACCCCCTCCATGTCACGAATACGCGCACCTTGCGCCGTAAGGTCGCGGGGCACTGCCCCGCGCCTACTACCCTGGAGTGGTGACTATTCGCCTGTACGACACCAGCGCCCGGCAGATCCGTGACTTCACCCCGCTCAGGGCGGGTTGCGTCTCGATCTACCTGTGTGGCGCCACCGTGCAGGCCGCACCGCACATCGGGCACATCCGCTCGGGACTCAACTTCGACATCATGCGCCGCTGGTTCACCTACCGCGGCTACGAAGTGACGTTCATCCGGAACGTGACCGACATCGACGACAAGATCATCGCCAAGTCGGCCGACCAGGGCCGCCCGTGGTGGGCGATCGGATACGAGAACGAGCGCGCGTTCAACGACGGGTACGGGGTGCTGGGATGCCTCCCGCCCACGTACGAGCCGCGGGCCACGGGGCACATGACCGAGATGGTCGAGATGATGCGCACGCTCATCGAGCGCGGGCACGCCTACGAGTCCGACGGGAACGTGTACTTCGACGTGAAGTCCTTCCCCGGATACCTGCAGTTGTCCAACCAGGAGCTGGAGAACCTGCTCCAGCCCGAGGGAGAGGGCGAGACCGGCAAGCGGGACCCGCGCGACTTCGCGATGTGGAAGTCCGCCAAGCCGGGGGAGCCGACCTGGGAGACGCCGTGGGGACGGGGACGGCCGGGCTGGCATCTCGAGTGCTCGGCGATGGCCCACAAGTACCTGGGCAGCGCCTTCGACATCCACGGCGGCGGGCTCGACCTGATCTTCCCGCACCACGAGAACGAGATCGCCCAGTCCAAGGCGTACGGCGACGAGTTCGCCCGCTACTGGGTGCACAACGCGTGGGTGACGATGGCCGGCGACAAGATGTCGAAGTCGCTGGGCAACTCGGTCCTCGTGTCCGAGATGGTCAAGCAGTGGCGGCCGATCGTGCTGCGCTACTACCTCGGCACCCCGCACTACCGCTCGATGATCGAGTACAGCGAGGAGGCCCTGCGCGAGGCGGAGTCGGCGTTCGCGCGTATCGAGGGCTTCGTCCAGCGGGTGGTGGAGAAGGCCGGGGGCGTCGTGGAGCCCTCCGCCGAGGTGCCGCCCGCCTTCGCCGAGGCCATGGACGACGACCTCGGAGTACCGCAGGCCCTCGCCATCGTGCACACCACCGTCCGGCAGGGCAACAGCGCACTGGCCGCCGACGACAAGGAGGAGGCGGTGGCCCGGCTGGCCGAGGTACGGGCCATGCTCGGGGTACTGGGCCTCGACCCGCTCGACCCGCACTGGGCGGGTGAGAGCGACCGCGGTGAGGACCTGCACGGGGTCGTCGACAGCCTGGTGCGTATGGTGCTCGACCAGCGGGAAGCCGCCCGCGCCCGCAGGGACTGGGGCACCGCGGACGGTATCCGCGACCAGCTCAACCAGTCGGGCCTGGTCATCGAGGACAGCCCCCAGGGGCCGCGCTGGTCCCTCGGCCCGCGCTGACCTTCCGTACGCGCAGGAGCAGGGAACGCGGCAGGCGTTCACCAGAGTTCAGAGACGACAGAACGACAGACAGGTAGGTCATGGCCGCAAACAACCGCCGCATGTCCGGCAAGAAGGGCGCGCAGGTCGGCAGTGGCGGCCAGCGGCGCCGGGGCCTGGAGGGCAAGGGCCCCACCCCGCCCGCCGAGATGCGCAAGGGACACAAGAAGAACCGCATCGCGACCGCCAAGGCGAAGCAGTCGGCGCGCCGCCCCGCGCCGAGGGGCCGCGGCGGCAAGTCCACCTCCGAGCTGGTCGTCGGCCGCAACCCCGTCGTCGAGGCGCTGCGCGAGGGCGTGCCCGCGTCCACGCTGTACGTCCAGCAGTTCATCGACAACGACGAGCGCGTGCGTGAGGCGCTGCAACTCGCCGCCGAGCGCGGGGGGATCAACCTCATGGAGGCTCCCCGCCCCGAGCTCGACCGCATGACGAACGGCCTCAACCACCAGGGCCTCGTGCTCCAGGTCCCGCCGTACGAGTACGCGCACCCCGAGGACCTCGCCAACGCCGCGTACGACGAGGGCGAGGACCCGCTGATCGTCGCCCTCGACGGGGTGACCGACCCGCGCAACCTGGGCGCCGTCGTCCGGTCCGTCGCCGCCTTCGGCGGGCACGGTGTCGTCGTACCCGAGCGGCGCGCGGCCGGTATGACCGCCGGTGCCTGGAAGACGTCCGCCGGTACGGCGGCCCGTACGCCCGTGGCGCGCGCCACCAACCTCACGCGCTCCCTGGAGGCGTACAAGAAGGCCGGGATCGTCGTCGTCGGACTCGCCGCCGACGGCGATGTCGAACTCGGGCAGCTGGACGCACTCGACGGGCCGGTCGTCATCGTCGTCGGCAGCGAGGGCAAGGGACTGTCCCGACTCGTGGGCGAAACCTGTGACTTCCGGGTGCGGATTCCGATGCCGGGTGGTGCGGAGTCGTTGAACGCCGGTGTGGCGGCGGGTGTGGTGCTGTACGAGGTGGCGCGTCGGCGGGCGTGAAACCGTACTCACCTGGGCGTTCGTGGTGTTCCGGATGATCTTGATGCTGTCCGGACAGATCGGCGCGGTCAAGGCAGTGTCCTAACGTCACGTCACTCGGTTAGATGAGTGTGGACACCAGAACACCCCGCACACCCACGGGGGACCGCTCGTCGGGATACGACGACGCTCCCGCGCTGAGCATGGTGAAGGTGCCGAGCGATCCGGCGCAGGTCATCGTCAATCACGCGAGCTTCCGCGTGCAGCTGGGTTCGCCGACGCGGCCCCAGTCCCCGCGTATCGCACGGCATGTGAGCGCAGCCCAGGACACCGCGCACATGCCCGTCGTGGGAGCTGCGGGCCGGGCAGGCGCGGCCGCAGGTACGCGCCGCCGGGCGCCCGTCGTCTGGAGCGGTAGGTCCGCCCCCGACGACACGGGAGCCCACCGCCTGCTGCAGGCCGTGCGGAACACGAGCGTGCGCCACGGCACCGCGGACCCGGTGGACGACGTCGGAGCGACGCAGGTCCTCCCGCGTATCGACGGCATCGAGGCCGGCCGATACGACGACTACGGGCGCTACGGCTACGACTCGACCGTGGACACGGTCGAGACCCCCGTCGTCGGCGCCCAGCGCGGCCCCAGCGACCACCACGCCGACAGCACCCGGCTGCTGCCCCCCATGCGCGGTGCGCGCGGCACGTACGACGAATCCGCGTATGACGAATCCGCGTACGGGGACGCCGACTACGCGGACACCGGCTACGCGGACACCGGCCATGCGGACGGGGACTTCGAGGAGCTGTACGAGGTCGAGGCCGACGACGGGTACGAGCAGGAGCCCGTCTCGCGGCGCCGCGGTGTGTCCGCCTCCGCGGTGGGGGTGCGGCACGGGTACTACCCCGGCCGCCGGATGAACCTCGGCGTGGTGCTGCTGCCGCTGCGCGTCTTCCTCGGGTTCATCTCCATCTACGCCGGTATGGGCAAGCTCTGCGACCCGCACTACTTCGACGGCGGCAAGCGCGGCTCCATGGTCAAGTGGCTCAACACCCTGCACCCCTGGGAAGTCGCCGAGCCGCTGCGGCAGTTCGCCCTGGAGCACCCCGTCGGCTCGGGCCTCGTCATCGCCTTCGCCCAGGTCGTCGTGGGCGTCGTCACGGTCCTCGGCCTGTGGCAGCGCCTCGCCGCCGTCTTCGGAGTCCTGCTGTCGGCCGCGCTGCTCGTCACCGTCAGCTGGAAGACCGTCCCCGCCTACGAGGCGCCCGACATCATCTACCTCGCCGCATGGTCCCCGCTGGTCATCGCCGGTGCTCCCGTGTACTCCGTCGACGGGCGCCTCACCGCCGGCGCCTGGCGCAGGCTCGGTCCGCGCGCGGACATCTGGGACCTGCGGCGGTACGTGCTGCGCCGCGGCGTCCTCCTCATCACCGTCGCCGTCGGCCTCACCCTGCTCATCGGCTCGGTGCTCGGCGGAGCCGTCCGCGACGCCGACCGTGTCGTCGTACCCGGACCCGGTGAGTCCCCGCGCAACGAACAGCCCGGCTCACCGCTCCCCGGCACGCCCGGCGACCGCGACAGGCGCACCCCTTCGGCCGGCAACTCGCCCACGCGGGGCGCCACTTCCGCGAGCCCCTCCACCGAGGGCTCGGCCAGCCCGGGCGCGAGCCGCGACACGGGTGCCGTGACCGGTGGTCGGCCGAGCCAGACCCAGGGCACGATCGGCCAGGCCCCGCCGCCGCAGACGGCCCCCGGTCGGCAGAATCCGAGCACCAGCTCAGGCCCGTCCTCCAGCGGTGGCGCGTCGGCGGGTGCCTCCTCGGGCGGCGGCTCGGGCGGCGCCGGTGGAGGCGGCTCGGGCGGCGGAGGCCAGTCCGGACTCGTGGGCGGTCTCCTCGGGTAATCCCTCGGCCGTACGACAAGGGGCCCCGCGCGTGTGCCGCGCGGGGCCCCTTCGTGTCGTACCGCCGTGGGTCAACGACCCAGTGCCGCCAGCTCCTTGGCCGCCTCCGACAGGTCCTTCGCCGTGTCGATGGCGCGCCAGTACGCGCCCTGCGGGATCGGGAAGCCGGCCAGTCGGCGCTCACGGGCCAGCCGCGGGAACGTGGTGCGCTCGTGGTCGCCGCGCTCGGGCAGCAGACCGGCGAACTCGGGGGAGAAGACGTAAACGCCCGCGTTGATCTCGTACGTCGTCGGCGGGGCCTCGATGAAGTCCGTGACCCGCCCGAAGCCGTCCGTCTTCACGGCACCCCAGGGGATGCGCGGGCGGGCGAGGGCGAGTGTGGCGACGGCGTCGCGCTCGGTGTGGAAG
>NZ_VJZE01000575.1 GCF_009377205.1 Streptomyces phyllanthi
CCCGGTCACCTCCGGTCCCGTCGGTCCCCGCCCCCTGACTCCCGTACTCGTACTCCAGCGCCACCCGGAGATTCCCGTGCTCGGTGCGCAGGCGGGCGAGGGCCTCCTCCTGGCCGGGGCCGTACCAGTCGGCGGCGAGGTGTTCGGCGAGGGAGAGGAAGTGGTCGCGGTGCCGGCGCAGCAGTCGCCGTTCCTCGTCCGCGCCGTACTCGGCGAGGCGCTCGCGGCCGTACTGGCGGATGGTCTCCAGCATCCGGTAGCGGGCCGTGCCCTCGTGCTCGGTGGTCAGGACGACGGACTGGGCGACCAGCCGGTCGAGGAGGTCCAGCACCTCGTGGCGGGGCACTCCGTCGCCGGAGCAGACGCCCTCGGCCGCGTCGAGGTCGAAGCCGCCCGCGAACACCGACAGCCGGTTCCACAGCAGCCGTTCGGCCGGGCCGCACAGCTCGTAGCTCCAGTCGATCAGTGCGCGCAGGGTGCGCTGGCGCGGGCGAGCGGTCCGGCTGCCCCCGGTGAGCAGCGCGAAGCGGTCCTCCACGCGGTCCGCCAACTGCTCCACCGTGAGCGTCCGCAGCCGGGACGCGGCCAGCTCGATCGCCAGCGGCAGTCCGTCCAGCCGGGCGCACAGCCGGGTGACCGCGTCCCGGTTCGTCCCGGTGACCCGGAACTCCGGGCGGATCGCCGAGGCCCGGTCGAGCAGCAGCTCCACCGCCTCGTCCGGTACCGACAGCGGCGGCACGGTGAAGACGTGCTCGCCCGCGATGCCCAGGGTGCGGCGGCTGGTGGCCAGGACGCGCAGCTCGGGGGCGCCCGACAGCAGGGTCTCGGCCAGTTCGGCGCAGGCGTCGACCAGGTGTTCGCAGTTGTCCAGCACGATCAGCGCCCGGCGCCGTGCCAGATGCCCGGTGAGCTGGTCGAGGACCGGCCGGGCGCCCAGGTCGGGCACGCCGAGCGCGGTCGCGGTGGCGCCCGCCACGGCGGACGGGTCCCGTACCGGCGCCAGGTCCACCAGCCACACGCCGTCGGCGAAGCCCTTCCGTGCCGCGGCGGCCGCCTCCAGCGCCAGCCGCGTCTTGCCCACGCCGCCGACCCCGGTGAGCGTCAGCAGCCGTGCCGCCCCGAGCCGGCGGCGGATCTCCGCGATGTCGCGCCGTCGGCCCACGAAGGTGGTGAGCGCGGCGGGCAGGTTGCCCGCACCGGAGAGCGCGCCGGTCATGTTCCCTCGCCTCCCTCCGCGAGCTGCGAGCTGCGAGCCGCGATCAGATAGCCGATCGCCGCAAGCCGACAGCCGCAAGCCGCAAAGCCCGGAACCGTGCCGCAACGCTAAGGAAACCTGTCGGTCGGGGCAAGGTGCGGGCGGTATCGGGCGGTATGCGGTCTCCGATGTGCGGTCGGGACGAGCCACCCGGGGTACGCGAGGGGGAAACCTGGGGAAACCCGGACGAAGTACCCGGGAGGAAGTGATCCCGATGATCTCCGAGATGGTTCTGGTACCCACCGACGGCGCGAGGCTTCCGGGCGACCTCATCGTGCCGGAGCGGGCGCGGGCGGTCGTGCTGTTCGCGCACGGCAGCGGCAGCTCCCGGTTCAGCCCGCGCAACCGGCTGGTCGCCGCCGAGCTGCGGATGGCGGGCCTGGGCACACTGCTGCTGGACCTGCTCAGCGAGCAGGAGGAGCGCGAGGACGCCGTGACGGGAGAGCACCGCTTCGACATCCCGTTCCTCGGCCGCCGGCTGGTGGCCGCGATCGACTGGCTGGAGACGCAGCTGGACACCCGGGGTCTCCCGGTCGTCCTCTTCGGCGCCAGCACCGGCGCGGGCGCGGCCCTGGTCGCCGCCGCCGAGCGCCCGGACCGCGTGCTGACCGTCGTCTCGCGGGGCGGACGGCCCGACCTGGCCGAGGACGCCCTGGACGCCGTACGGGCGCCGGTGCTGCTGATCGTCGGTGGCGACGACGAGCAGGTGCTGCGGCTCAACCAGGAGGCGGCGCGGCGGCTGCGTGCCCCGCACTCCGTGCACGTGGTGCCGGGGGCGACCCACCTCTTCGAGGAGCCCGGGGCGCTGGAAGAGGTCGCCGTCGCCGCCCGGCGGTGGTGCGCCGAGCGCCTCACCTCCTCGCGAGGAGGTGCCGAGTAGCGCGTAAACCGACGGAGCCCTGGCGGAGCAGACGGAGCCCTGGCGGCGGACTGGCGGAGGACTAGACACCCGTCCGCAGGTGGGCGCCCTGCCGCAGCAGCTCCTCCTGGACGAGCGGGTGGGGCACGTTCCGCGGGGTGCGGTCCTCGTGGACGGCGAGTGCCGCGCACACGCCGGCCGCCTGGCCGGTCGCCATGGCGATGGGCATGACCCGGTACGAGGAGTGCGCCACGTGCGTACCGGAGATGCAGCGCCCGGCCAGTAGCAGCCGGTCGGTGCTCCGGGGCAGCAGGCTGCGCAGGGGGATGTCGTAGAAGCTGCCGTGCGGCACCCGCTTGAGGAGGGTGCCGGTGCCCTCCGGGTTGTGGATGTCGACCGGGTAGGCGCCGTGTGCGATCACGTCCGGGAAGGTGTGGGCGGCCAGGACGTCGTCTCCCGTCAGCACGTAGTCGCCGAGGACGCGGCGGGTCTCCCGCACGCCGATGCCGGTGCCGCTCTGCACCACGTACGACTCCTCGAAGCCGGGCACGTGCGTGCGCAGGAAGTGGTCGATCTGCGCCAGCTGCCGCCGTGCCGTGAACTCGGCCCGGCTGAGGTCCCACACGCTGGTGCCCAGCACCTTGGTGACACGGGTGGAGTTGACGCTGACCTCGCCCGGATGCGGGGTGCCGAAGAACAGCACGTCCTCGCGCGGCAGCTCCAGCTCGCCGCCGGCCGTGGCCTTTTGGACGAGGTCCCACAGACCGTGCACGCCGCGCCACTGGTCGGGGTGCGCGCGTACGTACTCGGCGAACCGCTTCGGCAGGAAGTCCGCGACGCGGAACATCAGCGTCATCGGCTGCACCAGTCCGTCCTCGGGGCGCCCGATCTCGTACGGCGCCCCGCACGCGACCGCGACGTCACCGTCGCCCGTACCGTCCACCACCACACCGGCGTCGATCACCACCGGGCCGGACTTGGTCTCGAAGGCGACCCGCCAGCCGTCGTCGAGCCGCAGCGCGGTGGAGGCGAAGGCGTGGAACAGCATCCGCACCCGCGCCTCGTCCAGCAGGTCGAGCAGGACCAGTTTGAAGACCTCCGGGTCGAACGGCACCGTGTACCCGGTCTGCACGGAGGGCGGGATACAGCCGCCGCGCGCCGCGAGCCGGTCCAGCAGCCGCCACAGGACGCCCGCGACCACCGGTTCGCCCTCGCCGTGGTCGGTGGGCAGCAGCCGGGTGACGTCCCCGGCCTCGGTGAAAGCGGCCTGCCGGTGCTCGTTGTGGAACGACATCAGCGGCATGACCAGCGCCGCGGTCGCGTTGCCGCCGAGGAACCCGTAGCGCTCGACGAGCACGACGTCGGCTCCCGCGTCGGCCGCGGCGACCGCGGCGGCGCATCCGGCGGGGCCGCCACCGACCACCAGCACGTCGGTGCGGCCCCCGTGGCGGGCGGGCCGCGGGGGCAGGGTGACGGTGCGGTGTTCTCGGGGCTCTTCCAGGATCGGCATCGAGGTCCTCCCGCGGGCGGGACCCTCGACGGGTCCCTTCCGCTTCCGGGCAGGTCACGCGCTCAGCGGGCGGACCTCTGACGCACGCACCCGCGACTGCTCCGGCTCCGTGTACGGTGCGCCCGCGGCGCCCTCGAGGTCGTCGAGCAGCGCCCCGCACCGGGCGCCGGTCTCCTCGGCGAGCGCGCGCAGCTCCCGTACACGGGACTGCAGTACCGCGCGACGCTGCGGATACTCGTCCCAGAGCCGGTCCACCTCGGCCAGCAGCAGTCCGGCCTGCTCGCGGGCCACGCCCACCAGCGCCGGAGCGCCGATGCGGCGCGCGAAGTCGAAGACCTTGCCGGAGTACGGCAGCGGCAGCACCGGCAGCCCGGAGAGCGCCGCGAAGACCACGAAGTGCAGGCGCATCCCGACGGCCAGGTCCAGATGGCGCATAAAGCCGAGGAGCTGTCCCGGACTGTAGATGCCGTGCAGGATCCGCCCCTTGTCGGGCGCGGACATGTGGGACAGCACGGCGTGGGCGTGCCGTACGTCGTGGCGCTCCATCGGCAGGAACACCACGTGCGCGTCCAGGCGCCGGACCAGGAAGTCCGCGACGTCGGCGAGGAGCGCGTGGTAGCCGCCCTCGTCCAGGTTCTCGGCCGCGCGGCCGGGCTCCCGCACCGACATGCCGACCAGCCGGGAGCCGGTGGGCAGGCCCTCGTCGGCCAGCATCCGGTCGGTGAACGGCTCCGACGGCAGCAGCAGCGCGGGATCGGCGGTGACGGTGATCTCGCGCTCGACGCCGACCTCCTCCAGGACGAGCCGGGACTCCTCGTCCCGCACCACCACGTCGTCCATCCGCGCCAGGACGGCGCGCACCGCCTCCCGGTCGTCCGCCTCCCGCAGTGGGCCGGCGCCGACCGCGTACGCGAACGTGCGCACACCGCGTTCCTGCGCGGCGCGGACCAGGCGCAGATAGCGGCGCGCCTCACCGTCGTACAGGATGCCGCCGCCACCGAGCACCAGCAGGTCGAGGCCGGACAGCGCGTCCTGGACGTGGCTGCGGGTGACGCCCTCCCAGTCGACCACCTCGTCGGCGTCACGGTGGTGGGTGCGGGTGTGCTCGGCGTTCCGGCTGAAGACCACGAGCCGGGCCTGTGGACGCCGGGCACGCAGGTTGCTCAGCACACAGGTCAGAATGGACTCGTCGCCGAAGTTGAAGCCGCCGTAGGAGCCGAGCACGCCGATGCGCGGGGCCGACACGCCGGGGCGGGGCTGCGGTGAGGCAATGTTCATCCGTGCGCTCCTGTCATGTCGGAGTCGGTCGGTCGGGGGAAAGGCTGCTGCGGGTCGGTCGGGGGAAGGG
>NZ_VJZE01000576.1 GCF_009377205.1 Streptomyces phyllanthi
GCCTTGGACTTCACGGCCGCGGGGGAGTCGGAGGGGGACGGCTTGCCCAGGTCTTCCGGTACGTTCGCCGACGCCTGGTAGGCGAGGAAACCGACTGCGGCGATGGCCGCCGCGGTGAGCCCGGCCACGAATCCCGAGCTGCTTCTGGCCACCTTGTGCGCCCACCTCTCGTACCTGAGTGCGGCTCTGATGTGTGTACGTCGTTCGAGTACGTCTTCGTTCGTACGTCCTCGCTGTGACGGTAGCAGGAGAGGGGCGGTGGGCCGGGACGGCCGTGGGTGCGGCTCGGGCGCCGTAGGCTGTTTGCGTGCTCTTGCTCGCTCTGGATACCGCCACCCCCGCCGTCACCGTCGCCCTGCACGACGGGACGGACGTCGTCGCCTCGTCGAGCCAGGTCGACGCGCGCCGGCACGGGGAACTGCTGCTGCCCGCCGTCGACCGGGTCCTCGCCGAGGCGGGTACGCGTCTGGACGCCGTCACCGGCATCGTCGTCGGCGTCGGCCCCGGCCCGTACACCGGGCTGCGCGTCGGCCTGATGACCGCCGACACCTTCGGACTCGCCCTCGGGGTCCCCGTCCACGGACTGTGCACGCTGGACGGGCTCGCGTACGCGTCCGGCCTCGACGTGCCGTTCGTCGTGGCCACGGACGCGCGGCGCAAAGAGGTGTACTGGGCGCGGTACGCGGACGCGCGGACGCGGGTCACGGACCCGGCCGTCGACCGGCCCGCCGAGATCGCCGACGCCGTGGCCGGGCTGCCGGCGGTGGGCGCCGGGGCGCTGCTCTACCCCGACACCTTCCCGAGCGCGCACGAGCCCGAGCACGTGTCGGCGGCCGCGCTCGCCTCGCTCGCCGCGGTGAGGCTGGCCGCGGGCGAGGAACTGTCCGCCCCCCGGCCCCTCTATCTGCGCCGCCCCGACGCCCAGGTGCCCAAGAACTACAAGGTGGTCACCCCCAAGTGACCCCGGAGACCTCCGTGCTGCGCGGGATGCGCTGGTGGGACATCGATGCCGTACTGGAGCTGGAGAAGGACCTGTTCCCCGAGGACGCCTGGTCGCGGGGGATGTTCTGGTCCGAACTGGCCCATGCGAGGGGGCCGCGGGCGACGCGGCGGTACCTGGTCGCCGTTCAGGGGGACCGTCTCGTGGGGTACGCGGGACTGGCGGCCTCGGGAACCGGAGCCGACGACGAATCAGGCAGAGGATCGGGCGACGTATCCGGCGGCCCATCCGACAGTGGCGCCACCGCGGTTGCCGACGTGCAGACCATAGCCGTCGCCCGCGACCAGTGGGGCACCGGACTCGGCGCGCGGCTGCTGACCGAGCTGCTGGGTGCCGCGACCGCGTTCGAGTGCGCCGAGGTGATGCTCGAGTGCCGCGTCGACAACGTCCGCGCCCAGAAGCTGTACGAGCGCTTCGGCTTCGAGCCCATCGGCTTCCGGCGCGGCTACTACCAGCCGGGCAATGTGGACGCCCTGGTGATGAGACTCAGCATGGCATCCGACAGCGGCTCCGCCGAGGGTGCGACAACCGGAAACGGCGTACAAGGAACCGATATCAATGGCTGACGAACCACTCGTCCTCGGCATCGAGACCTCCTGCGACGAGACCGGCGTCGGCGTCGTCCGCGGTACCACGCTGCTCGCGGACGCGATCGCGTCCAGCGTCGACGAGCACGCGCGCTTCGGCGGAGTGGTGCCCGAGGTCGCGTCCCGGGCCCACCTGGAGGCGATGGTGCCGACCATCGACCGCGCGCTGAGGGAAGCCGGGGTGAGCGCGAGGGACCTGGACGGCATCGCGGTCACCGCCGGGCCCGGTCTCGCCGGCGCCCTGCTGGTCGGTGTCTCGGCGGCGAAGGCGTACGCGTACGCGCTGGGCAAGCCGCTGTACGGCGTCAACCACCTGGCCTCCCACATCTGTGTGGACCAGCTGGAGCACGGCGCGCTGCCCGAGCCGACGATGGCGCTGCTCGTCTCGGGCGGGCACTCGTCCCTCCTGCTCTCCACCGACATCACCTCGGACGTCAGGCCGATGGGCTCCACCATCGACGACGCGGCCGGTGAGGCCTTCGACAAGATCGCGCGCGTGCTGGACCTGGGCTTCCCGGGCGGGCCGGTCATCGACCGCTACGCGCGCGAGGGCGACCCGGAGGCGATCGCGTTCCCGCGCGGGCTCACCGGTCCGCGTGACGCGGTCTACGACTTCTCCTTCTCGGGGCTGAAGACCGCGGTCGCGCGCTGGATCGAGGCGAAGCGGGCAGCGGGGGAGGAGGTGCCGGTACGTGATGTGGCGGCGTCCTTCCAGGAGGCGGTCGTGGACGTCCTGACGCGCAAGGCCGTACGCGCCTGCAAGGACGAGGGCGTCGACCACCTGATGATCGGTGGCGGAGTCGCGGCCAACTCCCGGCTGCGCGCCCTCGCCCAGGAGCGCTGTGAGGCGGCCGGGATCCGGCTCCGTGTCCCGCGGCCCAAGCTGTGCACGGACAACGGGGCGATGGTGGCGGCGCTGGGCGCGGAGATGGTCGCCCGGGGTCGTGCCGCCTCGGACTGGGACCTGTCGGCGGACTCGTCCCTCCCGGTGACGGACCCGCACGTGCCCGGCACCTCGCAGGCGCATGGCCACGGTCACGACCATGTGCACGAGACCGCCAAGGAGAACCTGTACTCGTGACCGTCGCCCTGATGTGGGAGGCCCGGGCGGTGGCGGGCCGCGGTGCGGAACTCCTCGCCTGGGCCCGCGCGCAGACGCTGCCGTCCCCGCCCCTGCGCCGGGAGACCTTCCGCGCGCCCCAGGACCGGGTGCTGGTCATCACGTGGTGGAACGCCCCCGCCGACGCCGAGCTTCCCGAACTGCCCGAGCCGGACGGGGAGTTGGTGACCCGTTCTGTACATCGGTGGCGGTTCGAGTCGCTCGGTGAGGGGTGAGGGGCGACGTCACCCCGACTGCCCGAGAGCACCGCAAGCCCACAAGCCACGAGACGGCTCGGACAGGCTCATCCACGCGAGTCAAAAAATCATGGGCGGCGATGTCGAGAACCCGTGGCCGGCTCCGTCCCCGGGGTGAACGCGACCACAATGGGTCGCAGCCTCACCGAGGAGAATCACGATGGCCAAGTACCTGCTGCTCAAGCACTACCGAGGCGCTCCGGCCGCGGTCAACGACGTGCCGATGGACCAGTGGACGCCGGAGGAGATCTCGGCCCATGTGCAGTACATGAACGACTTCGCGGCCCGGCTGGAGAAGACCGGCGAGTTCGTCGACGGTCAGGCGCTCGCCCCCGAGGGGGCGTGGGTCCGGTACGACGGTGAGGGGCGCCCGCCGGTCACCGACGGCCCGTTCGCCGAGACCAAGGACCTCATCGCCGGCTGGATGGTGATCGACGTCGACAGCTACGAGCGCGCCGTCGAGCTGGCCGGGGAGCTGTCGGCCGCCCCCGGGGCGGGCGGGAAGCCGATCCACGAGTGGCTCGAGGTGCGCCCGTTCCTGGCCGCGTCGCCCACCATCGAGCAGTGCCATTGATGGACGAGGCGCTGCTTCGGAGCCTCACGCCGAGCGTGCTCGGGATCCTCGTCCGCCGCGGAGCCGACTTCGCGGCGGCCGAGGACGCCGTGCAGGACGCCCTGGTGGAGGCGGTCCGCGCCTGGCCGGCCGACCAGCCCAGGGATGCCAAGGGCTGGCTGGTCACCGTGGCCTGGCGCAAATTCCTCGACGCGACCCGCGCGGACGCCGCCCGCCGCCGCCGTGAGGACCGCCTCGACGAGGAGCCGGCACCCGGGCCCGCGGCCGCGGTGGACGACACCCTCCAGCTCTACTTCCTGTGTGCCCACCCGTCGCTGACACCGGCCTCCGCGGTCGCCCTCACACTGCGCGCCGTCGGCGGGCTCACCACCCGCCAGATCGCCCAGGCCTACCTGGTGCCCGAGGCAACCATGGCCCAGCGCATCAGCCGGGCCAAGCGCACCGTCTCCGGCGTGCGGTTCGACCAGCCCGGGGACGTCGCCACCGTGCTGCGCGTCCTCTACCTGGTCTTCAACGAGGGCTACTCCGGCGACGTCGACCTCGCAGTCGAGGCCATCCGGCTCACCCGGCAGCTCGCGGCCGTGATCGACCACCCCGAGGTGGCCGGACTGCTCGCCCTCATGCTGCTCCACCACGCCCGGCGCGCGGCCCGGACCGCGCCCGACGGCAGCCTGGTGCCGCTCGCCGAGCAGGACCGCGGCCGGTGGGACACGCGCCTGATCGCCGAGGGCGTCGGGATCCTGCAGGCGGCCCTCGCCCGCGACCGGCTGGGTGAGTTCCAGGCCCAGGCCGCCATCGCCGCCCTCCACGCCGACGCGCCCACCGCCGAGGAGACCGACTGGGTCCAGATCGTCGAGTGGTACGACGAACTCACGCGTCTGACCGACAGCCCCGTCGTCCGGCTCAACCGCGCGGTCGCCGTCGGCGAGGCCGACGGACCACGCGCCGGCCTGGCGGCACTCGCGGCGCTGGACGACTCCTCCCCCAGCTCCTCGAGCACGGGACACCCCATGCCCCGCCACGCCGCGGTGGCGGCCTACCTCCACGAACGCGACGGCGACCTGGCCACGGCGGCACGGCTGTACGCCGAGGCGGCCCACAAGGCACCCAACCTCGCCGAACGCGACCACCTGATGCGCCAGGCCGCCCGGCTCAACACCCGCCGACGCCACTGACAGGGCCGCGCGCGGATCCTCCCACGGCACCTGGCACGGCCCCCGCGGCCAGTGCGGTCGCCTCAGAGTGAGGGACGGGTCGAGACCAGTCGTATGACGCGTCGCCGGCGGGGAAGGCCGGCGGCGACGACATGCGCGCCGGCCGGGCTCGCCCACGAAGAACACGAAGAACACGAAGAGTCGGCTTCGGTCCGTGGTGGGCTCTGGGCCGGAGGTGGGCTCTGGGCTGGAGGTGGGCTCTGGGCTGGAG
>NZ_VJZE01000577.1 GCF_009377205.1 Streptomyces phyllanthi
CCGGATCCCCCCGCGTCCCCCGCAGCGCTCATCGGCAGCGTCACGGCCACCATCGCCGCCGTGCCGACGACCGCCAGCGCCGTACCCACGACGAGCCGTCGCAGGGCCGTACGACGCTCCCTCGCCTCTTGCCTTGCTCGTGCTCTCATGTCTCCCCCGTCGGTGGGTCGGGCGTCCCGGAGGTCTCCGGTGCTCCGGTGCCTCAAGTCCAGCCGCCCCGAGGGTTGTTCGGCAGGCCCCTTCCGCCACACCGAACAAAGACGTAAGGCCAGTTGGGGAGCGGTGAGCCCGCTTGCGGGCACCCGGACGGCTCTTTACCGTGACCGGGACACGGGGGGCACGGGGGACGAGAGGGAGACCTGAGCATGGGGCGTCGCGAGACTCCGCTGGACCCCGCGGCGGGCCCGGTCCAGCGCTTCGCGTACGAACTGCGCAAGCTGCGCCAGGAGGCGGACGGCCTCACGTACCGCGAGATGGCCCGCCGGGCCCACTACTCGGTGACGACCCTCTCCCAGGCGGCCGCCGGCGAGCAGCTTCCCTCCCTGGCCGTGACCCTGGCGTATGTGAAGGCCTGCGGCGGTGCCCCGGAGGAATGGGAGCGCCGCTGGCACGAGGCGTCCGAGGAGTCGGCGACGACCCTCGGGAACGACGAAGCCGCCGACGCGCCGTACCAGGGCCTGTCCCGCTACGAACCCGCCGACCACGACCGCTTCTTCGGCCGTGACGACCTGGTGGACGCCCTCCGCGCGCTGACCGCGTCACATCGCTTCACGGCGGTCTTCGGCCCGTCCGGCAGCGGCAAGTCGTCCCTGCTGCGGGCGGGCCTGATACCGACCCTCCAGAAGAGCGGACAGACCAGTCAGAGCGGACAGAGCAGTCAGAGCGGCCCGACCGGCCCGGCCGCCCTCCGTATCCTCACCCCCGGCGAACACCCCCTCCGCACGCACGAGGACGCGCTGAAACCGAAGGAGGACGGCGGCCCCGGCGACACCGTCCTCGTCGTCGACCAGTTCGAAGAGGTGTTCACACTCTGCCGGGACCAGGCGGAACGCACCCAGTTCATCGACCGCCTGCTCGCGGCCCGCACCGACCCCGGCAGCCGGCTGCGTGTCGTCATCGCGGTCCGGGCCGACTTCTACGGCCGCTGCGCCGAACACCGCGCCCTGGCCGACGCGCTGAGCGAGGCCAGTCTCCTGGTGGGCCCCATGACCCGGGCCGAACTGCGGGAGGCGGTGATCCGGCCCGCCCAGTCGGCGGGACTGATCGTCGAACGCGACCTGACCGCGCACCTCGTCGACGAGGTGGACGGCGAACCCGGCGGTCTGCCTCTCCTCTCCCACGCCCTGCGCGAGACCTGGCTACGGCGCCGGGGCCGGGCCCTGACGATGGCGGCGTACGAGGCGGCGGGCGGAGTACGCGGAGCGATCGCGAAGACGGCGGAGGACGTGTACGCCACCCTGTCCCCCGAGCAGGCGGCCCTGGCCCGGCAGCTCCTCCTCCGCCTGATCACGCCCGGCGAGGGCTCCCAGGACACGCGCCGCCCGGTCGACCGTACGGAACTGGACTTCGCGCCCGCCGGTGAAGTCGCCCTGGTCCTGGAGCGGTTGACCCGTGCCCGCCTGCTCACCCTCGACGACGACACGGTCGACCTCGCCCACGAGGCCCTGATCACCTCCTGGCCCCGGCTGCGCACCTGGATCGAGGAGACCCGCGAGCGCCTGCGCACCCACCGCCGTCTCACGGAGGCCGCCCGCGCCTGGGACGACCTGGGCCGCGACCCGGGCGCCCTCTACCGGGGCACCCGCCTCGCCACGGCCGATGAGCATCTCGCGGACCAGCCCCTGACCCCGCTGGAGGAGGCCTTCCTCACCGCGAGCCGCACCACTCGCACCACGGAACTGCGCCGTCGCCGCGGCCTGTTCACCGCCCTCGCCACGCTTCTCGTCCTCGCCCTCATCGCCGGGGTCACCGCCTGGCAGCAGTCCCGTACGAGCGACCGCCGCCACCGTGAGGCCGAGGCCCGGCGGATCGCGGCGGTGGCGGACAGCATGCGGGCCACCGATCCGGTGGCGGCGGCCCGGCTGAGCGTGGCGGCCTGGAAGCTCGCGCACACGGTCGAGACCCGCTCAGCCCTGCTGTCCGCGCTCAACCACCACGAACAGGACTCCTTCACCGTCCCGGAACGCGGCACCGACACCGCCGTCCGCCGGCTCACCGCGGACGGACGGACACTGGTGTCGGCGTCACGCGACCACGTCCGCGTCTGGGACCTGCGCACCCACCGCCGTACGCACAGCCACCCGGGACCCGGCAAGCGGCTGACCGGACCGTTGAACGACGTGATCAGTCCCGACGGCCGGACGATCGCGCTGTCGGGGACCAAGGGCGTGGCGCTGTGGGACATCCGCACCGGGCGGCTGACCGGGCGTCTGGACGGGATGGAGATGCCGACCGTCCGGTTCAGCCGCGACGGGCGCGTCCTCCTGGCGGACGACGGGGGTGCACTGCGTGTGTGGGACGTACGAAGCCGCCGGCTGTTGCTGCGCGTTCCCCTCGGGGAGGCGACCACGTGGGACGCGGTCCTCAGTGATGACGGCCGCAGGCTGGCGCTCTGCGCCGACCGGTACCCCTTGCGGATCTGGGACGTCGCCCGCCGCGGCACCCTGCGCCTGCCCTGGGCGGCGGAACTCGGGCGGGATTCCTGCGATCAGGTCCAGCTGGCCTTCTCGCCGGACGGCACGGACATCGCGCTCGCGTCCCCGACCGACATCACCGTCCGGGACATCACCACGGGTGAGGAACTCGCCGGGATGGAAGCGAGGACGCCCGGGGAGGTGCGGTTCAGCCCGGAGGGCGAGTTCCTGATCGCGATCGACGAGACGGGGGAGTTCCTGCTGTGGCGTCTGGCCTCCCCCGGGGCCACCCCGGTGTGGCGCCATTCCCTGGCCAATGAGACGGCCCACCATCACGAGGTCGACTTCGCGGCGGGCGAGATCCACTATCTGAACGGCTCGGGCACAGCCGTACGATCCCTGCGGCTGGGCCCGGCGATCACCTCCCGCTGGCGCTCACAGGCGGTGGACGACGCCCTGCTGTCACCGGACGGCCGGACGCTGGCCACCCTGCGCGTCGGCACGGACAAGGGGGACGAGCGGAGCGTCCGGCTGCAGGACACCCGCACCGGGAGGACCGTTCTGACGATGCCGCGGAAGCCGTGTTCCGACGACGATGCCACGGACGAGGCGGTGGACGACAGCGCGCCCGGCGACGCGACCGGAGCCGTGGAGCCGCCGCGGGTCACCGGCCCGGGGAACGCCGATGTCGTTCAGGTGACCATGGACTGCTCCAACCTGATGGCGTTCAGCGCCGACGGCCGCTTCTTCGCGTACGCGCCGAGCCATACCCTGTCGACCGACCCCTCGGGCCAGCGCATCACGGTGTGGGACCTCGCCACCCGCCGCGAACACGCGACCCTCGCCGTCCGCCCCGGCGCGAACACCGTGACCGGCGTCGTGGGACTCGCCCTCAGCGACGACGGCCGCACCCTGTTCGTCTCCCGGGAGGCGAACAGGCAGGTGGTGGAGGTCTGGGACCTACGGCGCGAACGACGCGCCCGGACGCTGAACGGCATTTCCGCGGCGGTCATGGCCGTCCGGGACGACCAGCGCACCCTGGTCGCCTCGCCGAACCGGGTCGCCGACCTCCGCACGGGACGCTCCGGTTATCGCGCTCTCGGCGACAACGAGCCCGCCGTTCTGGCCTTCAGCCCGGACGGGACGTACTTCGCGGCGGGCGATCGTCTGGGCCATGTGACGGTGTGGGACGGCGACGTGCGGAACCGCATCGGCGTGCTGGGCGGGACGGGATCGGACGAGATCATCACCGCGCTCGCCTTCTCCCCGGACGGTCGCACCCTGGCGGTCGCCGGCGACGAGGGTACGGTCCAGCTCTGGGACGTGGCCTCCAGCCGCCCCCTCGGCTCCGCCCTTCCGACCCCCGGCGACTCGCCCCTCACGCTCGCCTTCGACCGCGACGGCACCACGTTGTACGTCGCCGGGGAACACGTCCCGCTGCGGACGTACGATGTCGCTCCCGCCCACGTGGTCCGCCAGGTCTGCGAACGCGCCGGTTCGGGCCTGTCCCGCGCCGACTGGACGACGTACCTCCCGGACCTCCCGTACGAGCGCACGTGCTGAACGCCGTCACTCGGGAGTCCGGTGGTCCCGACGCCGTCACTCGGGGTTCCGGTGGTCCCGACGCCGTCGCCGCCGGACAATTACCTACATAGGCCACACATCGCCGACCCAACCCTCCGGAAGGTGGCGACCACCATGGCTGAGCACCCCCACGCCACACTGGTCCGCAAGGGCTACGACGCCTTCTCGCGCGGTGACATGGACACCCTGCGCGAGATCCTGTCGGGAGACTGCGCGCACCACGTACCCGGCGACCACCCCCTGTCCGGCGACTTCAAGGGCCAGGACTCCGTCCTCGACCTCTACCGCCGGCTGAACGAGGAGACGAGCGGCACGCTGCGCGTCGAACTGCGCAACGTCCTCGTCGACAACCGCGGCCACGCCGTGGCCCTGCACCGCTTCACCGCCGAGCGCGGCGACAAGCGGATCGACGAGACCGGTTGCCTCGTCTTCCGCATCGTCGGGGAGAAGGTCACCGACATCGACGAGTGCACCGAGGACCTCGACACGGTCAACGCGTTCTGGTCGTAACCCGCACCGGCCCACCGGGCCCCCGCGCACAACCACCGCACAACCCCGCACGCCCTCCAGGTGTCACACAGGTGAACGAATCGGACCCCCAATCCCCGGGGTCCGGCACCCACTTGGAGCCCCTGGAGCCGTCGTGCGCATACGGACCCGCACCGGAACCCGCACCCACACCCGCGCCC
>NZ_VJZE01000578.1 GCF_009377205.1 Streptomyces phyllanthi
GCTTGATCTCGACCGCCTTGGTAGGGGTGGGTGAGGGTGACCGGCCAGAGGTGCCTGCGGTGCCGGCGGTGCTGGAGGCGCCGGAAACACCGGAGGCGCTGGAGGGCTCGCCCTGGCCGCAGGCCGTCACCGTCACCAGCAGTGCCCCGCAGCCCAGGGCCAGCGCCAGCGCGCCGCTTCTCCGTGTCCTCGCTTGCGTCCGCATGACCTGAACGACCGCCCAGGGCACCCGGCGGTTGTGCTCCGCAGCCGACTTGACCAGGACACACCTCGCGGCCGTCGACGTCCATGCGCCCCTACAGGTCCTTCGCGAAGGCGCTTCCTCGGCCGTTTCGAGCGGTGGGGCGTAGTCGGGCATGAGGATCTCGCTCAGCGCCTTGTCCCGTGCTCCCGACCCGATATTCGGTGGCAGCGTCCGGTCGGCCCTGGACAATGCGTTCATGCGTATCCGTGCCGTGCGCCTGGACGAACTGCCTCTCCTCCAGGACATCGAGAGGGCCGCCGGGCAGTGCTTCCGGGACATCGGCATGCCGGAGATCGCCGACGACGAGCCGCCCCCGCTCGGCGAGCTCGCCCGCTACCACCACGCCGGGCTTGCCTGGGTCGCGGCCAGTGACACCGACACACCGGTCGCCTACCTGATCGCCGACCGCGTCGACGGCAACCTCCACGTCGAGCAGGTGTCGGTGCACCCGGACAGCGCGCGCCGCGGTGTCGGCCGGTCCCTGCTGGACCATCTGGCCGCTCACGCCAGGAGCGAGGGGGCACCCGCCCTGACGCTCACCACGTTCACCGAAGTCCCGTGGAACGCCCCCTACTACGCGCGCTGCGGTTTCCAGCTCATGGACGCCGGCGAACTCACCCCCGGCCTGCGGAAGATCCGCGAACACGAGGCGGCACACGGCCTGGACCGGTGGCCTCGGACCTGCATGCGCCGGGCCCTGTGAGACTGCCCGGTCAGGCGGTCGACAGCCCGGCCACGGCCCAAGCCCACCGCAAAGCCCCCTACCCGCGGAGAACCCGCAGGCAGGGGGCTTGATCAGTGCCGCTTACTTCTTCTTGCCCTGGTTCTTGACCGCCTCGATCGCCGCCGCGGCCGCCTCGGGGTCGAGGTACGTGCCGCCCGGGTTCACCGGCTTGAAGTCGGCGTCCAGTTCGTAGGAGAGCGGGATGCCCGTCGGGATGTTCAGGCCCGCGATGTCGGCGTCCGAGATGCCGTCGAGGTGCTTGACGAGGGCGCGGAGGCTGTTGCCGTGGGCCGCCACCAGGACCGTACGGCCGGTGAGGAGGTCCGGGACGATGTTGTCGTACCAGTACGGGAGCATGCGCTTGACGACGTCCTTCAGGCACTCCGTGCGGGGGCGGAGCTCCGGCGGGATGGTCGCGTAGCGCGCGTCGTTCGCCTGGGAGTACGGGTTGTCGTCCTCGATCGGGGGCGGCGGGGTGTCGTACGAGCGGCGCCACAGCATGAACTGCTCCTCGCCGAACTCGGCGAGGGTCTGCGCCTTGTCCTTGCCCTGGAGGGCACCGTAGTGGCGCTCGTTCAGGCGCCAGGAGCGCGTGACCGGGATCCAGAGGCGGTCGGCGGACTCCAGGGCGAGCTGCGCGGTGCGGATCGCGCGCTTCTGGAGGGAGGTGTGCACCACGTCCGGGAGCAGGCCGGCGTCCTTGAGCAGCTCGCCGCCGCGCGTCGCCTCCTTCTCGCCCTTCGGAGTGAGGTTGACGTCCACCCAGCCGGTGAACAGGTTCTTCTCGTTCCACTCGCTCTCGCCGTGGCGGAGGAGGATCAGCTTGTACGGTGCGTCGGCCATGGCCCCGAGCGTAATCGAACCCTTTGATCCCTTGTGCGGACGGTCAGCAGGCGGACAGTGGGGCGTCCTATCCGCCATCGCGTGAGTCGGTGTGACAGTCGGTGTGAAAGCGGCCGGCAGTCACCGTCCCGCGACGAGCACCGTGGCCTCATGGGTCACGGGTGCATCCGCGCCCCCTTCAGTACCTTGTCCACCGCGTTGCGCGGCCCGTACACCGACAGCCCCACCAGGTCCAGTTCCCCCGTCCCCACGGCTCGTACGGCGGCGCGGTTGTCGCGGTCGCCGCCCGTGGTGAAGAGGTCCGAGGTGAAGAGCGCGCGCGGGAGTGCGCGGGTCAGGGCCCGGGTGTGGGCCGCTCGCAGGGTCTCCTTGGTGCCCTCGAAGACCAGGACAGGCTGGCGGAACATCGGCAGGTACGGGACGCCGTCCGCGTCCTCGTACGGCTCGCCGATCACCTCCGGGAGCTGTGAGCCGAGGCCGCTCACCAGGAACGCGGTCACGTTGAGGCGCTGCCAGGGCTCCAGGTCCTCCCTCAGCAGGACGGCGATCTTGGTGTCGAAGCGGATGGGCTCAGGGCTGTTCGTCATGCGTCGAGCGTGCCGATCCGCGTACGGCGGCGTCTTGTACGTTCTTTGCATGTCCCCAGGAAGGCCCGGGAGGGAAGGCAGGCAGATCCGCGACGTCGCCGCCTGGCGCCCCCGCGTCCCCGGCGTCGTCGAGGTCTTCCACGCGTACTACACCGAGTACGCGTACCCCATGCACGTACACGACGCCTGGACGCTGCTCATCGTCGACGACGGCGCCGTACGGTACGACCTCGACCGGCACGAGCACGGCACCCCGGACGGCACGGTGACGCTGCTGCCGCCGCACGTGCCGCACAACGGGGAGCCGGTCACGGAGGAGGGCTTCCGCAAGCGGGTGCTCTATCTGGAGCCGGGCGTGCTCGGCACGAGCCTCATCGGGGCCGCCGTCGACGGGCCCGACCTGCGTGATCCGCTTCTGGGGCTGCGGGTCGGACAGTTGCACACGGCGCTCGCGCGGCCCGGGGACGAGTTGGAGGCGGAGAGCCGGCTCGTGCTGGTCAGGGAGCGGTTGCAGGCACATCTGCGGCCCCGGCCGGTGCACGGGCCACGGCCCGACGGGCGCCCCCTCGCCCGCCGGCTCCGCGAACTGCTCGACGAGCGGGTCACGCGGGGTGTGACCCTCGAAGAGGCCGGCGCGTTCGTGCACGCCCATCCCGCCCACCTCGTACGGGCGTTCAGTGCCGCCTTCGGCATCGCACCGCACCAGTACCTGATGTCACGCCGTGTCGAACGCGCCCGTCGGCTGCTGCTCGCCGGGCAGCCGCCGAGCGAGGTGGCCACCCTGACCGGCTTCTACGACCAGGCCCATCTGACGCGCCACTTCAAGCGGTTGGTGGGCGTGCCTCCGGGCCGGTTCGCCCGGACACCGGGCCGAGGGCCGGCTCCCGCCCCTCGAACGCTCACTTGATCCGCAGTGCCTTCTGCGCCTCGTACAGGTTGCGCGGCCGTACCGCGTCCGTCGTGCCGTACAGCTCAAGCCGCGAACGCAGGTCACCCGTGAAGTCGGGGACGTCGACCTGGTCGAACTCCCGGACCGTGTTGATGCCCACCGTCGCGCTGTACGGGGCGAGTCCGTCGATCTTCATCAGACCGGCGCGCTCGTTGGTCACGCGGATGTTCCAGTGGGTGAAGCGGGCGCCGAAGAGCGGGCCCGCGGTGGCGTCGCCGCCGTGGCGGCCGTTGTTGTCGACGGTGATGTCGGTGCGGACGTTCGCGAAGGGCATGCCCCGGTGGGAGTCGAAGGTGCCCATCCGCATGTCGCCGCGTGACCAGACGTTGTAGGAGGACAGGCCCTCGACGTTGATGCCGTGCAGCTGGGTGTTCGAGGGTGCCGGGGTCGTGCGCCGCTCGATCGTGAAGTCCTCGATGAGGTTGTCGTGCGAGCCCTCGCGGCAGAAGTACGGATGGTGGGAGCCGCGGCCCGCCACCCTCGTCCGGCGCACCGTGCACGCCGAGGCCGCGACCAGGCCGAAGCCGTTGTCCACGTGGCGTACGACGACGTCGTCCACCCAGCAGTCGTACGCGCACTGGAGGACGATCCCGTTGTGCCCCTTGTCGAGGAGGTGCGGGGACTGCGGGGTCTCGACGGCCTCCAGGGTGAGCCCTTCGACGCCCGCGCCGGTCAGTTCCCTGACGTGGGTGGTCAGCCGCGGGTCCCATTCGGGGCGTACGTCGAGCGGGAGCGGGCGCTCCAGGGTGACCTTCCGGCCCCGTACGCGGGCGATGCGTACGGGCCACTCGTACGGGACGTACGACGTGAGCTTGGTCTTGTCGTCCCAGTGGTACGCCTCGGGGCCGGGGCCGTCGCCCGCCATGTGCTCCAGGAGGGTGTGCCCGGGGTCGTCGGCGAGGCGGAGGAGGACGAGGCGGCCGGGGCGCAGGCGCGTGGCGTCCGCGACCGTGACCGTCCAGGAGCCGCGCGGCGCGGGCCGGACCGTCGTCAGGGTCCGCCATTCGTCCCGCCGGTTGCCGGTCCAGCCCTCGAAGGGCCAGTCGCGCGCCCTGATGGCGGTGACCAGGGAGTTCCAACGGGCTTCGGGCGCCAGCCAGACGAGGCCGCCCGCCCAGGACCAGGACGACTTGTCGCCGCCGTAGCGGGAGCCGTAGACACCGATGAGCTCGGTCAGGTTCCGGGTGGCGTACAGCTTCGTACGGGTGCTGCCGGCGCCGCGCAGGACGACGTTGTCGTGGGCGACGCGGATCACGTCGTCGATGCGGTACGTGCCGGGCGGGACGAGGACCGTGCCGCCACCCGCCCTCCCGGCGGCGGCGAGGGCGCGGTTGATCGCGGGGGCGCAGTCCGTGGTGCCGTCCGCCACGGCGCCGTGGTCGCGTACGTCGGCCACCACCGGGCGGCGCGGGAAGCGCGTGGCCCCGCCGTGGCAGCCGGCGCGGCCGACGTACGGGATCTGCGGGTGGGTGAAGGGGGTGCGGTCGAACTCGTGCCAGAGGGCGGGGACTTCGCCCCGGGATGGTGACGGTGTGGATGAGGGTGGGGC
>NZ_VJZE01000579.1 GCF_009377205.1 Streptomyces phyllanthi
TCCCCGCTGTCCCCCGGTGCCCCGAGCCGGGCATGACGGCCCGGCAGACGCGGTCAGAACTGGATCGAGTTGAGGGTGTCCGCTATGGAGTTGAGGAAGCGCTGGATGTCGTCGGCCATGCCGGTCGAGGCGAGGAAGAAGCCGAAGAGCACGGCGACGACCGCGGGTCCGGCCTTGAGGTTTCCCCCTCTCAGCAACACCACAAGGATGATCGCCAACAGCAGCACCACTGACAGCGAAATGGCCACAACTGATCACACCCTCGGTACAGTCCGCTCTCCCGGCCCGGGGTGCCGGCCCCGCGCACCCCGCCAGAACCATCGTGCCACCAACACGGCTCACCTATGCCGTTGGTTACGCAACGTTGGCCTGTCCCCGTGCGCGACCTGCACGCCCCGCTTCCAACGCGCAGCCGTCGTACGGCAATTCGAGGGACCACCCGGAGTCGAATTCGCGGTGATCGTTTCGATGCACACACATTGTGTTCGCAGCTAATTCGAATTGTTGCCACAGGCACATCGAAGACTCTGAGGAAGTGGACATTTCGCCAGAGTCACCCGCGGACGTTATGCACCATTTAGTCCGGATGAATGAGGACACAAGGGGCCAAACGGGCTACGGACTGTGTGCCAATCCACATGCAACCCTTCGCAAATCCTGGGTAGTCGAGGCCGGTAATACGACATTCACGTCGACGGTTTTACTAAATCCCACAGACAACGCTAGGGTGCCTCAGATGTTCACCGCTGCCTCGTCCCCCGCACGCGCAGCGAGTGCTCGGACCGTCCCGCCTACGTCCCGGTGGGAGGCTCTGTGACGAACTCGCTGCGACCGCACGGCCCCAGGGCGCCGCTCCCCTCGGCTCAGCAGTCGACGGACGGAGTACCGAGCCCGCGTTCCCCCCACACCACGCGGCCGGCCCCCGGCGCCGCCGCGCCGGACGCCAGACCGGTCAAACAGCGCGACGCCTTCTTCGACAATGCCAAGTACCTGGCCATCGTGCTCGTCGCGATGGGGCACGCCTGGCAGCCGCTGTCGGACCAGAGCCGCGCCGCCGAGGCGCTGTACATGGTCGTCTACACGTTCCACATGCCGGCGTTCATCCTCATCTCCGGCTACTTCTCGCGCAGTTTCGACATGCGCCCCGACCGGCTCCGGCGCCTGGTCACCGGCGTCGCCGTCCCGTACGTGCTCTTCGAGGTCGCATACTCCCTCTTCAAGGGCTGGGCCGACGACGATCCCGGCCATCCGATCAGTCTGCTCGACCCGTGGTACCTCACCTGGTTCCTGGTCGCGTTGTTCGTGTGGCGGATGACCACCCCGCTGTGGAAGGTCGCCCGCTGGCCCGTCCCGATCGCGCTCGGCATCGCCGTGCTCGCCTCGGTGTCGCCCGACATAGGTGACGACCTGGACCTGCAGCGTGTCCTGCAGTTCCTGCCGTTCTTCGTCGTGGGTCTGTGCATGAAGCCCGAGCACTTCCAGCTGATGCGGCGCCGTGAGGTGCGGATCCTGTCGGTGCCGGTGTTCGCGATCGCGCTGGCGGTGGCGTACTGGGCGGGGCCGCGGATGACCTCGGCCTGGTTCTACCACCGTGACAGCGCACAGGAGTTGGGCTCACCGTGGTGGGCCGGTGTTGTCATGACGCTCGCGCTCTTCGGCTGCTCGATGGTGCTCACGGCCTGCTTCTTCTCTTGGGTGCCGCGCCGGAGGATGTGGTTCACGGTGCTCGGCGCGGGCACGCTGTACGGCTACCTGCTGCACGGTTTCCTCGCCAAGGGCTCCCGTTTCTGGGACTGGTACGACCACAGCTGGGTGTACCAGCCGCTCGGTGAGGTCGCCGTCACGCTGGTCGCCGCGGCGGTCGTCACGGTGCTGTGCACTCCGCCGGTACAGCGGATGTTCCGTTTCGCGATGGAGCCGAAGATGGAGTGGGCGTTCAAGCGGGACGCGATGGAGCTGGCGCGTGAGCGTGGGAAGGGCGGCGGTCCTGGAGGTAAGGGCAAGGCTGACGCGAAGGCATGACGGCCGGTAACTGATTGCGGTCAGCCGCCGCTGTTCGCCTCGCTGTTCTCCTCGTTGTTCGCCTCCTCGGTCGTCAGGCCGAGGAGGCTTCGCATGTGGGCGTACTTCTTCTCCAGGCGGGTGCGGGTCGGGGCCTCGAGGACGGCGAGGCGGGCGGGGTCGGCGTTGTGCGCCAGGTCGGACTCCTTGACCAGGGGAGCGCCCGGGGTGGCGAGGATGCGGGCCGCGTAGGTCTCCGGGAATTCGTCCGGGCGCTTGGTGAGTGCCCGGACGATGTCCTTCGTACGGTCCGTCAGTGCGGCGTCGCGCAGCCACTCCTCCGACAGGGCGTCGTCCTCGACCGCGTCGTGCAGCCAGGCCGCCGCGATCTGTTCCTCGTCGCCACCGCGGGCACGTACGCCCTCGGCGACGGCCTGCAGGTGCTCCTCGTACGGGCGTCCGGCCTTGTCGGTCTGCCCGGTGTGCGCCGCGCGGGCGAGGGCCTCGATCTCGGGGAGGGTGAGGAGGGCTCTGGCTCTGGTTCTGGTCATGGGTCCAGTGTGTCGTGCGGGTGGTCGGCTTGCGCCTGGGGCACCGAACCCCGTTTTCGGGGGCCCGCCCCCGGACCCCCGCTCCTCGAACGCCGGAGGGGCTGGATGGTGCGGGGCCGGCCCCATCGGGTCCGTCCGGCGTTTGAGGACGAGGCCCGTTCAGGGCCGAAGCGGGGGTCTGGGGGCGGCAGCCCCCAGGGACAGGATGGGACGGGTAACGGCGGCGGGGGCGACACACCGTTCTCGTGGTCAGCGGGGAGCTGTTGGGCCCTCTCGGCATATCAGGAGCAGGGCGCGGTCGTCGTTGACGTCGCGGGCCACCGCCTCGATGAGGTGCCACGCGGCGCCGTGGAAGCCACCGGCGACATAGCGGTCCGCCTCGCCCGTGAGACGGTCGATGCCTTCCACGATGTCGCGATCGGAGGTCTCCACGAGGCCGTCCGTGAAGAGCATCAGCACGTCCCCGGGACGGAGAGAACCCTTCACCGGGTCGAACTGGGCCCCGTCGTACACGCCGAGAAGCGGACCCTCCGCGGCCTTCTCCTCCCAGCGGCCACTGCCCGCGCTGAGCTGGAGACCCGGCGGGTGCCCCGCGGAGAAGAGTTCGTAGTCCCCCGAGTCCAGATCGAGGACGAGGTGGATCGACGTCGCGAAGCCCTCGTCCCAGTCCTGGCGGAGCAGGTAGCCGTTCGCCGCGGGGAGGAAGGCATGCGGTGGGAGCGATCCCAGCAGGCCGCCGAAAGCGCCGGAGAGGAGCAGTGCGCGCGACCCGGCGTCCATGCCCTTGCCCGAGACGTCCGTGAGGACGACCTCCAGCGTGCGGCCACCGTTCGTGCGGGCCGCCACGACGAAGTCGCCCGAGAAGGACTGACCCCCCGCCGGCCGCAGCGCCATCTCCCGGTGCCAGCCCGCCGGCAGCTGCGGCAACTTGCTCTGCACACGGATGCGTTCACGCAGGTCGAAGAGCATCGTGCCGCCCCGCCGCCAGGGAACGCCCACCCGGCTGCGGAACTGGGCGATGAGAAGTCCGAAGAAACCGCAGGCCGCCACCACGAGCACGATGCCGGGCGTCACGCGGGACGGTCCCTCGGTGTACGGCCCGAGTTGGACGGACTCGACTATCAGCGCGGTCGCGGCGGCCGCGTAGAGGGCGAGGAGACTGGCCGGGCGCAGCAGCAGGCCGCCCGCGACGATAGGGAGGACGAGGACCGCCGGTGAGATCCACACCGAGTTGGCCATCGTGCACGCGGCGATCAGTGGGATCGTCAGCATCAGACCGGCGAGCGCGACCCAGTCGGAGCCGTCCCCCCGGAAATAGTCGACGGCGGACTTGCGCACGCCGGTGCGGGCCCGATGAGCCAGTTTCCTCAACCGGGCCGTGAACGTCTCGGCCTCCGCGCGCCGCTCTCCTCCTGATGCCATTGCTCGGGACCTTATCCATCGGACCAGCTCTTGTGCACGGGAGGTCCTACTTGTCCCCCTTCCGAGGTCCGGTTCACGACGAATCTCACACAGATCTCACACGACGGCAGCCGAGGGGCGGTGTGGGGGCGATGCCGAGTTCGGGTTGGATTCGACTCGGTCCCGGGGTGAGTTGAGGGCGAGTCGGGACCGGTCGGGGGCGGCTTGAGGGCGACTTGCGGGCGACTTGAGGCGACTCGGGAGCGGTGTCGGAGAAATGGTTCGACTGGTCCTGATTGCCCTGGTAGGCATGGTCCATGGCGACTGACTTGCGCGTGCTGCGGAAGGACGACTGGAATCCCTGGTACGACAACCTCATCCGTGCCTTCGGCGGTGCGGACGAGCCTCCCGAGGAGCGTGAGCTGTGGGAGGCGCTCACGGAGTACGACCGATCCATCGGCGCCTGGGACGGCGGCCAATGCGTGGGGACGGCGGGCGCGTTCACCTTCCGTATCACGGTGCCGGGCGGCGCCTCGGTCCCGGCCGCGGGCATCACGATGGTGAGCGTCGCGGCCACGCACCGGCGCCGCGGACTGCTGAGGGCCATGATGCGGCGGCAGTTGGACGACATCCGCTCCTGGGGCGAGCCCCTCGCCGTACTGACCGCCTCGGAGCCCGTGATCTACGGCCGGTTCGGCTACGGCGTCGCGACGCACCAGTTCAGCGTGGAGGTGGACACCACCCGCGTACGGCTGTCCGTACCGCCCGGCACCGATGACGTACACCTGCGGTACGTACCGCCGGCCGACGCGCTGGACGCGTGCGAGGCGGTGTACGCGCGGCGGGTGCCCGAGCGGCCGGGCATGCTGGCGCGGCGGCCCGGCTGGGAGCGGCTGGGGGTGCTCGACCC
>NZ_VJZE01000057.1 GCF_009377205.1 Streptomyces phyllanthi
GGGCCGGGGTACCGGGGGCCGCGTCGGGCAGCGTGGTCGGGACCTCGGGCTCGGGCGGCTGCACTCCGGGCGGCGTGTCGATCATCTGGCCCGTGGTGGGGTCGAAGAGACCCGTCTTGCCGCTCGGCAGACTGATGCCGGGGCTCGGCAGGGGCGCCCCGGTCGGCGTCCCCTTCTCCAGGTAGAAGTCCACCTTCATGTTGGGGATGTCGACGTTCACGCTGGGCACGGGCACATTGAGCATCTTGTAGTTGGTGCTCTTCTTGGCCTTGCCGTTCAGCCCCTCGGCAATGCTCTCGGCGGCGCCGCCCGCGAAGGGCAACAGACCCGGGTCGTCCTCCTCCGCGTCCTCGTCGACCAACGGAATGATTTTCGCGAGGGCGTGCTCGGTCAGGCCCTCTGTGAGCGTGTTGTTGATGACCTCGCCCACGAAGGTCTTGCCGAACTTGCCGAGAACCTTGCCGACGCCCTTTCCGATACCGAAGCCCAGAAGACCCGACGCACCACCGAGCAGGGCCTGCTTGCCCATCTCCTCGAAGTTGAAGTTCGCGCGGTGGCCCCGGAGCACCTGGATGAACTGGGCCATGAAATTCATGCCGGCCATCATCAGCGCGCCCATCAGGATCGACTTGATGAGCTGCACGACCAGGCGGCGGATGAGCATGATGGTGCCCTTGATCAGCGCCGCTCCGGCGGCTGCCGCCGCGCCGAAGGAGATGACCAGGGAAATGGCGGCGGCGACGAGTTCGGCGAAGACCATCGCCGCCATACCGATGATGGTGATCTTGGCCGTCTCGACGTTGTTGGAGGCCGTCTGAAGGCCTTCGGCCAGTTTCTTGGAGGCATCGATCAACCCCGGAAAGGCACCCGGGTTCTTCTCCGTACCGTCGCCCCGGGCGAACAGCTCGACCTTCTTCCGGAAGGCCTCCGCTCCCGCCCCCTTGGTAATGTTGAGGACTTCCTGCGACACCTCCATGAACCGCGGGCCGATCTCCTCCAGTTTGCGCGCCGTCTCCTCCAGGTCCCGCGCCCGGTTGAGCAGGTCCATCTCACTGACGTCGGGCCAGTCCTCACCGGCGACAGTGGCCAGTATGTCGGCGAGCCAGTCCGGCGGGTCGATGTCGCCCTGCATGAGGGTCCTCCGTGGCGAAAGAAAGGAGAGAGGAAATACGGCGGCGCGGCCGGAGTCCGGCAGATGACCCGACGATCGGAGCCGGCCGACGATCGGAGTCGGCCGACGGTCAGAGCTCATCGACGATCAGAGCTCGTCGACGATCAGCGCTTGCCGACGATCAGCGCTTGCCGACGTTCGGCACCGAGGTGTCGGTGCCCGAATCGGACGGCGGCGGAGGCGCCGCGCCCGAGTTCTTGTTCTTGTCGCTGAGGAACGTGCCGTCCGGCAGCAGCTTGTCCAGGCCGATCATCACGTCCTGGGCGCCGCTCTCGGCCATGTCGCCCGCGTCGGCGAGCCCCCGCACGATCTCCCCGGTGTTGCCGATGCCCTCGGCCACATCCGGAAAGGCGTCGATGACCTTCTTGGCCTCCTTCATCAGCTCGCCGATCGCCTGGTACGTCTCGTTGGCCGGGTCCCCCTCGACAGGGGTGGCGGTGACGTACGCGATGGCATCACCGATCGTCTTCAGCTGACCGGCGAGATCGTCGAAGCCCGGCGCGATGTTCCTCATCTGCGAGGGGACGAAGATGATCTCGTCGTTGTCGTCGTCCTTGTTCTTGATGACCGCCACCGACTACCCCTCCTCGTCGTCGAGCGCCGACTTCGTACGGCGCGTCGGCCGGCTGTCTCCGCCACGCCGCGGCGGCGGTGCCGCGGCGTCGTCCTCGGTCCCGAAGCCGCCGCGCAGCGACTTGAAGAACTCGGCGTTCGCGGGGTCGTCCGAGCCGGGGAGCAGGTCCCAGAGCGAGTCGCCGTCGAAGGTGCCCGCCGCGCCGTCCGTCAGCATCGGTGCCACCGCCGCCTGCGCCTTCGTCTGGAGATCGCATTGTGCGCGGCGCACGGTCGACACGATCAGGTCGGCGAGCTGGGCCGGCCCCATGGAGCGGTAGCCGGTGCCTCGGAAGGTGAGGGAGGACAACTGGCCCTGTGCGTCGACGGTCACGCTCATCATGCGGTCCGGGGATTCGGCCGTCGATTCGAGTGAGCCGATACTCCGCTGCACTTCGAGAAAGGTGTCCCGGGTCCGTTCGAAGTCGGCCTGGATTTCCCTCAGCAGGGCCTCGTTCGAGGGTTTCATCGCGTTCTCCGATCGCGGTGCGGCGGTCCCGGCCGCCGGGTCAGGGCATGTCACGGAGACCAACGCGCTCCGGCGGACAGTGGTTCAACGGGGCGGCCGGGCGGGCGAGGTGGTCGAGGTGGTTCTCGCATCGCGTGACCGGTTCGGGCTACGCAGATTGCTTCGGCACCGTCGGTGTCCGTGACCGTGTCGGGTCACCGCCGCCGAAATTGTTGGCGTTCGCCCTGAGGATCTGGTCGAACTGCGACCGCAGTTCCACGACGTCGTTCCCCGCGTCCCGGGTCGGGATCTCCCTGCGCTGGACCACGTTGGAGAACTCCATGATGAACGTGCGGAGTTCCTCCGCGACCTTCTTGAAGGCATCGGCGCCCGCGCCCGTCCAGCCCTTGGCTCCGCCCTGGTCGGTGGTGAGGTACTCGGCCTTGGTCTGCACCTCCATGGAGAGCTGGCCGAGCATGACCGACGCGTCGAAGAAGACCTGGGCCGCGGCGAAGTAGGGTTCGGCGTTGAGACTGTTGATCGCGGTGATCAACTTGTTGAGGGTGTCGAGGTCCGCCTGGGACGGCGGGGCCACCGAAGAGACTGTTTCAGGCATGCCGGATCACATCCTTTCGGGCTGATCGTTTCAGGTTGATCATTCAAATACGGCCGGGTACTGCCGGATACGGCCGGGTACGACCTCGTATCCGGCCGGCGCCAGGTTCAGGTCCGGGTTCGCACCGGGTCCTCAGTCGCGGCCCAGCTGGCCGGGATGGCAGTCCTCGCCGGTGCCCCAGACGTCCTCGTCCTCGGTCAGCCAGGTCTGGGACTGGTTCTGGTTCTCCTGCTTGCCCTGCTGCTGGGCGCCCCCCATACCGCCCATGCCTCCCATCGGCATCATCGGGGCACCCGCAGCGCCCACGCCTCCTCCACCCGGAACGCCCGCCGCGCCCGCCACGCCCGCCCGGCCGGCGGCGGCCGCGCCCAGGTTGCCGCTGGCCGAACCGGCCCCGGCACCACCCGCGCCACCGCTCAGGAGACTGCCGCCGCCCCCGCCGATGCCTCCGGCCGTGAGTGACCCCGTGGGCAGACCGGCACCACCGCCGCCGCCCACGCCACCACCGCCGAACAGCCCGTCCGTACCGCTGCCGAGCGACGGCACCCGCACCGTGCCCGCGCCGCCGAGGCCGCCACCGAGGCCGCCTCCGGTGAACGAGGTGGGCGGCAGGGTGACGCCCCCGGTGCCACCGCCGAAGCCGCCGCTGTCGTTGACTCCGGACAGCCGGGTGGCGCCGTCCGAGGCGAGGTTTCCGAGCCGGTCGAAGTCGGCCTGGTCGAGGTCCAGCGAGCCCGTGCCGGGGCGCGCCCCGCCGAGGTTCGCGTCCGGTGAACCGGTGCGCAGACCGGCCGTACCGTCACCGGAAGGACCGGTGAGGCGGGAGGTTCCGGGGCCGCCGCCCGGCAGCCCGCCCGGGATCCCGCCCGTCGGCGGCGCCTGGAGCTGCCCGATGCCTTCCCCGGCCAGCCCGTTCACCTTGCCGGCCGCTCCCGGGGAGATACCGCCCACCTTCCCGGTGGCGGGGTTCTCCGAGGTGTCGGCGAGGAGGTTGCCGGTCCCGGGCTTGCCGCCCGGGGGCGTGGTACTGCTCAGCTTCGTCGACGGGTCGCCACCCGGAGGCGTGGTGAGGTTGTTCGCGTCGGCCGGCAGGGTCCGGTTCAGGTTGTTGGCGCCGGTCCCCGTGCCCGTGCCGGTACCCGTCCCCGTCCCCGTACCCGGGCCACCGGGCACGTTGCCGGTCGCGGGGCGGCTCTGCTGCCGCGCCGTCCGGGTCTGCTGCCCCTGGGTTCCGGGCGGCGGTCCCGCGACGGGCGCGCCGCCACCACCGCTCTGGCGGCCCGTGAACGTGGGGAGGCCTTCGCCGCCCACGTCGCCGCCGCGGACCTGATGGTTGCCGTTGAGCGTGTTGAGCGCGGCCATGGTGGTCTGGATGGTCGCGGTGGCCTGCGGGCCGGTGAACTCGAAGGTGATCGTGGCCATGGCCGCCTACCTGCTCGCGTCGTTGGGGTCGGTCCCGGCGAAGTTCTCGATCTCGTCGGAGTAGCCGTCGCCGTCGGAGTCCTGGAGGTTGTCGTGGACGCCGTTGCCGTCCTTGTCCACGAACTCGATCTTGCCGTCCTGGTCGTCGGGCCTGCCGTCGAAGTCCTGGTCGTTCTCCAGGCCGTCGAAGAACTCCTCGACGTCCTCTCCGAACTCGGCGACGCCGTCGAGGAAGGTGGGCTGCTCGTTCTGCTCCCTGACCGGGTCGAACACCTTCTCCTCGAGGACCGACTCGCCGTGGCCGAGGTTCTCCGGCGCGTACCGGTCGTCGACCCCGTCGTCGTTGGTGTCGTGGTCCGTCGGGTCGACGCCCGGGGTGTCGTCGACCTCGAGGTCGTTGCCCTCTGCGTCGTCCCTGTTGTCGAGCCTGCCGTCGTTGTCCTTGTCGCCGTACTCCTTCTCGAACGTCGACAGTTCTCCGTCGTCGTTGAGGTCGGCGTCGCCCTCGACGTACTGGTCCCCGTCCTTGACGCCGTTCTTGTCGCCATCGGCGTCGGGATCGATGACCTCGCCGTTCTCGTCGAGGTTGGGGTTGTCGACGGTGCCGTCGTCGTCCTCGTCGTCGTCCCGGTACGACTCCTCGTTCGTCTTCTCCGACTTCTCGCCGGTCTGCGACTCCTCGATCTTGGCCAGCTTGGCGTCGCGTACGTCGATGAACTCCGAGGTCTCCTGCAGCAGCCTGCCCAGCTCGTCGGCCTGGGCCTCCGCCATGTCCTCGCCCGTGCGGTACTTCTCGCTCGCGTCGATCAGGTCGTCGCCGAGCTGGACGAAGAAGTCCGCGAGCGCGCCGAGTTCCTCGCCGATGCTGGTGCGTACGGAGTTGAGTGTGTTCTGGAGGGACTGGGTGCCCGGGAAGTACGCGGGGTCCACGTCGGGGACGACGATCTCCTGGACCTTCCGCTGGATGGCGGCCAGCCCGGGTGCCTCCGCCACCCCCTCGGCGGCCAGGTCCTTCAGATGCTCACCGAAGACCTTGAGGTCTCTGGGCTCCACGGCGATCTCGGAACTGCCCGATGCCATGTCGTTGTACCGCCTTCCGTCCTGTGATCCGACTGGTTTACTTGCGTTCCCCGCGTTCCCCGCGTTCCCTGATGTCCCTGGGCTCGGGCCCGCGGCGGCCTCCGCGCGCCCGTGGTGAACGGCCGTGCACGAACGGTCCGTTCACCACGGGCGGAGCGCCGATGCGGTACGGACCGCGGCTCAGCCGCCGAGCGTCCTCATGGCCTGCAGGTCCTGCTGCTGGTAGATGTCGGCCACCTGGCCGATGCCCTGGCCGGCGACGGTCAGGAAGCCCTGCAGGTCCTTGGCCGCCGCGTCCCAGCGGGCCTGGTTGTCCGTGTAGACCTTCTTGGCGCCGCCGTCCACGCCCTCGCTCTCCCAGCCGGCGAGGGTCTTGTAGATTTCCCCCTCCAGATAGTCCAGGCTCTGGCCCACGGCGTTGCTGGCGGCAATGACGGCGTCCATCGCGCCCCGCATCGCCTCGCCGTTGGAGATGAATCCGTCACCGTTGTAGTCGGCGTTGATAGGCATGGTCTGTTCTCCTTACATCGGTCGTCATATCGGTGGTTGTCCGGTCACCTCGGTTGCTGTCCGGGGTGGTCGGTGGTGGATCGGGGTCGCCCGTCACGGCCGGGCGGAGCCGGGGGTCAGAGCTTCGGCTGGCCCAGCGCCTCGAGGGCCCTCTGGACCTCCGACACGGCCAGTTCGGTCTCCTGGTTCGCCTGGATCTGGATGTTGAGGGTGTCGAGGAGCTTGTCCTCGATGGTCTCCAGCGCGTCGAGCATGGTGACCATGTCCGCGTCGAAGCGCTGCATGATGCCCTGGAACGTGTTGGCGGAGCTCGCCGACCAGTACTGCCGCAGCGAGTCGACGGTCGCCTTGGCCTCGCCGTGCTGCTTGCGCAGGTCGTTGCCCGTCTGCACGATCAGCTCCAGGCCCGTCTGCATTCCGGCGAAATCGGCGGAGTTCTGTGCCATGTCTGGCTCCTTCGGTAGGTCCGGGGCACCCGGCGGTGCCCCGGGGTCACTGGCTTCCGGGGGTGCCGGAGGGATCCGGCGATTCGGAAGGTTCCGGCTCGGTGGCCGCCGGCGCTCCGGGCGCCGTGCCCGGATCGGCCGCCAGCGGCCGCTTCGCCGTTTCGGGGTCCAGGACGGGTCCCGTGGGGACCAGCGCCAGGACCTGACTCGGCACCGGCACCGCGGAGGCGGCGTCGTAGCCGAGGGTCTTGGCGACATCGGGCGTGGCCAGCGGGTACTTGGCGCCCGAGTCGGTGATCAGGAAGAGGGTGGGGCTGGTGTCACCCGCCGTGGACTGCTCGCGGGCCAGGACACCGCGTCCCGCCGGTACGACCACGCGGTCGGCGAGGGTGCCGCCGTCGGCCGCCGGTGCGTCGGGCCGCTCGAGACCGGCCTGCGGCGGGGCTCCGGCGCCGTCGGCCGACTCGCGCACCGCGACCCGTACCGTCGCCTCGCCGTTCGCGCCGGAGCCCGGCTTGATCCGTACGCAGGGCAGGGTGGAGCCGGTGCCCGGGTCGCCCACCGGCGTCGGCGGGTCCGGCGGCAGTCCGGCCTCGTTGAGCTTGCGGTCGGTGAGCGCGGTCTGGGCGATGGCCGCCGAGTTCGCCTTGAGGGCGATCGGGTTGCCGTCCGGGTAGGCGGGCGCGGTGCGCGGATCGCCGAGCACGAGCGTGGCCTCGGTGCGGGTGAGCGGGGTGATGCCCTCGCCCCATACGAGGAAGAAGTTGCCGTTGGCGTCGTCCTGGAGCACCTGCCCGATCCGGGTGTCCAGCCCGCCGACCGTGACGCCCGGCTCACCGCGGTTCGGTATGTCGGTCTGGGTCAGGTCGGGGCCGGCGGCAAGGGAGTTGAGCCAGGCGTCCCCCACGGGGAAGGCGGAGACGTTGGCGAAGCCGAGGGCGGTGAGCGCGTTGCGGTTGGGGGCCTCGAAGCGGCGGTCGGTCCAGGCGAGGAAGGACGTGCCGTCCGGGCCCCGTACGCTGAGCGCCTCGTCCTCTCCCAGGTCCCGCAGCGCCGCGGGCCTGCCGCCGACGTAGGCGGTGACGAGCGGGGCGGTGCCGCCCTGGCCGTCGTCGGTCTCGGCCGAGCAGACCGCCCAGGCACCGCGGTCCAGGTTGCGGGCGGACGGCAGGCCCTCCGGGGCGCCGACGATGCCGACGGTCGGGCCGCGCGGCACGTCCTGGATCGCCTTGGCGTTGACGGTCTGCGGCTTCAGGGCGCTCTGCCCGGTGATCAGCAGCGCGGAGGAGTAGTTGGTGACGGGGTGCAGGGCGCCGCTGAGGTACAGATAGCGGCTGCCGGTCTCCTTGACGAGGACCAGGGTGCCTTCCTTCTGGAAGGCCTTGCTGCTGCCCGGCGAGATGAATCCGAAGGCCGCGAAGCCGCCCAGGGCGACCACACCGAGCATGGCTCCGGCCATGGTGCCGAGGCTGAAACGGCGCATCGGCGTCTCGGGGGCGTCCGGCTCACCGCGGGTCAGCCCAGCAGTGATCCGGCTGAGTGTGAAGAGATGGGCCTGGACCTGATCCCGGCGCGTCTGCATCTCGATCTACCTCTGATTCTCCGTCAGGATTGCTTCGCTATGGGGCGGTTACGGCCCTCGCGCCCGCCTCCGGGCATGCGGCACCGCGGCGTCGGCGGGCAGCACGCATCGCCGAGCCGGACAACACACGTCATCGAGTGCGAGCCGGACCCCCGGGCCTGGCCGGGCTGCCCCTTCATTCCGGCCTCAGCCGAACCGCCCAGTCCTCAGCCGGACCATCCCGGCATCAGCCAGACCCGCCCGAACGCCGACCGCACCACCCGAGCACCGGCCACACCCGCCCGAGCACCGACCGCACCACCCGAGCACCGGCCACACCCGCCCGAGCACCGACCCAACCCGTCCCGGCCTCAGCCGAACAGGGCCCGGGCCCAGTCGTAAGCCCCGAGCACCGCCAGCAGCGCGGGCAGCATCGTGAGGCCGGTGAGCAGTTCGCCGATCTCCGCGGCCCTGCCCCAGTACGGGACGAGCCGGCGGCCCGGCAGCACCGCGGCCGACACCAGCAGGAGCCCCGCGATCAGCGTGAGCGCGACCACCGGTCCCGCCAGCCGCAGTGTGGGCGACAGTGCGGAGGCGAGTCCCACGGTCCACACGGCCAGCCCGAGGACCGCGGGCGCCAGCAGGGCGATCCGCTGTCCCGCCCCGATCAGCACCCGGCTGCGCAACAGCAGGGTGAGGCAGGCCGCGCCGTACAACGTCTGCGAGGCCCAGTGCGTGGACGGTGCCAGGGCCAGCAGCGCGGAGCCGCTGACCAGGCCGACGGCCGTGAAGAGCGCCGTCATGTACTGGTCGGCGACCACCGCCCGCTCCAGCAGCCGGGCGGCACGCTCCGGTTCGATCTCCTGCTGGAGCTCCTCGCTGTTGGTGGGCAGCAGGGGCAGCCGCAGATCGGCGAGCCGGAAGGCGGTCATCGGGACGGTGGCGTTGAAGACCAGCGCCACCACCAGGACAACGGCCGCGCACTCCGTACGGTTCAACCCGGCCGCCATCGAGAGCAGTCCGCCGAGGGTGAGCGCGCAGGAGGCCGCCAGGGCCGTCGCGTACGCGGGCAGCCAGCGTGCGACGAGTCCCATCGCCACCAGCACGGCGATCAGTGCCGCCGCTCCGGCGGCCAGGAGCTGTGGCGCGCCGGTTCCGCCGCCCGGTGGCTGCGTCACCGCGTATCCGGCGAGCGCGGCGAAGAGTACGGCGGCGAGTCCGAGGAGTCCGGCGGCCGTACCGTCGCCGGTCAGCCGGGAGCAGACCGCGGCGGTGGCCAGCAGGATCAGGGTGACGACGCCCGCCGTGCCCGCCCGGGCGAGCGGGGGGCCGTCGAGCCACAGCACCGCGAGATCGGTGACCAGGGCCAGCGACATCAGGACGAGGAACAGTCGTCGGGTCATGGAGTCCCGCCACCGGTCGGGGCGGCGGCTGACTCCGTCGGCGACCCCGGTGATCAGGTCGTCGTAGTCGATGACGGGCAACTCGGCCCTGCGGGGCCGCAGATGGAGGGTGTCGCCGTCGCGGACGGCGAGCATGGCGAGGGTGCGTTCCTCGTCGAGCGGGGGCTCGCCGAGACGCTGGATCACCCACCCGTCGTGCTCCACCCCGGCGTCCGCCAGATCCGGCCCCGCGTAGGAGAGCAGGGTCGGAAGCAGGTCGTACAGCGGGACGTCCGACGGGACGGCGACCTCGAGAGACGTCGAGGGTGTCACGAGCATCAGCCGACACAGATCGTTGGTCACGTTGCTGTTCACGGCCACTACACGAGACCTCCCGGGGACCGGTTCAGCGCGATCGGGAAAAAGTCCCGCCCCCGTCGGCGGCCCCGGATGCGCGCGAATACGCGCGAACTTCACGCGATCGAAGTGATCCGCTGACGCCTTCCGTCCGTGTTGCAGGCGTCGTGATCCAGGCGCGCACACCGGGTGCGCACACCGCGTACGTACACCCCGCATGCGCACACCGGACGCGCGCTACCGATTGGAGACCAGGTGTCCACCGTGCTCTTCCGCCGCCCCGCGCGTCGCTCGGCTCCGGAGCTGCCGCAGGGCGAGATCGATCTGCAGACCCCGCCCCCGCTGCCGGAGCTGGAGCCCGGCGGATTCCAGGCGGTGATGGGCTTCCTGCCCATGCTGATGTCCTTCGCGTCGATGGGCATGATGTTCGTCATCCCCGGCATCAACGCCGGTATCCGCTACGTGATGATCGCGGCGATGGGCATCTCCGGCGTCCTGATGCTCGTCCTGAACCTGGTGCGGGGCCCACTGGAGCGCAAGCGCAAACTGCGCGCCGAACGCCGTGGCTACCTCCGCTATCTGGCGCAGACCCGCAGGCAGGTCCGCAGGGCCGCCGACCAGCAGCGCCGCCACCAGTTCTGGCAGTTCCCCGACCCCGAGGGGCTGTGGTCGGCGGCCATGAGCAAGCGGCTGTGGGAGCGGCGCCCCTCGCACCCCGACTTCGGCGAGGTACGGCTCGGCGTGGGCACCCAGCCGCTCGGGGTGCGGCTGACGCCCCCGCAGTCCGCCCCGGTGGAGGACCTGGAGCCGGTGAGCAGCCATGCCCTGCGGCGCTTCGTCGAGGCGTACGGCAAGGTGCCCGGCACCCCGGCCTCCGCGTTCCTGCGCGGTTTCGCGCATGTCCTGATGGACGGCGACAAGGACGCGGCCCGCGGACTGGTCCGGGCCGTACTCGCGCATCTGGCCGTCTTCCACTCGCCCGACGATCTGCGGATCGGCATCCTGACGGACGGCCGGGAGGCCGAGGAGTGGGAGTGGGCCAAGTGGCTGCCGCACGCCGCGCACCCGACGGGGACGGACGCGGCCGGGCCGGTACGGCTCATCACCGGGGACTTCACCCGGATGGAGGAGCTGCTGGGCGGTGAGAAGCTGCGCGAGCGGCCGGGCTTCGAGCCCAAGGCGGAGGTGTCGGCGGACGAGCCGTTCCTGGTGATCGTGGTGGACGGCGCGGCGATCCCGGCCGGGGTGCAGGCCGTCACCAGCGGCTACCGCAACGGTGTGGTGATCGACCTCGCGGACTGCCTTCCGCGCCGTGACAACCGTTTCGTGCTGCGGCTGAAGGTGTCCCCGTCCGCGATCGAGCGGATCACCAGGAACCAGGCGGGCACCGACGTGTTCACGGAGATCTGCGCGCCGGACACCCTCTCCACGGGCCGCGCGGCCAAGCTGGCGCGGCTCATGACCGCGTACCGGCTCGGCGGCGGCACCGACGCCTCCGAACCGCAGGCCACGGACTTCGAACTGCCCACGCTGCTCGGTCTGGGCGACGCCAAGCGGCTGGACCCGGCGATCAGCTGGCGGCCCCGCTCGGTCCTGGACCAGCTGCGGATCCCGATCGGTATCTCCGAGCACGGCGAGCCGGTGGACCTCGACATCAAGGAGGCGTCGCGGGGTGGTATGGGCCCGCACGGGATCCTGATCGGGGCGACCGGTTCCGGCAAGTCGGAGCTGCTGCGCACCCTGGTGCTGGGCCTGGCGGCCACGCACTCCTCCGAGGCGCTCAACTTCGTGCTGGTCGACTTCAAGGGCGGCGCGACCTTCCTCGGTCTGGACCGGCTGCCGCACACCTCGGCCGTGATCACCAACCTCTCCGACGAACTGCCGCTGGTGGACCGTATGCAGGAGGCGCTGCAGTCGGAGATGAACCGGCGGCAGGAGCTGCTGCGTGCCGCGGGCAACTACAGCTCGGTCTTCGACTACGAGAAGGCGAGGGCGGCCGGCGCTCCGCTGGACCCGCTGCCCTCGCTCTTCATCGTCGTCGACGAGTTCAGTGAACTGCTGTCCCAGAAAAGGGAGTTCATCGACACGTTCGTGATGATCGGGCGGCTCGGGCGGTCGCTCGCGGTGCATCTGCTGCTGGCCTCGCAACGGCTGGAGGAGGGCAAGATCCACGCCCTGCAGTCGCATCTGTCGTACCGCATCGGTCTGCGGACGTTCTCCGCGTCCGAGTCCCGTGCGGTGCTCGGCGTTCCGGACGCACACAATCTGCCGTCGGCACCGGGCCACGGCTACGTCAAGACCGACACCGAGACGCTGCTGCGCTTCCGTGCCGCGTACGTCTCGGGCCCGTACCGCTCCACCGCCGTGCGCGGCGCCCGCCGCCAGGCGGTGATCGAGCAGCAGGTGGTGCCCTTCACCTCGCGGTACGTCGAGCCGCGGATCCTGCGGCCCGCCGAGACCGCGCCGGTCGAGGAGCCGGAGGAGACCACCGAGTCGATGATGGACGTCATCGTGGACCGGCTGGTGGACCAGGGTCCGCCCGCGCACCGGGTGTGGCTGCCGCCGCTGGACGAGCCGCCCACGCTGGACCGGTTGCTGCCGCCGCTCGCCGAGGCGGGCGACCTCGGTCTCACCACGGCCGGCTGGGAGGGCAGGGGCGGACTGCACGTGCCGGTCGGTATCGTCGACAGGCCGCTGGAGCAGCGCCGTGACGTGATGACGGCGAGCCTGGCGGGCGGCGACGGCCATGTGGCGATCGTCGGCGCCACGCAGAGCGGCAAGAGCACCCTGGCCCGTACGCTGGTCACGGCGCTCGCCCTCACCCACACCCCGCGCGAAGTGCAGTTCTACTGCCTGGACTTCGGCGGTGGCTCGCTGTCCTCGCTGCGCGGGCTGCCGCATGTGGGCAGCGTCGCGGGCCGGCTGGACGTCGACCGGGTGACCCGTACGGTCAACGAGGTGGTCGGGCTGCTGGACCGCCGCGAGGAGTTCTTCCGCGAGCACGGCATCGAGTCCGTCGCCGAGTACCGCAAGGCGCGCAGGGCCGGGCGCTTCCTGGACCAGGACCCGTACGGCGACGTGTTCCTGGTGATCGACGGCTGGGTGACGATGCGCGGCGAGTTCGACAAGCTGGAGGGCGCCGTCCAGGAGATCTGCACCCGCGGTCTCGGCTACGGCGTGCATCTGATCGTCACCTCCGGCCGCTGGATGGACTTCCGGCCGTGGCTGCGCGACGCGATGGGCACCCGCTTCGAACTGAAGATGGGTGACGCGATCGACTCGGACATCAACTCCAAGGCGGCGGCGCTGGTTCCGAAGGTGCCGGGCCGCGGTCTGACGCCGGAGCGGCTGCAGTTCCTCGCCGCGGTGCCGCGGATCGACGGGGTCGAGAGCGGGGAGGGCCTGTCGGAGGCGCACCGGGATCTGGTCGAGGCGGTCGCGAAGGCCTGGCACGGGCCGTCCGCCCCGCAGATCAAGCTGCTGCCGCCGCTCGTACGGGCCGCCGAACTGCCGTCCGTGGCGGGCGACATGCGGATGACGCTCGGTCTGGAGGAGACCGGGCTGCGGCCGATGTGGCACGACTTCGAGCAGAGCCCGCACCTGTTCGTCGTCGGTGAGACGGAGACCGGCAAGACGAACATGCTGAAGCTGGTCGCGAAGGCGATCGCCGACCGGTACTCGCCGAACGAGGCGCGGGTTGTCCTCGCGGACACGCGGCGCAATCTGTACGACGCGGTGCCGAAGGAGTACCAGCTGGGTTACGCGGTGTCCGGCGCCACCCTCGGGGGCCTGGTGAAGGAGGCCGCCGGTTCCCTGGCCAAGCGGGTGCCCGGCGCCGACATCACCCCGGACCGGCTCCCCCTGCGCGACTGGTGGCAGGGGCCCCGCCTCTACCTGCTGATCGACGACTACGACCTGCTGGCGACCCCGGCGAACCAGCCGCTGACCCCGCTGGTGGACCTGCTCGCGCAGGGCGCCGACATCGGGCTCCACCTGGTGATCGCCCGCAGTTCGGCGGGCGCGATGCGCGGTATGGCGGACCCGGTGGTACGGCGGCTGATGGAACTCGGCTGCTCCTCGCTCCTGTTCTCCTGCGGCCGCGAGGAAGGCAACTTCCTGAACAGCGTCCCCCCGAAGAAACTCCCTGTGGGCCGCGCCCAGCTCATCACCCGCCGGGCGGCGCCGGTACTCGTGCAGACGGGGCTGGCGGAGTCGGCGGAGTAGGGAACCGCGAGGGCGGAGGGCCACGCACCGGAGGGTGCGCGGCCCTCCGCCCGACTCGTCGGCAAGGCAGTGGCCGAGCACGGACCGCTCGACGGACACACGCCGCGGCTGCCGCTCGGCGGGCTCGCCGAGGCACTGGGCGCGGTGCGCACGGCCGGGCTGCTGCACCTCGACCACACTCCGGCCACGGAGGTGGCGCCTTCCCCGCGCACACGACCGCCCCCGAACACGCCAAGTCCGCGCGTTCGGGGGCTTCGTACGCCGTCAGCCGTGGCATCGCGCGGAACAAGGCGACGCCCGGGGGGGGCTCCCGGGGACGGAAATCCCGCCTCGCGGAGTCCGCCACGGGAAGCCGCCCGGCCGTCACAACGTCGCGCCACCGCGAGTGCAACGTGGGCGCGTTGAGCGACTACAGCACCATCACGCTCTACTTCCTGGTGCCCTCAGCCGCGGCGCGCCGCCAGGCGGGCCACCAGGATGCCTCCGGTGCCGAGGAGCGCGAGGGCGGCGAGGCCGAGCAGTAGCGGGAGGTAGCCGTGGGTCGTGGCGTCGGCCGGGGTCGCCACGGGATCGTTGGCGGAGGGCGGCGCCGCGCGTCGTGGTGGGGAGGACGCGGGCGCCGAGGGGGCGGAGCCCCTCGCCTCGCCCGGGACGACCGCCGTCACCGCCTTGAAGGGGTTCACGATGCCCCAGCCCACCTGTGGGTCGGGCAGCGTCTTCGCCGGGTGGTCGGCCGTCGACTCCAGGCGGTGGATCACCTGCGGCACCGTCAACTCGGGGTGGCGGGCCCGGACCAGCGCCGCCGTACCGGAGACATAGGGCGCCGCGAAGCTCGTTCCCTCGTCCACGCGGTAGCCGGGGCCGCCCGTGCCGAGGCTCAGGATGTCCACTCCGGGGGCCGCGATGTCGACGTACTCGCCGCTCCTGGAGAAGGACGCGGGCTGGTCGTCCCGGCCGACCGCGGCGACGGTCAGCACGCCCGGGTAGGCGGCGGGGAAGCTGAGCGCGGACGACTGCTGCCCGGGCCGTTCCTCGTTGCCGGCGGAGGCGACGATGAGGACGTCCTTGCGTACGGCGTACTTGACGGCGTCGTCGAGTTTCCGGCTCCGTACCGGGGAGTTGATGGAGACGTTCACGACGTCGGCGCCCGAGTCGACGGCTTCGCGGATGGCGTCGGCCATGCCGTTGGCCGTGCCGTCCTCCCCGTCGGCCGTCTGCCGGATGGGGAGGACCTTCGCACCGGGGGCGACACCCGCGAAGGTGAGGCCCGGCGCCGGCCGGGCCGCGACGATGCCCGCCACGAACGTTCCGTGGCCCACGCAGTCGGTGTCGCCGCGCCCGGTTCCGCCGACCACGTCGGCGCCGCGCAGCACCTGCCCGGCGAGCTGGGGGACCGACGCGTCGACGCCCGAGTCTACGACGGCGACCGTCACGCCCTCGCCCTTGGTCAGCGCCCAGACCCGCTGCGGGTCCAGACGCGCCTGCGACCAGGGCAGTTCGGCGGTGGTCTGCGTGGACGGCGTCGCGCAGTCCGCCGCGGCGGCGGGGCCCGCCATGGGCAGGACGAGGGTCGCGGAGAGGACGGACACGACCGCCACGGCGGTGGCTGTGGCGGTGGCGGTACGGCGGCGGGGCGCGCTCACGGCCGTACCTCCGGACCGTGCCCGAGGGCGTGCAGCAGGTCGTGCTCGGTCGGTGTGGGGCGCATGTCCACCGGCTCGGCGCCACCGTGGACCACGACCGCGGTGGTGTCGCGCGGCATCAGCGGCAGCGTCCGTATCGCGCTGTCGGGCAGCCCGTACGCGGTGCTCAGCTGCCGTACGGCCGCCGGAGCGAGGCGCGGGACCAGGACCGCGTCGTAGCGGCGCAGCGCGTCCGCGTCGTCATGGGGCGTGTCGGGCACCTTCGGGAGCAGGGTGAGCCCGGTCTGCCAGGCGCCGAGGTCGGCGCGCGGTTCTCCGCTGCCGCCGGGGAAGTCGTCGACGACCACGACGGGGGCGAGCGGACCGCCGGCCGCAGGGGTGGGCCCGCCGGGCAGGCCGATCACCAGACGTCCCGCGTCGACACCCGCGGCCCGCATCAGGGCGGCCCAGGACCGGGGCCTCGGTGAGCGGACATGGACGGTCGCTCCCGCGCCGAGCATCCGGAAGACGAGCAGCTCGGCGGAGCGGCGCGGCAGGAACACCCCGATCCGCAGGGGCAGGCGCCGGAACACGCGGACCGCGGCCGGGCTGCCGTCCCGGAGTGTGCCGAGGGTGAGTCCTTCGCGGTGCGGTGCCAGTTCGAGGGGCCGGTCGCCGATCGGCGCGGCGTGGGCGCGCGGGCCGGTGGACCGGCCCAGCGGCAGGGTGGCGACCATTCCGGCCGCCTGTTCGCCGTCCAGGCGGTGCAGGCGTATCCGGTGCTCGGCGGCGGCACGGGCGAAGGTGCCGGACATGTCAGGGGTGGCGCCGCTGGTGCGCACCAGCGTGGTGCAGCCCGTGGTGCCCCCCGGGGTCGCGGTGAGGGTGAGCGACAGGACGGCGGCGTGCGCGGGGAACTCCGCGAGCAGCTCCTGGAGCCGGGCGAGTCCGCTTCCGGCCGTGTCCCGCTCACGCACCCGGTACGCGACGTGCGGGATGCCGTGGCCGTGCCAGGCCGCCCACTCCTCGGCGGCCGGCGGATGCTGCCCGGACGGTTCGCCGCCCCGCAGTCCGGCGAGCGCGACGAGGGCCTCGGCGGCCTCCGTCTCGTCGAGCACATGGGCCCGCCGGCCCTCGTCCCGCAGCAGGCCGACGGCCTGGAGGGCGCCGCGCCGCAGCGCACGGCGGATTCCGGCCTCGCCTCCGCCGCGTGCGGCCACGGCCTCCGGACAGGTGGCCTCGTCGAGCCGGAGCGCGATCCAGGCGGACCGGGTCAGCGGGATGCCCGTGCTGTTCAGCTCCCGATAGGAGGCGGCGCACCGTTCGGAGGCGGCGTCCGCTCCGGTGGGCGCGCCGACGCTGTACACCAGTACCTGTACGGAGTCGAAGGCGATGTCGTCGACCTGGAGCAGTTCGGCGAGCCGGTGCACCGGCAGGGGCGCGTCGGTGTCCTGGCCCGGGGTGAGCCGCTCGTCCCGGGCCACGCCGACGAGCGCGATCCAGGCGCGGCCGTCGTGGACGACACCCATCCGGACACGGCTCCGCCCGCCCGCCCGGCCCACGGTCAGCTCGGGCAGCAGGGCGCGCAGCGGCCCGAACGGCCCGGCGTCCTGCGCGCGGCGCCCGCGCCGCCGGGCGCGATGGCGCATCCGGGTGAGCACCCAGTCGTAGAGCGGGCGCCGCTGCGGTCGCGGCAGCGTGGCGACGAGCAGCAGTCCGGCGCCCGCCAGCGCGGGGACCCGCGCCGGGGCCGGGGCGAACAGCCCTGCCGCGAGCAACAGGGCCGCGGCCTCCCACACGATGACCTGTCCGAGCCGTATCCGGAGCGCCGGACGTTCCGGCCGTTCCCCCCTCCCGGTACGCGGCGACACGTCCGCCGTCCGTTCCGCCACCGAAGTCATCCGGTTCCCCATCCTCTGCGCCCTTCACGCGGCTTCTGCAGCGTCGTGGGGAGCAACGTATGAAGGGCCCCACCGGATCAACCGGGATCCGGGCGGTACGTGGACGCGGGATTCGGGCGGTACGTGGACGCGGGATTCGGGCGGTACGTGGATGCGGGATCCGGGCGGTACGTGGACGCGGGATCCGGGCGGTACGTGGACGCGGGATCCGGGCGGTACGTGGACGCGGGATCCGGAAGGACACGGACGGCACCCTGCGCCGTATCGCCGACGGATCGGTGTCAGTCGCCGGCCGCGATGATGACCGCCTCGTGCGGTGGATCGGTGTAGAGCCGGTCGACGAGAGCGGCCCGGCGTTCCAGGACCCGGCGCTGGTTGATGTAGCCCTTGTCCGTGATCTCGCCCGCGTCCAGCTGCGGCGGTTCGGCGAGCAGGAGTACGCGGGCGACACGTCCGGAGGAGCCGGCCGAGGCGCCCAGCCCGGCCAGGAGTTCGGCGATGTGTGCCGCCAGCCGCGGATGCCGGAGGCAGCCGTCGACCACGGGCAGCTCGCCGGGGACGACGGCTCGTGATTCGGCCTCGTTGACCCAGGCCACCGCGCTGACGAACGGCTGGTTCTCCCCGCAGATGACGGCGCCGGACAGCAGCGGGACGGCCGAGAGCAGCGCGGTCCTCACCGCGCCGACGCGCACGAAGGTGCCGCTCGTGAGTTTGAAGTCCTCGGCGATACGGCCCTGGAACACGAACCCCCGCGAGGGGTCCTCCGGGTCGACCGGCTCGACGGCGTCACCGGAGCGGTAGAACCCCTCCTCGTCGAAGGCCGCCGCGGTCAGGTCGGGGCGGTGGAGGTAGCCGGGTGTGACCGCGTCGCCGCGTACGCGGATCTCCCGTGCCCCGCCGACGGGGGCGAGCTTGACCTCGAGGCCGGGCAGCGGGACGCCGATGCAGCGCGCGTCGTCGAAGGGGTAGTGGGCGCTGGTCACGGCGGGCGCGGTCTCCGTGGCGCCCCACGCCCCGGTGACGGGAACGTCCCTTCCGGCGACGTCCCTGGCAAGCTTCGACAGGCGTTCCCGCAGGCTCGGGGGCAGCGCGGCCGCGGCGTTGAACACGAGGCGCAGACGGGAGAAGAACGCTTCGGCGAACTCGCGGTCGGCTTCCAGCGCGGGTACCAGCTGCGCGTACCCCGCCGGGACGTTGAACACGGCGGTCGGGCGGACGTCCTGGAGGTTCCGGCAGGTGCGCCCGAACTGATGGGGCGCCGGTCTGCCGTCGTCGAGGAAGAGCGTGCCCCCGTTGTTCAGGACCATGTTCATGTTGTGGTTGCCGCCGAAGGTGTGGCTCCACGGCAGCCAGTCGACCAGTACCGGGGGTTCCTCCGCGAGGAACGGCCACACCTGACGTATGGCCTGCTGGTTCGAGCACAGCATGCGGTGCGTGTTGAGCACGCCCTTGGGGGTGCCGGTCGAGCCGGACGTGAAGAGGATCTTGGCGACGGACTCCCCCGTGAGCGCGCCGAACGCCTCCTCCAGGGCGGTGCCGGGCCGCGTGCGTTCCAGTGCGGCGAGCGGTTCCGCGCCGGGCACCGCGTCGGCGCCCGAGGCGACGACGACCGCGCCCGCGTCCGCCCGGACCGCCTCGATCGCCGTACGGAAGGCGTTGCCGTCGTCCGCGAACACCATGCCCGGGCGCAGCAGTCCGGCGATGGCCTTGAGGCGGGCGTGGTCGGAGCTCATGAGGGAGTACGCCACGCTGACCGGTGCCACCGGCACCCCGGCGGTCAGGGCGCCCGTCATCAGCAGGAAGTGGGCCGTCGAGTTGCCGGACAGCACCATCAGCGGGCGGTCCGGGCCCAGTCCCCGGTCCAGCAGTGCCTGGCCGATCGCGTCGGCGCGGGCACGGACCTCGCCGTAGCCGAGGGTCTGCCAGCGGTCCTCGGCGTCCCGCTCCGCGATCAGCGGACGGCCGGGGTCCCGGGCGGCCCGGTCCCGCAGCATCGCCGCGACCGACGTGGGGTACGCCGCGAGCGGCCGGCGCGAACGGAACAGGGCACCGCCGTCGGGGCGGTCCTCTCGTTCGATGTCAGGAATGGCGAACATGCCTTCGGTGCCCCCTCCTGAGACGCGAGCACCCCGTGGGCGGGGCCGGAGCGAGCGATATGCTGACACACGATGTCCGCCACGTGAAGCGTTTGTAGAACGTTGGTCCCGGGAGCGTGCGGGTGGGGCGGTCAGTGCGACTCGCGGCTCACCTGCGAGCCGCTGGATCCGATGAGGAAGTCCAGGTCGGCGCCGGTGTCGGCCTGCTGGACATGGTCGACGTAGAGACGTTCCCAGCCACGGCGGGGGTTCGCGAAACCGGCCACGGTGGCCTCGTTCGGGGCGCGGCGGACGAGTTCGTCGTCGGGCACGTCGACGTCGATGCGGCGGGCCTCGACGTCGAGGCTGATGACGTCCCCGGTCCGTACGAGCGCGAGCGGGCCTCCGGCGGCGGCCTCCGGTGCCACGTGCAGGACGACGGTGCCGTAGGCGGTGCCGCTCATCCGGCCGTCGCAGACGCGAACCATGTCGCGCACGCCCTCGGCGAGCAGCTTCTTCGGCAGCGGCATGTTCGACACCTCGGGCATGCCCGGGTAGCCCTTGGGTCCGCAGCCGCGCAGGACGAGCACGGAGTCGGCGTCGACGTCGAGTCCGGGGTCGTCGATGCGGGCGTGGAAGTCCTCGATGCTGTCGAAGACGACGGCCCGGCCACGGTGCCTGAGCAGGTGCGCCGAGGCCGCCGCGGGTTTGATGAGGGCGCCGTCGGGGGCGAGGTTGCCGCGCAGGACGGCGATGCCGCCCTCGGCCACCAGTGGCTCGGACCGTGTGCGGATGACCTCGGAGTCCCAGACGGTCGCGTCGTCGAGGTGGTCCACCAGCGGCTTGCCGGTCACGGTGAGCGCGTCGGGGTCGAGCAGGTCACGGACTTCGCGCAGGACGGCGCTCAGGCCTCCGGCGCGGTGGAAGTCCTCCATCAGGAAGCGGCCGGCCGGCTGGAGGTCCACCAGGACCGGGACGCGGGAGCCGATGCGGTCGAAGTCGTCGAGCGAGAGGTCGACGCCGAGCCGGCCGGCGATGGCGAGGAGGTGGACGACCGCGTTGGTGGAGCCGCCGATGGCGGCCAGCGCCACGATCGCGTTGTGGAAGGACGCCCCGGTCAGGAAGGACGCCGGCCGCCGGTCGGCGCCGACCATGTCCACCGCCAGCCGGCCGGTGTGGTGCGCGGCCTCCAGCAGCCGGCTGTCGGGGGCGGGGGTGCCGGCCACTCCGGGCACGACCGTGCCCAGGGCCTCGGCCACCAGCGCCATCGTCGAGGCGGTCCCCATGGTGTTGCAGTGCCCGCGGCTGCGGATCATCGCCGACTCGGAGCGGGTGAACTGCTCCTGGGAGAGCGTGCCGGCCCGGACCTCCTCCGACAGCCGCCACACGTCGGTGCCGCAGCCCAGCGGCACACCGCGGAAGGTCCCGGTCAGCATCGGCCCGCCGGGCACGACGACGGCGGGCAGGTCCACCGAGGCGGCGGCCATGAGCAGCGAGGGAATCGTCTTGTCGCAGCCTCCCAGCAGGACGACTCCGTCGATGGGGTTGGCCCGCAGCATCTCCTCCGTGGCCATCGCCGCCATGTTCCGCCAGAGCATGGCCGTGGGCCGCACGTTCGTCTCGCCCAGGGACACCACGGGCAGGTCCAGCGGGATACCGCCCGCCTCGTACACACCGTCGCGCACCGAGGCCGCCACCTCGTCCAGATGCGCGTTGCAGGGCGTCAGGTCCGAGGCGGTGTTGGCGATCGCGATCTGCGGGCGGCCGGTGAAGGCGTCCCCGGGCACACCGCGGCGCATCCATGCCCGGTGGATGTAGGCGTTGCGGTCCTGGCCCGCGTACCACTGTGCGCTGCGGAGCGTCGCCATCGGGCTCCTTCCCATAACCAGTGCGGCGATCTAGGGTCTGGAACCCCATGAAGCATAGGCAGACGTCCTACGGATCGACAGACCGCGAGACCGGCCGTGAAGAGGGCGGTGCGGCGGGCACCGACGGCATGCGCGCCTTCGTACTGACCGCTCCCGGGGAGTACACGGTCCAGGAGGTGCCGGTGCCGGTGGCGGCTCCCGGCGAGGTGGTCGTCGAGGTCGAGCGGGTCGGCGTGTGCGGGACCGACGTGGAGTTCTTCACCGGTGAGATGGCCTATCTCCACCAGGGCCATTCCGCCTACCCGATGACGCTGGGCCACGAGTGGGCCGGGCGGGTGGCGGCGGTCGGCGACGGGGTCGGCCGCGACTGGATCGGGCGGCGGGTCATGGGCGACACCATGCTCGGCTGCGGCGTCTGCCGACGTTGCCGGCGCGGCCACCAGCACGTGTGCGAGCGGCGTCAGGAGGTCGGCATTCGCGGCGGGAGGGCCGGAGCCCTGGCGGAACGGCTCGCGGTACCGGTCTCCTCGCTGCACGCCCTGCCCGGCTCCGTCGACGCCGTGCTCGGCGCGCTGGTCGAGCCCGGGGGCAACGCCCTGCGTGCCGCACGGGCCGCCGCCCCACGGCCCGGCGACCGGGTCCTCGTCCTGGGGCCGGGGACCATCGGTCTGCTGGTCGCGATGTTCCTCCGGTCCGCCGGGGCGGAGGTGCACCTCATGGGCCGCACCGAGGAGTCGCTCGCCTTCGCCCGCGAGCTGGGCTTCGCGCACGTATGGCCGGAGCAGTCCGTCCCGGACCTCCCGTTCGACGCGGTCGTGGACGCCTCGAACGCCGCCCGTCTGCCCGGACTGGCCCTGGAGCTGGTCGAGCCCTCGGGGCGTGTCGTGTACGTGGGGCTGGCCGGTGAGCCCAGCAGGGTCGACACCCGGGTGCTCGCCCTCAAGGACGTGACCGCGGTGGGCATCCTGTCCGCCTCCCCCGGTCTCGCCGCCACCATCCGGGCGTACGCCGACGGGTCGGTCGATCCGAGACCGCTCGTCGCCGCGACCGTCGGCCTGGACGGGGCCGGCCCCGTCCTCGCCGGTGAACGCCCGGCCGGCGCCGGACCGGGGCCCAAGATCCATGTGGACCCGCGCCTGGTCTGACGGCTGCGGTTACTGCAGTTCCCCTTCGCCCGTGACCAGCACAGCGGTGAGCCGCCGACGCGTACTCGGCGCCGGGCTCGGAGGGGCCGCGGCGACCGTACTGGCCGGGTGCTCCGGGGACGCCGGGCCGGTGAGGCGGCTGCGGTTCGCGACCGGGCCGCGGGGAGGGCCGTCGGTGTCACCCTGCTGCCGGGCCGCTGCAACGGGATCGAGGGGCGCGGCGACTGGCTGGAGGTCCTCGACGGCGACGGCTGGGCGTCCTTCGGGCACGACCCCTCACCGCTCGCCGAACGGCGCGGCGACACCGTACGCCTGACCGTGGACGCCGACCGGGACGGCAGTCCCGGGATCGAGTTGCCCGCCGACGAACTGCGGCGCCTCCTCGCGGGAGCGGAGCGCGACCTCACCGGCTTCCTGCGCCCGGCCGCCACGTGGGCCGCACGGCATGGGCGCATCTGCCGGGCCGTTCCACCCAGGTCACGGCCGCTCTCGCCCGTGCCCTGGCGCTGCCCGCGCCGGTGGGGTGACATCGATGTCTTCCAGCCATACACCCGCCCCGCAACAAGTGACTCGCGTCACGACCAGAACGACCAATACGAGCAGTACGACTTCTGAACGGTGAAGCATTTACCGCCCTGACCTGCGTCTCTAACCTCCCGGCAACAGCTGCCAGAAGGCACGCTCCAGGAGGAGAACCATGGCAAGATCCAGCCACCCCGGCCACCGTCTCGTCGCCGTCACGGGCACGTCACCCGCCCCCAGGCGTTCCACCTACCGCCGCTCCGCGACCGCGCTCGGCGTGGTTCTCGCACTCGGAGTGCTGGCCGCCTGCGGGAGCGGCGAGGAGGACAAGCCCACGGTGGCGGAGAACAAGATCTCCGCCGGTGAGGTGCCCGACTACTACCCCGACGGCTACAGCGACCTGATCGAGGAGGCCGAGAAGGAGGGCGGCAAGCTGACCGTCTACTCCAACCTCGGTGACGAGAACATGGCTCCCGTCGTCCGGGACTTCAAGAAGAAGTACGACTTCATCAAAACCGTCTCGGTCAACGAACTCGACAGCGACGAGCTGTTCCAGAAGGTCCTCTCGGAGAACGCGGCCGGTACCTCGCCCGCGGACGTGCTGATCTCGAGCGCGGCGAGCGCCTGGACGAACTTCTCGAAGCGCGACAACTCGGTGCTGGAGTACAAGTCCCCGGAGCTCCCCAAGCTCGGCAACGGTGCCGAACTCCTGCCCAGCGTCTACTCGATGTCCAAGGACCCGATGACCATCGCCTACAACACGGCGCTGATGGAGAAGCCGCCGACCGGCCTCGCCGACCTGGCCGAGATCATGAACGCGGACAAGGGCAAGTTCAAGAACAAGGTCACGGTCCGCTCCCCCGAGGGCTCGTTCGGCTTCTCCGTGACCCGCGCCCTCACCGAGGGCAACCACGAGGCGTGGGACGCGCTGGAGAAGATCCTCCCGCTGACCCGCCCGGAGACCTCCTCGGGAACGCAGCTGGAGAAGATCGTCTCCGGTGAGTACACGGCCGGCTTCCTGATCAGCGCCTCGCCCGCCTACCCCGTCGTCGAGGACAGCGACGGCCTGGTCAAGATCGTCTTCCCCGAGGACGGCACCGTCGTCCTTCCCCGTGGCATCGGCGTCGCCGCCAAGGCGCCGCACCCGGCGACCTCGAAGCTGTTCATGGACTTCGTGCTGTCGGAGGAGGGCCAGCGCGCGGTCGCCGAGGGCGGTCTGGCGTCCTACCGGGAGGGCGTCGAGGGCGAGGGCCTGCACACCTACCAGGAGGTCGTCGACAAGGTCGGCGAGGACAAGATCATCGACGTCGACTACTCCGAGGTCCGGAAGGCCGACGCCGATGCCTGGCTCGAGCGCTTCGACGGACTCCTCAAGAAGTAGGCACGCCTCCCGGAACGATCGGAGCCAGAGCACATGTCAACCCTGACCCAGCCGACCCGAAAATCGGCTGACGACCAAGCAGCAACGTTCAAGCCTCCGCGCTACCGCCGCCCCTTCGGCGTCGGGCGGGACCAGGTCGTCCAGTACGCAGTGCTGGCGTTCCTCGCCGTGCTGGTACTGGCTCCGATCGTTCCGACCCTCTACCAGAGTGTGCGCAACCGCCCCCTCTACGAGGCGGGCGGAGCCTTCACCCTCAGCGGCTACACCAGGCTCTTCACCGACGCCGGTTTCGGTGAGGTGGCGCTCAACACGGTGCTGTTCGCCTCGCTGACCACACTGCTGAGCCTGGCGATCGCCATCCCCATGGCGATCGTCGTGGTCCGCACGAAACTGCCGGGCGGCCGGCTGGTCGCCCTGGCGATGCAGTGGCCCTTCTTCATCTCCTCGCTGATCCTCGGCTTCGGCTGGATCATCATGTACGGCCCGGCCGGGTTCGTCAGCGTCAAGGTCCAGCAGGTCTTCGGCGCTGTGCCGTGGAACCTGTACTCCATACCCGGGATGGCGCTCACGGAGGCGGTGGCGCTCGCTCCGATCGCCTACGTGTTCTGCGCCAACGCGCTCAGGCAGTCCGACGCGTCGCTGGAGTCGGCGGCGCAGGTCTGCGGCGCCGGACCGCTGCGGATCCTGGGACAGGTGATCGTGCCGCTGCTGCGGCCCCCGATCGTCTACAGCGCGATCCTGGTGTTCTCGGTCTCGATCGAGACCCTGAGCGTGCCGCTGCTGTACGGCCAGCCCGTCGGGATCGACGTGTTCTCGACGTTCCTGTACCACAACGGCCTGCAGTCGGTGGACCCCGACTTCACGGTCCTGGGCGCCGCCTCCACGATCATCCTGGTCGTCACGCTGAGCCTGGTGGCCCTGCAGGCCAAGCTGCTCAAGGACGCCGCCCGGTTCGTGTCGGTGCGCGGCAAGGTGACCCGCCCCCGCAAACTCGACCTCGGCTGGCTGAAGTGGCTGAGCATCGTGTGCATCTGGTTCTACGTGATCGTCGGCGCCCTGGTCCCGATCGCGGGCCTGGTCTTCCGCTCCTTCACGCTGGTGTTCACCCCGCTCCAGTCGCCGTTCAAGACGGTCACCACGCAGAACTACGAGATGGTCTTCGACTCCGACAACTACGTCCAGTCCCTCTGGAACAGCCTCATCGTCGCCGGTGTCGGCTCGGTGACGGTCAGCGCCATCGCGGTGCTCGCGGTGATGGTCGCGCGCCGCTCCACCTTCCGCCTCGGCCGGGCCGTGGAGTACCTGGCACTGATCCCGCAGTCGCTGCCCGGCATCATCATCGGTATCGGCTTCTTCTGGGCCTTCGCCCTCGCCCCGTTCGGCGTCGGCTCGATGCTCCAGGGCACGATCTGGGCCGTCATCATCGCCTTCGGCATGCGCGCCCTGCCCAGCGCCTTCGGCTCGGTCGCCCCGGCGATCATGCAGATCGGCGGGGAACTGGACAACGCGGCCCGGGTGTCAGGGGCCGACTGGGTGATGACGTTCTTCCGGGTCCTGCGGGCCCTCGTCACCCCGGCCTTCGCCGGCGCCCTGGTGCTCACCTTCGTGATCATGCTCAAGGAGTACTCGCCGGCCGTGTTCCTGAGCTCCGCGGACAACAACATCCTGGGAACCACCATGCTCAGCCTCTGGACCCAGGGCCGGGCCGGATCCGTCGCCGCGCTGGCGACCCTCCAGATCGCCATCACCGCGGTGTTCGTCGCACTCGCCGGTCTGCTCATGAAGGGAAAGCACCATGCCTGAGGTGACCGTAAGGAACCTCGCCAAGACGTTCGGGGGCAACTCGGTCCTCCGGGACGTGACGTTCACCATCCGTGACGGCGAGTTCTTCACGCTCCTGGGAGCCAGCGGCTGCGGCAAGTCGACCACGCTCAACTGCATCGCCGGGCTCGAACAGCCCACCGAGGGCGCCATCACCGTCGGCGGAAGACCCTTCGTCGACACGGCGGCCGGGGTGTTCCTGCCGCCCGAGGAGCGCAACCTCGGCATGGTGTTCCAGTCCTACGCGCTGTGGCCGCACATGACGATCGCCAAGAACCTGGCCCTCCCGCTCAACATCCGCAAGGTCCCGAAGGAGAAGCAGAAAACCCTGATCCACGACGCACTGGACAAGGTGGGTCTGGCCGAGCTGAGCGGCCGCTACCCTCACCAGCTCTCAGGCGGCCAGCAGCAGCGCGTCGCGCTCGCCCGCGCCCTGGTCTACTCCCCCACCGTCCTGCTGCTCGACGAGCCGCTGTCCAACCTCGACGCCAAGCTCCGCGAGCAGGCCCGCGCGTGGCTGAAGCGGCTTCAGGAGGAGCTGGGCATCACCACCGTCTACGTCACGCACGACCAGGAGGAGGCCCTCGCCCTCAGCGACCGGATCGCCGTGATGGAGGGCGGCAACATGATCCAGATCGGCACGCCGCACGAGATCTACGAGCGGCCCGCCGCCCCCGAGGTGGCCGCCTTCGTGGGCCGCTGCAACTTCCTCACCGGCAAGGTGGTCGGGCACGACGGCATGCGGTACGGCGTCCGGCTCGACTGCAGCGGCGACGTGGTGCAGGTCGACAGCGACCGGAACATCGCGGCCGACGACAGCGTCACCGTGGCGATCCGCCCCGAGCGGCTCGAGGTCGTCCCGCCGTCCGGGACGGTGTCCGGCGGCAACCGTCTGCACACCGAGGTCATGACGAGTTCCTACGTCGGCTCGCGCTACGAGTACGACGTCCGCCTCGGCGGGCAGGCCGTCCAGGTCCTCAGCAGCCACGGCGGGCTCACCGGCAGGGTGGACCTCGTCTTCGACCCCGGTCAGGCCCTGCTCTACGCGGACAAGGTCGAACTCCCCGAGGAACAGCGCGACCTGCTGACCGTCAACTCCTGAACACCACTCACGGGACGGCCCCCGCGCCCAGTCGGCGCGGGGGCCGTCCCGCAGGTGTGCGACCACCTCGGCGAGCGGCAGGTAGTACCAACCCTTGTCCCGCTCCCACTGCCCCATCACCTCCGCAGCGGCCTCGGCCATATCGGGTGGCAGCCCGGCGGCGCGCAGGTTCTCGGCGACCTCGTGCGTCTCGGGGCTCCAGCGCCACGCGGGGCCGCGACACCGGTCAGTTCACCGGGACGGGAGAGGAAGTCCGCGGGCATGCGCCCAGCCTCCGCGGTGGGAAGCTCCGCGACTCCATGGCCGTCCGCGAGGGCGTACGACACCGCGGCCGGCGTGCGCGCGGCCTTCTGGAAGCCCGCGAGGGACAGCTTCAGGGCCGAGGCGGCACCGATACGATCCCCCGCGACTTCCACCTGGACGCCGGTCCCTTCGAAGACGCCCCGGAGGAGATCCATGGCCTTCGCGCCCCCCGACGGATGGAGGCGGCACGTGTGCCGGCCGGTGGGCGGCGAGCCGACGACGGCACCGTCGAGTATCCGGCCTCGCCGTACGGGCCCGCGGACCCGTGCCGGGCGACGGCCATGGCGACGTCCTCCGCCGCGTGCGGCGGACAGAAGGACAGCACGACCTCGGCGGCGTCGAGGGGCCTCGCCGAGGGACTGGACAGGCCGTCAGGCCGGCGTTCCGCCCGCGTTCGCGTCGCGGCGCTCCGCCGGGGTGAAGAACAGTCAGCGTGGTCAGGACGTACCTGCTTCCTTCATCAACTCGACTGCCCGTACGCCCGTACGCTCACCCTTGCACCGCGAACTGGCTCCCCGTCTTCTCCCCGTCCTCCGTGACCGCCGCGGCCACGCAGCGGAAGACGCGCAGGCCCTTGTCCCACTCCGCCGCTGTCGGCGGGAGGATGTCGACGTTCCACTCGTCCGCGAGCCTCCGGCCCTGGGGCAGCATGGTCTTGGCCATGACCTCCTGTGAGCACAGCGCCTTGACGTCAGGGTGCTTGATCAGGTCCCGCGCGTTGTTCGTCATGCCGTCCTTGGGCAGCGGGGCGATCGCGAAGGTCTCCCACACGTTCTTGGTCTGGCAGTCCGCGCGGCTGATGGTGATGATGCCCGAGATATCGGTGATACCGCTCCAGCACTCCGGCGTCACGACACACCGGCCGCCCACGCCCTCGACGCTCGTCGCGGGGCAGTTCTCCTTCGTGGTCGCCACCCCTCCGAAGCCGGACGCGCCCTTGGCCTCGGTGGCGGAGGAGGAGGGAGAGGCGACCACGGACGTGTCCTCGCCCCCGCCGTCGTCCTGACCCATCCGGTACGTCACCACGGTGACCGACACGCTCACGGAGACGGCCACGGCCGCCAGTACCGCGATCAGCCGGGGATTTCGCGATCCCTTCCGTCCGCCGTCGCCGCCCGGCCCGGCGACCTCGGTCGTATGGCCCGCTCTGCCCGGCCGTCCCGGATCCACCGTCGCGGGGACCGCGTCCCGGACGGAGGGCGGCGGGTAGGTGGCGCCGTGCGGAGGGGCGGCACCGTACGGAGGAGTGGCACCGTAGGGAGGAGTGGCACCGTAGGGAGGCGTCGCGTCGTACGGAGGCGTGATGTCGTGCGGAGGCGTCGTGTCGTGCGGCCGCGTGTACGGAGAGGGCGGCGCGTCCCGGTGCGACGGAACGGTGGTCATGCTGGGCGCGGGGCCGAAGCCGCCCGCGCCCCCCAGGTCGACGGTGTCGAAGTCGACGGCGGCGAGAGCGTCCCGGAAGGCGCCCGCGTCGGACAGCCGGTGCGCCGGATCCGGGGCCAGGGCATGGCCGAGCGCCGAGTTGAGGGCGGCCGGCACTCCCGGCAGGGCGGGGTACGGCCAGGTGTGGCGCACGATCAGTTCGGCGAGGCTGAGCTGGCTCCCGTCCTCCGGGAAGTGCGGTGGGAAGCCCCTCAGCAGGGCGTACACCGTCGCGGCCAGCGAGTAGACGTCACCCGCCGGCGCGGGTTCCGCCATGTGGAAGGCCTCGGGCGGCGCGTACGCGGGGGTCAGCGCCTCCCGCGTCACGGAGAGCTCCTGCCCCGGTCTGGGCATGGCCGCCAGCCCGAAGTCGGTGAGGGCCACACCGCCGTACCGGTTGATCATGACGTTGCCGGGTTTGATGTCGCGGTGGAGCACCCCGACGGCATGGGCGGCCGCCACCGCGTCCGCGAGGCCCACCCCGATGTCGCGGGCCTCCTTCGCCGGCAGCGGTCCCTGCCGGTGCAGCCGTTCGCCCAGCGAGCCGCCGGGGCACAACTCCAGCACCATGTAGGGCCGGTTGTCGCCGAGCACCCCGGCGTCGTACACCGGTACCACGTGCGGGTGCCCGGACAGCTGCCCCGCCGCCGTGACCTCGCGCAGGAAACGCTGCCGGTCGCGTGGTGTGGACAGCACCCTGCTGTCCACCTTCAGCGCGACCTCCCTGCCCACGGCCAGCTGCCGGGCCCGGTACACCGTGGCGAATCCCCCCTGGCCCAGGACCTCCTGGATCTCGTAACCGGGCAGTTCCATACGTTCGGGCCCCATGTGCCGTACCCCCAGCGCACAACCTCGGGCAGGACGTCCGCCTGAGGATGAAGCGAGACTTTAGCCCAGGACTCGGACACCGGTACGAGGGGTTCCACCTGTTATGGAGGAGCAGAGCGGGAGGGCCGCCCGGGTGAAGGTTCCACCGAAGGGTCCTCCTGGGAATCCTGGCCGTTCGAGCAGATCGTCATACTGTGTGAATGCGGATGCACCAGATGATTCCCACCCTGATTCACCAAACCTGGAAAGACGCTGACGTACCGACCGAATGGCAGCAATGGGCCGACTCGTGGCGTCTGCATCACCCCGGCTGGGGCTACCGCCTGTGGACCGACGCGGACAACCGCGCGTTCCTCCAGGAGCACTACCCCTGGTTCCTGCCGGTCTACGACGGCTATCCGGAAGCGATCATGCGGGCCGACGCGATCCGCTACTTCCTCCTCGACCATTTCGGCGGGCTCTACGTGGACCTGGACTTCGAGTGCCTGCGTCCGGTCGACGACCTCCTCGGCGGACACGAACTCGTCCTCGGCTGCGAGCCCGAGGCACACACACGGCTGCTGCTGGCCCGTCAGCGCGGATTCGGCCGTATCGTCGGCAACGCGTTCATCGCGTCACGGCCGGGCCACCCCTTCTGGTCCCATGTGCACCGGCAACTGGTCGGCGCGCACAAGCTGCCCGGCACTCTGGACGTCACGGGCCCCTTCTTCCTCACCCGGGCGATCGACAGCGCCCCGAACCCCGCCTCGCTCACGGTCCTCGACCCGGAGGTCCTGTACCCCGAGGTGAGCCCGTACGCGACGGAGCTGTTCGGCCCCCAGAAGGCCGACCGCGAGCGGGCGTACGCCGTGCACCACTGGTCCGGCAGCTGGACGCGCGACATCCCCGGACCGCAGCGGACTTCGGCCGGCCGGCGGTTCCCGTTCTGGGCGAGCCAGGAGCTGCAGCCGATCGCCGACGGTCTGCTCAGTCTGGACGCGCAGCGCCACCGCTGGGCCTCGGGCGCGCCCGCCCCGACGGTGTCCTGTCTGATGGTCACCAAGGACCGTTCGGCGACGGCCCGCCGTGCGATCAGGTGCTTCCGTGCGCAGACCTACCCGAACCTGGAACTGGTCGTCCTGGAGGACGGCACCAGCGACACCCTTGAGCAGTACCTCCGCGAGCTGGACGATCCACGGATCCGCCATCACCGGCTCCCTCCGGAGGGACGGACGCTGGGCGAACTGCGCAACGAGGCGGTGGACCGGGCCACCGGGCCCTACGTGTGCCAGTGGGACGACGACGACCTGTACGACCCGGAGCGGGTCGAGACGCAGATGGCGGCGATTCTCGCGCTCGGCGCCGATGCCTGCTTCCTCGCCCGTGAGCGGCTGTGGTGGCCCGCTCGCCACAAGCTCGCGATCTCCTGCGCGCGCCTGTGGGAAGGGTCGATGGTGTGCGCCAAGGACCGGGTCTCGCGCTACCCGGCGCAACGCCGGGGCGAGGACACTCCGGTGGCGGAGGAACTGGTCCGCACCTGCCGGGTCGTATCGGTCGACGCGCCCGACCTGTACACGTACGTCTGCCACGGCGGGAACACGTTCGACGAGTCCCATTTCGCGGAGCACTTCGAGGTGGCGACCGAGATCTGGGCCGAACCCGGCGCCTACACCGAGCGGTTGCTCGCCATGGCGACCCGGCTGCCGATCGCCCCCGCGGACATCGCCCATGCCGAGACCGGTCACCCCGCCGCCCAGGTCTCCGAGCGGAGACCGCCGACGACCGTCGCCCCGGCCCCGGCCCCGGCGAGCGAGCGGCCTCCGGTGCTGGTGCTCACCCCTCTGAAGGACGCGGCCGCGTTCCTGCCGGGCTATCTGGAGAATCTCCACGCCCTGGACTACCCGCGCGAGTCGATCTCACTGGGCCTGCTGGAGGGTGACAGCAGGGACACGACACCGGAGCTGCTCCACGAGGTACTGCCCGGCCTGCGGGCCGGGTTCCGGCGGGTCACCCTCGTACACCGCGACTTCGGCCTGCAGTTGGCGGGTCCCCGTTGGGAGCCCGGCGTCCAGCGCCGGCGCCGGGCGGTGCTGGCCAAGGCGCGCAACCAGCTGCTCTCCCGAGCCCTCGCCGACGAGGAGTGGGTGCTGTGGCTCGATGTCGATGTCACCGGCTACCCGGCCGACCTGATCCAGCGTCTGCTCGGAGCGCGCAAGGACATCGTGGCCCCGCACTGCGCCACCACACCCGGTGGGCCCACCTACGACCTCAACACCTTCGTCCTCCAGCCCGGGGCCGGCACGCTCAACTGGACCCAGTGGCTGCGCGACGGCATCCTTCAGCCTCCCAGGGGGTTCGGCCGGACCTACCTCGACGCGTTGCGCGGGCGAGGGCTCGTCCGCGTCGACTCGGTCGGCGGCACCGCGCTGCTGGTCCGCGCCGACCTCCACCGTGACGGCCTGACCTTCCCGTCCTTCCCGTACCAGCACCTCATCGAGACGGAGGGCCTGGCCGCGATGGCCCGGGACATGGGCACCGCCTGCTGGGCACTGCCCGACCTGGAGGTGCTGCATCCGCACCACGCCCCGGCCC
>NZ_VJZE01000580.1 GCF_009377205.1 Streptomyces phyllanthi
ATCTACAACCTGGAGGGGCAGCTGATCGTGTCCGTCGTCCAGGAGGGACTGTTCCGGAAGCTGGGCTGACCTGGTCTTTTGCGGTATCGGTCGGGTCCGCGTCACGTCGTCCGGTGCGGCGCGGGCCAGTCATGGCGAAGGCCCCCGGGGAACGAAGAAGGCTACGCGGCCCGCTGGGGATGCGGGCCGCTCCTCGCTTCTCCTGGAGCACCGGGTGGTCAGGCCGCGACCGCCACCGCCTCGGCGGCGGGTGCCCGCAGGGCACGGCGTGACGAGCCGAGCAGCGCGACCAGTGTCACCACCACGGCCACCGCCGCGGTGCCCAGCCAGATGCCCCATTCCGGGTCGGGCAGCCAGCTGTCGGTCTTGGCGTGGCTGAACGGCAGCACGGTGGGCAGCGCGGCGACAGTGCCGAACGCCAGCCCGGCGGCGGTCAGCACCGCGCCCTCCAGGACGACCATGCCCAGCAACTGGCGGCGGGTCGCCCCGGCGAGGCGCTGCTGGCCGAACTCCCGGCGGCGGTGGGCGGTCACGGCGACCAGTGTGTTGACCAGCATGATGCAGGCGAACAGCACGACCATCCCGGTGACCACGAGGTTCAGCGTCTCGATGGCCTCGTCCTCGGCGTTGGTCACCACACCGGCGGCCGCGTTGGCGTCGTTCTGGATGACCTGCATCCACAGCGTGCCCACCGAGATGCCGACGAACAGGATCACCGGAGTCATCGCGGCCGCCAACTGGGCGGTGCGTTGGCGCAGGTTGAGCACCGCCAGGTAGCCGCTGACGCCGCCGAACCGCTCCACGGGAGGCGCCAGGACCGCGGTCGCCCAGCGCACCAGCACCGGTGCGAAGAACGCCATCCCGATCCCGAACAGGATGTCCGCCGAGCCGGCGAACTGCATCGAGTCGAAGCCCTCCGGGCCGGCCACCGCGGCCATCACGCTCAAGTGCAGACCACCGAGAAGGAACAGCACGCCGGCGGTGATCCGACCCCTGCCCATCCGTCCGCTGCCCGAGCTCGCGTCGGCCGTGCTGCCCAGTGCCTCCACCACGCGCATCCTGGCGACGCGACGCGCCGTCAGCAGCGCCGCGCCCGCGGCTCCCAGCACGGTGACGCCGAGGCCGGTGCCCAACGCCACCGGTCCGTAGGCGAAGGCCACGTCGTCGGCCACCTGGTCGGTGGACTTCAGCAGCGCCAGCAGCCCGCGCCCGGCCAACGCCCCGGCGGGGACGGCCGTCAGCGCCCCGGCCAGCGCCAGCAGCGCGGCCTCGCCCAGGATCATCCGCCGCAGTTGGGCAGGGGTGGCGCCGACGCTCTTGAGCAGGGCCATCTCCGTGGCCCGCTGCCGGACGGAGAGGGTGAGCGTGGAGGTGACCGCGAACGCCACCAGGGCCAGGCCCCAGCCACCCACCACCGTCGACATGGTGACCAGGGTCTCCTGATCGGTGTCCGACACTCCTTCGGCGCCGCCGGTGTCGGACAGCGATCCGAAGGCCATCACGAGTACGGCGCCGAGGAACACCGCCAGGAAGCTCGCGGTGAAGGCGCTCATCCGTCGCCGCAGCGACCTCACAGCCAGGGTGAACATGATCAGATCCCCTCGCTTCCGGAAGCGTTGCCGTTGCGAGCTGCGGCGTAGGCACCGCTCGTGCCGTCGTACCGGCCCTGGCGCGCGATCTCGTCGCCCAGGTGGGTCAGCCGCTCCGCCACCGCCTGCGCGGTGGGACTGGACATCCGCCCGGCGAGACGCCCGTCGGCGAGGAACACCACCGCGTCCGCGTAGGAGGCGGCCACCGGGTCGTGGGTCACCATCACCACGGTCCGGCCGAAGGTGCGTACCGACTCCTGGAGCAGACCCAGCACCTCCCGGGCGCTGTGACTGTCGAGCGCGCCGGTCGGCTCGTCGGCGAAGACCACGCTCGGTTCCGCGAGGAGCGCCCTGGCGATGGCGACCCGCTGCTGCTGGCCTCCGGACAGCCGGCCGGGCAGGTGGTCGAGCCGCTGCCCCAGTCCCACCCGCTCCAGGACGGCGCGTGCCCGTGCCGAGTCGATGCGGCGGCCGGCCAGCTTCAGCGGCAGGGTGGTGTTCTGCACGACCGTGAGCGTCGGCAGCAGGTTGAACTGCTGGAAGACGAAGCCGATCCGCTGCCGGCGGAACTTCGTCAGCTCGGTCTCGCTCTTGCCGCGCAGTTCGAGGCCGTCCACGAACACCGTGCCGGTGTCCGGTTCGTCCAGGCCGGCCGCGCAGTGCAGCAGGGTGCTCTTGCCGGACCCGGACGGTCCCATCACGGCGGTGAACGTGCCGCGCGTCAGGTCGAGCGAGACGCCGTCCAGCGCGGTCACCCGGGCGTTGTCATCGCCGTATGTCTTGCGCACCTCCACCAGCCGCAGAGCCTCGGTGCTCTCCTGGTTCGTGCTCTGTGTGCTCCGTGAGTTCGTCATGCCGGAACCATCGGCGCCCGCGCCTACCGTCGGCTGACAGACCGCTGACCGTCGCCTACCGTGCCGGGCGGCCCACAGTCCCCAGTTCGGCCAGAGCCGCCTGCGCCGTCATCGACGCGCCCCGTCTCAGGGCCTGCTCGAACCGCCGGGCGCCGATCAGGTCCCGTACCCCGGCCGCCGTCCGCACCGCGTCCTGCTCCCTCGCCGGTTCCCCGCCGCGCACCGCCTGCCCCAGCCCCAGCAGCAGTCCGGCGCGTTCACCGTCGCCCGCCAACAGCGCGGCCCCCGCCAGGCCCTCCACCGCGCAGGCCGCCTCACCGAGATCGCCGCCGCTCAGTGATACGTCAAGCGCCTCCCGATGCCGGGCCAGCGCACCCTCCGCGTCGCCCTCCGCCTCGGCCACCCGGCCCAGGCCCACCAACGCCCGCACCCGGGTCGCCTGACCGAAGACGAGTTCCGCCTCGGCTCCGTGCAGGGCCGACTCGTAGAGTCTGCGGGCTGTCGTGAGGTCGCTTTCCAGCCGGGTGACATCACCGAGCCCGCAGCGGGCCGAGCCCAGCTCCTCCCGCAGGCCGTCCCGCCGCGCTGTCGACTCCGCCCAGGTGAAATCGGCACGCGCCGCGCCGAGGTCCCCGGCGCGCAGCAGCCCGTATCCCCGGTTGCACCGCATGTTCACCACCGCGGCCACGGCGCCCAGTTCGCCGGCCGCCGCGATGCCCTCCTCCCACAGCTCCAACGACCGGGCATGGTGCCCGCGCCGCGACGCCAGCGTAGCCGCGGCGTCCAGGGTCTCCGCAGACCCGAGCCGGTCTCCGAGGTCACGGAAACCCCGCAGAGCCGCATCGAACTCCCGTTCCACCGCCTCCCCCGCGTCTCCACCGAACAGCGCCAGATAGCCCTTCCCCATCCGGAGCAGTGCCTGTGACCAGGGATCCGTTCCAATGTGTGCCTCGGGGCGCGCAAGGCTCGCGTCGGTGGGACCCGCCGCCGTCGCCCACAGGAAGCTGAGATACGGATACCGCGGCGGTGCCGTGCGCTCCGCCATGATCGACTGGGCCCGCCGCCACCACTCCTGTTGCTCGGACCGGCCGGGGCCCTCGGCTCTCGCGTTCAGGACGCACAGGACGTACTCGTCGTCCAGCCCGTCCGGCACCCGACGGCCGGTCGAACGCAGCAGCTCCGCCGCCAAGGGCGCGGCCTGGCCGCGCAGCCCGCGCAGCAGCCAGTACCCGCTCAGCAGGGCGACCAGCCGCAGCCCCCGCTCCGGTACCGTGGTCACGGAACGGCGCAGCGCCGCCAGCAGGTTGAGGTGCTCGGCGTCCAACCGCCGCAGCCACTGAAGCTGCTCGGACCGCCGCAGGCACGGCTCCGCCTCGGCCGCCAGCCGCAGGAACCACTCCGCGTGCGCCGCCCGCAGCCGCGCCTCCTCCCCCGACTCCGCGAGCCGTTCGGCGCAGAACTCCCGTACGGTCTCCAGCATCCGGTAGCGACCGGCCTCGTCCACCTCCACCAGTGACTTGTCCACCAGCCCTACGGCCGCCTCCAGCGGATCGTCCAGTTCGTCGCAGGCGCAGACCTCCTCCACCGCCGCCAGCGGCGCACCCCCCACGAACATCGTCAGCCGGCGCGCCAGCGCCTGCTCCTCCTTGTCCAGCAGGTCCCAGCTCCACTCCACCACCGCGCGCAACGTGCGGTGCCGCGGCGCCGCCGTACGCTCCCCCCGCCCCAACAGCCGGAACCGGTCACCGAGGCGGGCCTCCACCTCGGCGAGGGGCAGCGAGCGCAGCCGCGCCGCGGCCAGTTCGAGGGCCAGCGGCAGTCCGTCCAGCGCAGCGCAGACCCGCAGCACCGAACCCGCCTGCGCGTCCCCCAGCGCGAAACCGGGCCGTACCGCCGCCGCCCGGTCCACGAACAGCCGCACCGCTGCGAAACCGAGCGCCTCAGCGGCGGTGACCGCGCCCGGCGCGCTCCCCTGCGGACCACCCGCCTCACCGCCCGCAGGAACCGCCAGCGGGGCCAGCGGCCACAGCGACTCTCCCGTGATCCCCAGCGCCTCCCGGCTGGTGGCCAGCACCCGGACCCGCCGACACGCTCCGAGCAGCCGCTGCACCAGCTGGGCCGTCTCCGCCACCACGTGCTCGCAGTTGTCCAGCACCAGCAGCGCCTCGCGCTCGGCGAGCGCGGCGACCAGCCGGTCCACCGGGTCCGGCCGCATCCGCCCGCCGCCGCCCTTCAACGGCCCCGCGTCGTGCAGTCCCAGCGCTCCGACCACTGCCTCGGCGGCTCCGCCCTCCGCCCCGTCGGCGCTCACCACCGCCAGGTCGACGAACCGGGCCTCCACGCCGGTCCGCTCCACCGCCCGTCCGGCCACCTCCAGCGC
>NZ_VJZE01000581.1 GCF_009377205.1 Streptomyces phyllanthi
GCCCAACCCCGGAGGGCCCCGGCATGGAGCACCGCGATTCCGCCGCCGGCTGCGGCTGCTGCGCGCTGTCCGCCGTCGGTGCGGCCACGGCCGCGCTCGCCTGGGCCTCCACCGACCGCACACGACGCCACATGGGCGGCGGGTTCGAGGGCGAGGACACCGACTACACCGTCCTCGTCACCGAACTCCCTCTCGTCCTGGCGGCCGGCGCCGCCCTCCCTGCCCTCGCCTGCGCCGTTCTCCTGCTCTGGATGCGCAGACGCCGGCGGGCCACGGGCGGGGGCGGGACGTCAGAGTTCGACGAGTAGCCCTTCCAGCCCCCGAATCACGAAGTTCGGCTTCCGCTTCGGCTCCGCCGCGAGGCGGAGCGTAGGCGCGCGGTCGAGCAACGCGCCCATGGACGCGGCGAGTTCGATACGGGCCAGGGGGGCGCCGATGCAGTAGTGGATCCCCGCGCTGAAGGAGATATGGGGGTTGTCCCGGCGGGACAGGTCCAGCCTGCCGGGGTCGGCGAAGACGGCCGGGTCATGGTTGGCGGAGCCGAAGAGCATGGCGATCTCCGCGCCGCGCGGGATGGTCGTCCCGTCGATCTCGATCTCGTCCAGCACCCACCGCTCGAAGAGCTGGAGCGGGGTGTCGTACCGCATCAGCTCCTCCACGGCCCCCGGTACGAGCGAACGGTCGGCGCGCAGCGCCTCCAGCTGGTCAGGGTTGCGGAACAGCGCCCACCAGCCGTTCACCGTCGCGTTGACCGTCGCCTCGTGCCCCGCGTTCAGCAGCAGCACACAGGTGGAGATCATCTCCTGCTCGGTGAGCCGGTCACCCTCGTCGTACGCCGCGATCAGCCCGGAGATCAGGTCCTCCCCCGGCTCCTCACGCCGCGCGGCGATCAGCTCCCGCAGATACTCCGAGAACTCGACCGACGCCCGCACCGCCTTCCGCGCCGTCTCCTCCGAGGGGTTCAGCTCGTACATCCCGCAGATGTCCGCCGACCACGGCCGCAGCTGTGCCCGGTCCGGCTCCGGGATGCCCAGCATCTCGGCGATCACGGCGACCGGCAGCGGCTCGGCCACATCGGTCAGCAGGTCCCCGCCGCCCGCCGCGACCAGCCCGTCCACCAGTTCCCCGGCCAGCCGCTGGACATACGGCCCCAGCCGTTCGACCGTCCTCGGCGTGAACGCCTTCGACACCAGTCGCCTGATCCGCGTGTGGTCCGGCGGCTCCAGATCGAGCATCCCGTGGTCGTTCAGCGTGTGGAACGGCTCGTGCTCCGCCGGCGGCGCCGTCCGCCCGAAGTCCTCGTGCGTGAAACGGTGCTGGTACGTCCGCCCCAGCCGCCGGTCCCGCAGCAGCGCCGACACATCCGCGTGGTGCGGCACCAGCCACTGGTCGGTGGGCTCGTAGTAGTGCACCCGGCCCAGCGCCCGCAGCTCGGCGTACGCCGGATACGGGTCGGTCACGAACTCGGGGTCCCACGGGTCGAAGGCGGGAACGGTCTCGGAACGGGCTGCCATGCAACGGACGCTAACCTGCCCGACCCCCGTCTGAACAGGGGTGACCTGAGCGGGGCGGACCTCGCCGTACGTCAGGCCCGTGCGTCAGGCCCGTGCGTCAGACCATGACGCGGATCAGGACCGGCTGGGCGTCAGGCCCCGCCGGGCATCAGGCCCCGCCGGGTATCCGGCGTCACCCCGGTGTCACGAGCCTCGCCTCGTACGCGAACACCGCCGCCTGCGTACGGTCCCGGAGGCCCAGCTTCACGAGGATGCGGCTGACATGGGTCTTGATGGTGGACTCGGCGACGACCAGGCGCTCGGCGATCTCGGCGTTGGACAGACCCTGGGCGATGAGGACCAGGACCTCCGTCTCCCGCTCCGTCAGGTCGCCGTAGGCCGCCTGGGCCGAGGGCGGGAGCCGGGGGGTGTCCGCGATCCGGGAGAACTCCGTGATCAGCCGCTTCGTCACCGACGGCGCCAGCAGCGCCTCGCCGGACGCCACCACCCGTACCCCCTCGGCCAGTTGGCGTGCCGAGGCGTCCTTGAGGAGGAAGCCCGAGGCTCCCGCCCGCAGTGCCTGGTACACGTACTCGTCGAGGTCGAACGTCGTCAGCACCAGCACCTTCGCCGCACCGTCCGCCGCCACGATCTCGCGGGTCGCCTCGATGCCGTTCATCTCGGGCATGCGGATGTCCATCAGGACGACGTCCGGGGAGAGGTCGCGGACCCGGTCGACCGCCTCCCGGCCGTTCACCGCCTCGCCGACCACCTCGATGTCCGGCATCGCGCCCAGCAGCACCGAGAAGCCCTCGCGGACCATCATCTGGTCGTCGGCGATCAGGACCCGTATCGAACGGTCTCCGGCACCGCTCATGCTGGTCGTCATACGGGGTCCTCCGTGGGGGGAACCGGCAGGAACACCGTCACCTCATAGCCTCCGTCGTCCGTCTCTTCCGTCGTCATCTCCCCGTTCAGCATCGTGACGCGCTCGCGCATGCCCGTGATGCCGTGTCCGGCGCCGGGCGACGGTTTGATCAGGCCGGTCGCCGGACCGTTGACGATACGCAGTCCGAGGCCGCCCAGGACGTAGCCGATCTCGACCCGGGCGGTGGCGCCCGGTGCGTGCCGCAGGCTGTTGCTGAGCGCCTCCTGGACTATTCGGTACGCGGACAGCTCGATGCCCTGCGGGAGTTCACGGACGGCTCCGGTGACCACCTTCTCGACGGTCAGGCCCGCCTCCCGCACATTGGCGAGCAGGGCGTCGATGTCGGCCAGGGTGGGCTGCGGGGCGTCCGGCGCCTCGTAGTCCTCGGCGCGGACGACGCCGAGGACACGGCGGAGCTCGGTGAGTGCCGCCACCGCGTTCTCCCTGATCGTGGCGAAGGCCTGCTCCAGCTCCGGGGGCGGGTTCTCCACCCGGTACGGTGCCGCCTCCGCCTGGATCGCGACCACCGACATGTGGTGGGCCACCACGTCGTGCAGCTCGCGGGCGATCGTGGTGCGCTCCTCCAGGAGGGTGCGCTTGGAGCGTTCGTGCGCGGTCACCGTCTGCTGGGCGGTCACCTCCCGCGCGGCGCTGCGGCGTATGTGGATGACGGTGACGCCGAGCAGGATCATCGCGGAGAAGACCAGGAACGGTGCGGTGTTGGACGCGTAGTGGCGCGAGCCGAAAAGGGTCTCGGAGAAGATGCCGTAGGCCGCGGTCAGCACCCACATCCACGCGGCCACGCGCGGCCGCGTCCGCAGGGCCACGACCGCCAGCACCACCAGGTGGCAGGCGAAGGCACCGGCCGGCCAGGGCCAGTCGCTCCAGCTGTTACCGAACGTCGCGGTGATCGGCGCGGAGACGAAGGACAGCCAGAAGGCGCCGACGGGCCGGATCAACGTCAGCAGGATCGGGCCCAGCGCGAAAGCGAGGCTCAGCAGCTCGGCCATGCCTCCGCCCTTTGCGCCGGCAGCGCCGATGACCGCGGCCAGCAGGCCGCAGAACGCCACGACGGCGTGCGGGGTCCAGACCGCGTTCTGCCGCAGACTTCCGCGCAGGTGCCGGGTGATCGGGCCGTCCACGCTCATGCGCGGCAGCGGGCGGTAGGCGAACGCGTCGTGGAACAGGTCCTGCCGCAGCCCGCGCAGGGCGTCCGCCGCCAGCCGGAACTCCGGGCTGCGAGGTGTGGCTTGGCCCTGCTTGGGCGTCGTCTGCGTCTGGGGCATCTCGGTCACGTTCAGAACGGTAGGCGCCGGGTGGGGTCGCGGTCGTCACCAGTGAGGCGGGTCCTTCGGCATCCGTCTCAGGTACTACGGGTAGTGCGAGGGCTCCCCGGGCTTACTGCCACGGCCGCCGTACCCTCGTACCTCAGTACCCGGACGGCCGGACCAGCCCGCACTCGTACGCGAACACCGCCGCCTGGGTGCGGTCGCGCAGGCCCAGCTTCACGAGGATGCGGCCCACGTGGGTCTTCACGGTCTGCTCGGCCACGACGAGGCGTTCGGCGATCTCGGCGTTGGACAGGCCGTGGGCGATGAGCACGAGGACCTCCGTCTCCCGCTCCGTCAGATCGCCCACGCGTTCCTTCAGCGGGGCGCGGGGCGCGCCGTGCAGACGGGCGAACTCGACGATCAGGCGCCGTGTCACGCCGGGAGCGAGCAGCGCGTCACCCGCCGCCACCACCCGCACCGCTTCGGCGAGCTGGTCCGCGGAGGCGTCCTTCAGCAGGAAGCCGGACGCGCCGGCGTGCAGGGCGTCGTACACGTACTCGTCGAGGTCGAAGGTGGTGAGCACCAGGACCCTGATGTCCGGGTGCTCGGCGGTGATGCGGCGGGTGGCCTCGATGCCGTCGAGCTCGGGCATGCGGATGTCCATCAGGACGACGTCCGGGGTGAGTTCGGCCACCTTGGCCACCGCGTCCAGACCGTGCACGGCCTGCCCCACCACCTCGATGCCGGGCCGGGCGTTGAGCAGCACCGTGAAGCCCTGCCGGACCATCTCCTGGTCGTCGGCGATCAGTACGCGAATGGTGCTGCTCGTCATCTGCTCGTTTCTCCTGTCGTACCCGGGGCGCTGTCGGAGTGGAGGGGCTCCGCGGGGTGGTCGGTTCCGCCGGAGCGGGGCAGGAAGGCGACCACCACGAAGCCGCCGTGCGACGTCTGCATCGCCGTCAGGGTGCCACCGAGCATCGCGGCGCGCTCCCGCATACCGAGCAGGCCGTGGCCCGCGCCGGGGGACGACGGCCCCATGGGGGTCCCTCCTGCTCGAGCGGAGCCGAGAGCGTGGGAGGGCTCGGGGCGGGAGTTGATGACCCGTAGCTGCAGGCCC
>NZ_VJZE01000582.1 GCF_009377205.1 Streptomyces phyllanthi
GTGGGTGGGTTGCCCGGTGTTGTCGGGTGCGGGTCGTCGGGGGCTGGTCGCGCAGTTCCCCGCGCCCCTGAAAAACCCGCGTCGGGTTTCCCGCCGTGACGAGCGTTACTGGGCTGACGGTCTGGACGCGTGTTCGTACTCGCCGGTACGGTTGGGCCTGAGCGAGCGCTTAGCCGGATCGGACCGCAACCATCAATTGGGGAACCCGGACGGCGAGCAACCAGGTACGCGAGAGCGGCGCCGGTTTAGGCGCAGGGAAGGGCGGTGGCGGCCGTGCGCCGTACGGTGTTCAACGAGGATCACGAGGCGTTCCGCGAGACCCTGCGCGCCTTCATCGAGGCCGAGGTCGTCCCGGTCTACGACGAGTGGTTCGCCGCCGGCCAGGCGCCGCGCGACTTCTACCACAAGCTGGCCGAACTCGGCGTCTTCGGCATCCGCGTCGACGAGGAGTACGGCGGCGCCGGCATCGACTCGTACAAGTTCGAGGCCGTGATGTACGAGGAGACCGCCCGCGCGGGTGTGTCCTTCGGCGGCTCCGGCGTCCACGTGCTGCTCGGCCTGCCGTACATCAAGATGCTCGCCACCGACGAGCAGAAGAAGCGCTACCTGCCGAAGTTCGTCACCGGCGAGGAGATGTGGGCCCTCGCCATGACCGAGCCGGGGACGGGGTCCGACCTCGCCGGTATGAAGACCACCGCCAAGCTCTCCGAGGACGGCACGCACTACGTCCTCAACGGCGCCAAGACCTTCATCACCGGCGGTGTCCACGCCGACCGTGTCATCGTCTGCGCCCGCACCTCCGCGCCCACGGCCGAGGACCGCCGCTTCGGCATCTCCCTCTTCGCCGTCGACACCAAGTCCGAGGGCTACTCCATCGGGCGGAAGCTCGACAAGCTGGGCCTGAAGACCTCCGACACCGCCGAGCTCGCCTTCGTCGACGTCAAGGTGCCCGCCGAGGACCTCCTCGGCGAGGAGAACAAGGGCTTCTACTACCTCGGCCACAACCTCGCCTCCGAGCGCTGGGGCATCGCCTACGGCGCCTACGCGCAGGCCAAGGCGGCCGTCCGGTTCGCCAAGGAGTACGTCCAGGACCGCACGGTCTTCGGCAAGCCGGTCGCCCACTTCCAGAACACCAAGTTCGAGCTGGCCGCCTGCCAGGCCGAGGTGGACGCGGCCGAGGCCGTCGTCGACCGCGCCCTGGAGGCCCTGGACGCCGGTGAGCTCACCCCCGCCGAGGCCGCCAGCGCCAAGCTGTTCTGCACCGAGGTCGCCCACCGCGTCATCGACCGCTGCCTCCAGCTGCACGGCGGCTACGGCTTCATGAACGAGTACCCGATCGCCCGTCTGTACGCGGACAACCGCGTCAACCGCATCTACGGCGGCACCAGCGAGATCATGAAGTCGATCATCGCGAAGGACATGGGGCTCTAGGACGGGCTCCCGGTCACCCTCGTGTGATCTTCAACCAATCTCTACCCGTGGGTAACTTTCGGCGGCCTGCCGTGACACGAGGCTGGCAGACTCACGGCATGAGTCAGGCACCACTGCAGTCCCTCCTCGATCTGCTCGACCTCGAGCAGATCGAGGAGAACATCTTCCGCGGCCGGTCCCGGCCCGCCATCGTCCCCCGCGTCTTCGGCGGGCAGGTCGCGGCCCAGGCGCTCGTAGCCGCCGGCCGGACGGTCCCCGAGGACCGGCTCGCGCACTCCTTGCACGCGTACTTCCTGCGCACCGGCGACGCGGGCGCGCCCATCGTCTACACCGTCGACCGTATGAACGACGGCCGCTCCTTCACCGCCCGCCGCGTCGTCGCGGTCCAGCACGGGCAGCCCATCTTCGCCCTGTCGGCGTCCTTCCAGCGGTACGAGGAAGGGCTCGACCACCAGGCGCCGATGCCGGCCGCGCCCGACCCGGCCACGCTGCCCACCGCCGAGGAACGGCTGCCGTCGTACGGCCTCGACCCCCGGGTCGTGGAGAAGATGCTGGAGGCCCGGGCCGCCGTCGATCTGCGCTACGTCGACGACCCGCCGTACGGCCGGTACGGCGAACCGCGCGAGGCGCACTCCCAGGTGTGGTTCCGCGCCAACGGCAAGCTCGACGACGACCCCCTCCTGCACGTCGTCCTCGCCACGTACGTCTCCGACATGACGCTCCTCGACTCCATCCTGCTCGCGCACGGGCGCGGCGGCTGGGCCGTCGGGGACGTCGTCGGGGCCTCGCTCGACCACGCGATGTGGTTCCACCGGCCCTTCCGCGCCGACGAATGGCTGCTGTACGACCAGGAGTCGCCGTCCGCGCACGGCGGCCGCGGGCTCGGCCAGGGCCGTATCTACACCCAGGACGGACAGCTGGCGATCTCGGTGATCCAGGAGGGGGTCGTGCGGGTCCCGAGGTGAGCCCGCTCGACGCCTCCGCCGAGCCCTGCGCTCGACTCCTCTGTCGAGCTCTGCACCCGACTCCTCCGTCGAGTCCTACTCCTGGGTGAGGCCCGCCTGGTCCAGCAGGTACGCCGTCATCGGGTCGTAGTGGCGCGGGCTCACCACATGGTCGTCCAGGGGGACCGTGACCTGGACGGTGCCCTCGGACTCGGCGAGGAAGAGGGCCGGGTCGTTGCTGTCCGCGTAGCCGACGGAGTCCACGCCGTGCTGTCCCGCGTACCCCGCCCAGCCGTGGTCGGCGACCACCAGGTCGGGCAGCGGGCGGCCCTCGCGCTCCAGGCCGGTGAGGATGGCCTTCATCGGATCGCCCGAGTGGGTGTGCCACAGGGTGGCGCCGTGCTCCAGGACCGCCACGTCCGCGAACTGCATGACGTACCCCTCCTCCGTCTGGAGGCCGTCCGGGATCACCACGATCTCGCAGCCCGCGGAGCGCAGGGCCGCGGCCGTCGCGCGGTGCACGTCGAGCAGGCCGCCGGGGTGGCCGGTGGCGAACAGGACGCGCTGCTCGCCGTCCGCCGCCTTGCGCAGCCGCGCCGCCATACGGTCCAGGGCGGCGACCGTCAGTTCGGGGTCGATGGTGTCCTGGCCGTAGCGGTACTCCGGGTCGTCGTTCACGCCGACGCGCTCGGCCATCACCGCGAGGACGTCCTGCTCGTCGGTCCAGCGGTCACCGAGCTCCAGGCCCAGCCAGTAGTGGCGGTTGCCGTTCGACAGCTGGCGGTAGTGAGAGAGGTTGTTCTCGCGGGGCGTGGCGACATCGCCCGCGATACGCGTCCGGACGAGGTGGTCGACGAGCTCGGCGCGGCTGGGAGTCCCGGGTATCGGCATGGTTCCCATTGTGAGGCAGACAACTGATCGGGACCCCGACGTCCCGAACGCTGGGATGTGGGTCACTCGTTGATCGGCGGCCCACGGGCCGGGTCACGGCTGCCGCAGCGCGAACCACAACTCCATCCGTACGTCGGGGTCGTCGAGGTCGGTGTCCAGGAGCGCCGAGCAACGGGCGATCCGCTGCCGGACGGTGTTGCGGTGCACGGAGAGGGCCACCGCCGTGCGGTCCCAACTCCCGTGCAGCGAGAGCCAGGCGCGCAGGGTGTCCATGAGGGCGGGCGTGCCGGCGATGGGCGCGAGGAGCGCGCGGGCGTGGGAGGCCGCGTCCTCGGCGGCGACCAGATCGGCCAGCGCGGGGCGTACCGCGTGGTGGACCAGGGGCGCGCGGGTGGCGCGGGCGCGGGCCAGCGCGCGGGCGGCCTGGACGTCGGCGGACGCCCACTCGCGGGGACCGGCCGGTGCGCTGATTCCGCAGGTCCAGCCGGGCTGCGGGGCCGGTTCCCGGTCGGCCGGGAGGAGGACGCGCACGACGTCGTGCGTCAGGTCGACGAGGGCGGACCCCAGTGCGGAGCCTAGCGCGGAGGCCGCCACGGCGTCGGGCGCGGGCCCGTCCCCGGCGGGCCGTGCGTGGACCACGACCCACGGCCCTTCCCCGAGGAGGGGCGCCACGTCCTTTGGAGCCGCCCCCAGCAGCAACCGCACCAGCGCGGCGGATCGTGCGGCTCCCGAGCCGCCTTCCGAGCCGCCGCGGTGCTCCCCGGTGAGCAGGGAGAGCAGGACGGCCGCGACGGACGCGATGGCGTGGTCGCCCGGCTCGCGGTGCGGAACGGCCACGCCGAGTGCGAACCCCTGGCCGCCGCCGAGGGCGTAGGCGGCGAGGTGGGTGCCGCGGGTGGTGTCGGTGGCGGAGGACGGCGTGGGGCCCAGCGTGTCACCGGGCCGGACCACTCCCGCCAGCTCGGCCAGACGGTGTGTGACGGCCGCCTCGGACGCTCTGCCCGCCGACGCGATCTCCGCCCCCTCCGGCCCGTACAGCACCGCCCGGCCGCGTACCCGCTGGGCCAGTTGCCGCAGCACCGCCGTCACCGGGTCCGGGCGTGAGGCCGCCGCGGCCAGGCTCTGCTGGGCCTCCGTCACCCGGCGCAGTTCGGCATGGCGTGCCTGGGCCATCAGCTGCCAGACCGCGCGGGCCACGCCCGAGAAGGTGGTCCGCGGCGGCACCTCGAGCAGGGGCAGCCCGTACGTGTCGCAGGCCGCGACCAGCGCGGGCGGCACCGTGTCGTGCACGGGGGCCAGCCCGAAGCCCAGCGCGGCCCCGCCCGCCGCCACGATCCGGGACACGTAGTCGTCGAAGTACGTGCCCGCCCCCGCCTCGTCCGGGATGTGCACCCCGGCCGTCAACAGGAGTTCGCCGCCCAGCAGATACGGATACGGGTCGGCCAGCTCGGAGGCGTGCGCCCAGTGGACCGCGGTGCCGGCGCCCTCGGGCCCGGCGATCTGCCGCAGGCCCAGGTCCTCGCGGGCCAGGAGGGCGA
>NZ_VJZE01000583.1 GCF_009377205.1 Streptomyces phyllanthi
AAAACCCTCAGGGTGACGCCGGTGGGTACAGGGAACGGGGCAATTGCGACGCCGCCGCCGCGTCCAGCAGCCACAGGGTGCGGGCGCGGCCATACGCGCCCGCCACCGGCGCCTGGACCTCCCCCGCACCCGAGAGCCCGATCGCCACGGCCCGGGCCTTGTCCTCGCCCGCCGCCAGGAGCCACACCTCACGCGCCGAACGGATGGCCGGCAGCGTCAGCGTGACCCGGGTCGGCGGCGGCTTGGGGGCGCCGTGCACGCCCACCACCGCACGCTCGGTCTCCCGTACCGCGGGGTGTCCCGGGAACAGAGACGCCACATGCGTGTCCGGCCCGACACCCAGCATCAGCACATCGAACGCCGGAACCGAACTGTGGTTCTCCGGACCCGCCGCCCGTGCCAACTCCTCCGCGTACCCGGCAGCCGCCGCGTCCGCATCCGCACCGTACGGCCCCTCCGCCGCGGGCATGGCATGCACGCGCTCGGGGTCCACCGGCACCGAGTCCAGCAGAGCCTCGCGGGCCTGGGTGACATTGCGGTCCGGATCACCCTCGGGCAGGAACCGCTCGTCACCCCACCACAGATCGATGTGGCCCCAGTCGATCGCGTCCCGAGCGGGGGCGGCCGCGAGCGCGGCCAGCACACCGTTGCCGTTGCGGCCGCCCGTGAGGACCACCGAGGCATGGCCGCGCGAGGCCTGGGCGTCGACGATCTTCGTGATCAGCCGGGCCGCGGCGGCCTGCGCCATCAGTTCCTTGTCGCGGTGCACGACCAGCTGTGGGGTACTCACTACGGCGCCGCCTTCTTGACCGCGGGCATCTGAGCGGGAGAGGGCCGACTCCCGCCGTCGCCGTCGCCGTCCCCCGACGCCGAAGGGGCCGGAGGGGCCGAAGGCGACGGAGGGGCAGGCGGCAGTGCCGGCCGCAACGCCGACACCTCAGTCGATGCCGAGGCTCCCCCCGATGCCGACACCTCAGCCGATGCCGACACCGGCACCCTCGGCACGCCAGAGGCGGCTCCGCCCAGCCGGTCCACCCCGAACCGCAGCGCCGACGCGTACGTGTCGTCCGGATCGAGCCGCCGCAGCTCCTCCGCGATCAGCTCCGCCGTCTCACGGCGCTTCAGCGCCACCGCGCGGTCCGGCTGACCCCGCAGTGCCAGCGTGGCCATCGCCCCGTCCGGCCGGTTGAGCGCGATGGGGCCGCCGGTGGTCTCCAGCCGCACCTCGGTCAGGCCCGGACCCGAGGAGACCCCGCGCCGGACATGCACGTGGAGCCGGTCGGCGAGCCACATGGCCAGGAGTTCGACGCTCGGGTTGAACTCCTCGCCCGTCACCTCGGCGGAGATGACCTCGCACCGCACCTGGTCGAGCGCGGCGGCCAGTACCGAGCGCCACGGCGTGATGCGGGCCCACGCGAGGTCGGTGTCGCCCGGCTCGTAGCTCTCGGCCCGGGCCCGCAGCTCGTCGATCGGCTTCTCCGCCGAGTAGCTGTCGGTGACCCGGCGCTGCCCCAGCGCGCCCAGCGGGTCCTTCGCCGGATCGCGCGGCGCGCCCACCGGCCACCAGACCACGACGGGGGCGTCCGGCAGCAGCAGCGGCAGCACCACGGACTGGGCGTGGTCGGACACCTCGCCGTACAGCCGCAGCACGACCGTCTCACCGGTGCCCGCGTCCGCGCCCACCCGCACCTCGGCGTCCAGCCGGGACTGGGTGCGGTCGCGCGGCGAGCGGGAGACGCGCCGTATGACGACGAGGGTGCGCGAGGGATGCTCGTGCGAGGCGTCGTTGGCCGCCTTCAGGGCGTCGTAGGCGTTCTCCTCGTCGGTGACGATGACGAGGGTGAGCACCATGCCGACGGCCGGCGTGCCGATCGCACGGCGGCCCTGCACCAACGCCTTGTTGATCTTGCTGGCCGTGGTGTCCGTGAGGTCTATCTTCATGGCCGGCGCCAGCTCCGTCCGTCTCGCTCGAGCATCTGGTCCGCCTCGACCGGGCCCCAGGTGCCCGCCGGATACTGCGCGGGCCTGCCGTTCTTCTCCCAGTACTCCTCGATCGGGTCGAGGATCTCCCAGGACAGCTCGACCTCCTCGGTGCGCGGGAAGAGGTTCGAGTCGCCGAGCAGGACGTCGAGGATGAGGCGCTCGTACGCCTCCGGGCTCGACTCCGTGAACGACTCGCCGTACGCGAAGTCCATCGACACGTCCCGGATCTCCATGGAGGTGCCGGGCACCTTGGAGCCGAAGCGGACCGTGACGCCCTCGTCGGGCTGGACACGGATGACGACCGCGTTCTGGCCGAGTTCCTCGGTGGCGGTCGTGTCGAAGGGGGAGTGCGGGGCGCGCTGGAAGACGACCGCGATCTCGGTGACCCGGCGGCCGAGCCGCTTGCCCGTGCGCAGATAGAAGGGGACGCCCGCCCAGCGGCGGTTGTCGACGCCCAGTCTGATCGCCGCGTACGTGTCGGTCTTCGAGTTGGCGTCGATGCCGTCCTCTTCGAGGTAGCCGATCACCTTCTCGCCGCCCTGCCAGCCCGCCGCGTACTGCCCGCGCACGGTGTCGCGGCCCAGGTCCTTCGGCAGCCGTACCGCGCCGAGCACCTTGGTCTTCTCCGCGGCGAGCGCGTCCGCGTCGAAGGAGGCGGGCTCCTCCATGGCCGTGAGGGCCATCAGCTGGAGGAGGTGGTTCTGGATGACGTCGCGGGCGGCGCCGATGCCGTCGTAGTAGCCGGCGCGGCCGCCGATACCGATGTCCTCGGCCATCGTGATCTGCACATGGTCGACGTACGACCGGTTCCAGATCGGCTCGAACATCTGGTTGGCGAACCGGAGCGCCAGGATGTTCTGGACGGTCTCCTTGCCCAGGTAGTGGTCGATACGGAAGACCTGGTCCGGGGCGAAGACCTCGTGCACGATCGCGTTGAGCTGCTGGGCCGACTCCAGATCGTGGCCGAACGGCTTCTCGATGACCGCGCGCCGCCAGGAGCCGCCCGTCTGGTCGGCCAGCCCGTGCTTCTTCAGCTGCTGGATGACCACGGGGAACGCCGACGGCGGTACGGAGAGGTAGAACGCGAAGTTCCCGCCCGTGCCCTGCGCCTTGTCCAGCTCCTCGATCGTCTCGCGCAGCCGCTCGAACGCGTCGTCGTCGTCGAAGGTGCCCTGGACGAAACGCATGCCCTGGATGAGCTGCTGCCAGACCTCCTCGCGGAAGGGGGTGCGGGCGTGCTCCTTGACCGCGTCGTGGACCTCCTGGGCGAAGTCCTCGTTCGCCCACTCGCGGCGGGCGAAGCCGACGAGCGAGAAGCCCGGCGGCAGCAGCCCGCGGTTGGCGAGGTCGTACACCGCGGGCATCAGCTTCTTGCGGGACAGATCGCCCGTGACGCCGAAGATGACCAGGCCCGACGGCCCCGCGATACGCGGGAGCCGTCGGTCCGCCGGGTCACGGAGCGGATTCGCCCCGGAGACGGGAAGGGGTGCCAAGGCGTCAGCCTTCCGAGGGGGCGAGGCGCTGGAGCTCCGCCTCGGTCGACTTGAGCAGGTCGTTCCAGGACGCCTCGAACTTCTCGACGCCCTCGTCCTCCAGGAGCTGGACGACCTCGTCGTACGAGATCCCGAGCTTCTCGACCGCGTCCAGCTCGGCACGCGACTGCTCGTACGTACCGGCGATCGCGTTGCCGCGGATCTCGCCGCTCTCGGCCGTGGCCTCCAGCGTGGCCTCCGGCATGGTGTTCACGGTGTTCGGCGCGACCAGCTCGTCCACGTACAGGGTCGGCTTGTACGCCGGGTCCTTCACGCCTGTGGAGGCCCACAGCGGACGCTGCTTGTTGGCGCCCGCGCTCTCCAGCGCGCTCCAGCGATCCGAGGGCTGTGTCGAATTGTCGCCAGAGGCGAACACCTCCTCGTACGCCTGGTAGGCGAGCCGCGCGTTGGCGACGCCCGCCTTGCCGCGGGCGGCCTTGGCCTCGGTCGTGCCGAGCGCGTCGAGCCGCTTGTCGATCTCGGTGTCCACACGGGACACGAAGAAGGACGCCACCGAGTGGATCTTCGACAGGTCCAGGCCGCGCTCCTTGGCCTTCTCCAGACCGGCCAGGTAGGCGTCCATGACCTCGCGGTAGCGCTCCAGCGAGAAGATCAGCGTCACGTTCACGCTGATGCCGAGGCCGATGGTCTCGGTGATCGCGGGCAGGCCCGCCTGCGTCGCCGGGATCTTGATCAGGGTGTTCGGGCGGTCCACCAGCCAGGCGAGCTGCTTGGCCTCGGCCACCGTCGCCTTGGTGTTGTGCGCCAGGCGAGGGTCGACCTCGATGGAGACCCGGCCGTCCTGGCCGCCGGTGGCGTCGAAGACCGGGCGCAGGATGTCGGCGGCGTCACGGACGTCCGCCGTGGTGATCATGCGGATGGCCTCTTCGACGGTCACCTTGCGGAAGGCCAGATCCTCGACCTGCTGCTCGTAGCCGTCCCCGCTGCTGATCGCCTTCTGGAAGATCGACGGGTTGGTGGTGACGCCCACGACGTGCTGCTGGTCGATCAGCTCGGCGAGGTTGCCGGACGTGATCCGCTTGCGCGACAGGTCGTCCAGCCAGATCGCCACGCCTTCCTCGGAGAGGCGCTTCAGTGCGTCTGTCATGGAAATTGCATCTCCTACGTGTCGTATATGAGCGTCAGCGCTGGGCGGCCGCGATGGATTCCCGAGCAACGGCGGCCACGTTCTCGGGAGTGAAGCCGTACTCGCGGAAGAGGACCTTGCCGTCGGCCGAGGCACCGAAGTGCTCCAGCGAGACGATGCGGCCCGCGTCCCCGACGT
>NZ_VJZE01000584.1 GCF_009377205.1 Streptomyces phyllanthi
GGCACGCACGACCGGGCGGACCCGAATGGGGACGGGTCCGCCCGGCCTCGGGCCCTGACGGCTCGTGAACGTCAGGGCCTTGTACGCAGAGCTTTTAGCGGGGACTTATTCGAGAAGCTCCGCGTACGAGCCCATGGCGAGAGCGATGTCCGCCTGGGCCCAGAACCGGTGGTACGTGAAGGACGGCGCGGCCCCGCCCGCGAGGTACGCCTCGATCTTCGACCAGGCCGGGTCGTCCTCGTAGAACGAGCGGATCGAGTCGAAGGTCGACGAGGAGTTGATCGCGTCGCCGTTCGGCATGGTGCCGGTCCAGCCGCTCGGGATGTACACGGGGTCGTCGAAGCGGTTGTAGTCGGCGCGGGTCTCCGGGACGGCGATACCGAGCGCGTCCTGGTGGTTGTCCCACATGCCGTCCAGCAGCGCCTTCGCCACCCGCGCCGCCTCGGTGTCACCGGAGCGGTCGGCGTAGTACGTCAGCGTCTTGGCGTACGCCGCCGCCACGCCCACGTCGTCGGTGTAGTCGGCGACGGTGACGTGCAGCCCGCTGTTCGAGCCGGGGTTCGAGGCGTTCCAGGTGTCGGGCGCACCCGACCACTGGAGCGTCGACGGGATGCGGTAGGTGCCGTCCGGGTTGACCGTGGTCCTGGACAGCGCCCAGTCGACCCACTTGTCGAGGACGGTCTTCGCGGCCGCGTTGCCCGTCTGCTGGTAGTACTCGGCGACCCGCTCCATGGACCACGCCTGGAAGCCGAACCACTGGTTGGACGGCGGGTCGTGGTACACGGGCTTCTCGTCGTAGAACATGCCGTAGAAGGTGGGCTTCCCGGCCGGCGGGGTCGCGTACCGCCCGCCCCAGCTGTTGGTCGCGCCGCCCGCGATGGCCCCCTCGTTCGACTGGAGCCAGCGGTAGAACTCGATCTGCCGGTCGAGGGACTTCGCCCAGTCCGCCTGTCCTGTGGCCGACTTGGGCTTCAGCGGCGCGTAGTTGGCGAGCGCGTACGCGGCGAGGGGGTTCTGGTAGCCGCCGTGCGCGTGGCTGGAGCCGATGCGCCAGGCCCAGCCCGCCGAGGAGTCGGTGGCGCCGCCCCACGCGTAGTACCAGGACAGCAGGTAGTGCGAGGAGTCCTTGCCGGTGCCCGCCGGGCAGGACGAGGCCCCCACACAGTTGCCGATCTTCTTGTAGTACTTGTCGTACATCGCGTAGCGCAGGTAGTCGCCCATCTTCGCCGCCTTGCCGACGACCGCGGAGACGTCCGACCCCTTGCCCTGCTGCTTCGCCCAGATGTCCGCCCAGTACGCGGCCTGTACGGCACGCGCGTCGGCGTCGGGGGCGTTGGTGAACTTCCACTGCTTGGCGTACGACGCGTCACCCGTGAACAGGTCCAGATAGCCGTTCCTGCCGCCGTACTTGAAGGCGTCGCAGGTGGGCTGGGGGACCGTCTCCCACACCGACTCCTGCGGACCGCGCTGGAAGGTGTTGATGTACGACGGTCCGGTGTCCGACGGGCCGGCCTCGCACTTGCCGGGCGAGTTGCCGTAGCCGTAGACGTTGTCGACGTCCTGCAGCCAGTGCATGCCGTACACGTCGTCCGTGCCGTACGCGCTCTTCAGCTCGGCGGCGATCGGGTCCTGGCCGACCGGGACCCCGGTGTCGAGCTTCGCCGGGTACTCGTTCGGGGTGTCGTGCTCGGGGGCGTAGGTCGCCGGCTTGGAGGCGTTGTAGAACGAGTTGGTCGGCTGGTCGGCATGGGTGGGGATCATGTACTTCTCCATGATCTCCCAGGCCCCGTTGAACCTGGACCAGTCGCCCGTCACCTTGCCGTACATGGCCTGGAGCCACAGGAGGTAGCTGTACGCCTCCGAGGTGGTCTCATGGCCGTGGTCCGGCGCCTCGACGATCAGTGTCTCCACCGAGTGGTAGGGGATGCCCTCGGGGGAGAAGTAGCCGTTCGCCGGGTTGGTGATCTTGCCGTACATCTCCAGGAAGCGGGCGTCGTACTCCTTCGACGCGGCCAGCTGGGTCACGGTGACCGCGGCCTTGGCGTGCCCGGTGGCCGTGGACTCGAAGACCGCCGAGCCGGTGCCGGAGGAGTCGGCGGTGACGGTCACCTTCTGCGCGGTGTTCCAGTTCTGCGGGGTGAAGGTGAGCGAGGCACCACCGGTGACCGTGAGGCCCGAGTTGCCGCTCGCGCGGGCGCTCGTGACGGTGACGTTCCCCGACGGCTGTGTCGAAAGTTTCACCTCGTACGTGCCCGACTTGCCCTGCTGCACCCCCAGTTGGGGCGGCGAGGCCACCACGGCGGGACCCGAGGCGACCGTGATGCCGACCGGCGTGGAGTCCGCCGAGGCGCCCAGGCTGTCGTACGCCTTGGCCACCAGGGAGTGGCTGCCCACGGCCAGGCTGGTGACCGACAGCGTGTAGGGCGAGCTCGTGTCCGTGCCCAGCAGCCTGGTGTCGTCGTAGAACTCGACCTTGCTGATCGTCGCCCCGTCGGCGGCCGCGGCGGTGGCGGCGAGCGGTACCGCGTCGCCCTGCGAGTAGACGGCGCCCGCGGCCGGGCTGGTCAGCACGGCGACCGGCGGCTGGTGCGCGCCGGCGCAGGTCGTGCCGTTGATCGCGAAGTTGGTGGGCGCGGCGTTGGTGCCGCTGTAGGTGAACTGGCCACCCGTGCTGACGGCGGCCCCGGCGGCGATCGTCCCGTTCCAGGACGCGTTCCTCACCGTCACCGTCGTGCCGGACTGCGACCAGGTGCCGCTCCAGCCGTTGGTGAGCTTCTGGTTGCCCGTGTAGTCGTACGTCAGGGTCCAGCCGGAGATCGCTTCCGTGCCCCGGTTGTTGATCGTGAGCTCGGCCGTGAAACCGGAGCCCCAGTCATTGGTCTTGTAGTCGACACTGCACTGAACTGCCGCTGCCTGAGCGGGAGTTGAACCCGAACTCAGCATGGTGAACGGGAGCGCGAGGGCCGCCGCGACGGCGGTCCACAGCCGCCGCGTGCGATGTCTCCGTCTGGGGTGCATTGCTGGTTCCTCTCTGCGGCTCGAGGAAGTGGGGGGAGGAGCAACAAGCCTTGAACCAGTGGGAGCGCTCCCATATTGAGGAGGGGTGTGGTAGGGGTCAAGGTGCTTGAAGAGTCGAAAAGATTCGATGAGCGCAAGATGGCGCCACCTCTGTTCTTTACCGACACTTGGCGCTACCTTCGCCCATTACCAGTGGGAGCGGTTCCAACAGTCGACGCGCCGGCCACGGCGCGCCCGAGCTGCAAGGAGTCGCTCATGCGACACCCCCCGCGTTCAGGTTTTTTACTCGTTGCCGCCGGGGTCGCCCTTGTGGGGACCGCTGTGGCTCCGGTGGTCACGGCGTCAGGGGCCGCGCCCGCCTGCACGGTGGAGTACTCCGTCACCAGCCAGTGGGACGCCGGTTTCCAGGGCGCCGTGAAAATCACCAACAACCAGTCCGCACTGAGCAGTTGGAGTCTGACCTTCGACTTCGCGGGCGGTCAGAAGGTCACCCAGGGCTGGAGCGCCCGGTGGTCCCAGTCCGGTACGACGGTCACCGCGGCCAACGAGAGCTGGAACGGCTCGCTGGGCTCGGGGGCGAGCGTCAGTGCCGGGTTCATCGCCACGAGGTCGGGGAGCAACCCGGTACCCACGGCGTTCAAGCTCAACGGGACGACGTGCAACGTGGACGCGGAGCCCTCACCGGACCCGACGAGCCCGGGCCCGACCGACCCCGGCCCGACGGACCCGCCGCCGAGTGACGGTCCGCCGGTGCTCGAGGTGTCGGGCAACAAGTTCACCGACCAGAGCGGCGCCACCCGGCGGCTGCTCGGGGTCAACCGCTCCGGCGGCGAGTTCGCGTGCGTCCAGGGCAACGGCATCTGGGACGGACCGGTCGACGACGCCTCGGTCAGGGCGATCGCCGACTGGAACGTCAACACCGTGCGCATCCCGCTCAACGAGGAGTGCTGGCTCGGGCTGTCCAACATCAGGCCCGAGTACGCGGGCGCCAACTACATCAACGCCGTCAAGGACCTGGTGGCGAAGGTGAAGGCGCACGGCATGACGCCGATGGTCGAACTGCACTGGACCTGGGGCCAGTACACGGGCAACTCGGCGGGCTGCTCCGACGTGCACGCCAGCTGCCAGAAGCCGATGCCCAACATGCAGTACACCCCGGCCTTCTGGACCTCGGTGGCGAACACCTTCAAGGACGACCCGACCGTCGTCTTCGACCTGTTCAACGAGCCGTACCCGGACCGCGCCACCTCCACGGCCACCCAGGCGTGGACCTGCTGGCGCGACGGCGGCACCTGCCCCGGCATCACCTACCAGGTCGCCGGCATGCAGGACCTGATCGACGCCGTCCGCGGCACCGGCGCCAGGAACGTGATCCTGGCCGGCGGGATCGCGTACTCCAACGACCTGAGCCAGTGGCTGACGTACAAGCCCAGCGACCCGACGGGCAATCTCGCCGCGGCCTGGCACGTCTACAACTTCAACACCTGCTCCACCGAGAGCTGCTGGGACTCGACGCTCGCGCCGGTCGCCGCCCAGGTCCCGCTGGTGGCGGGCGAGATCGGTGAGAACACCTGTGCGCACTCCTTCATCGACCGCGTCATGAACTGGTTCGACGCCCGGAACCTCTCGTACCTGGGCTGGACCTGGAACACCTGGAACTGCAACTCCGGGCCGGCCCTGATCTCCGGTTACGACGGCACTCCCACGTCCTTCGGCATCGGGCTGCGCGACCATCTGCGCTCCCTCGACGGATGACCCTCACCCCCAGCCCCCACTACGGA
>NZ_VJZE01000585.1 GCF_009377205.1 Streptomyces phyllanthi
GAACAACAGAGCGTAGCCCGGCGGGAGTTGGGCCAGGACGCGGGCGACCGAGGGGGCTCCCACCATGTGCGGGAGGGTACTGAGGACCGAGCTGACGTCCCAGCGGGCCGTGGCCGGGGTGGCTCCCTCGATACGGGTCGCGACGGCGTCCACGAACTCGGCGGCGGTCAGGGGGCGGGTCACCGGGACCTGGGAGGAGATGAGCCGGGCCGCCTCCTCGGGCAGGTGACGTGCCAGATCGACGCGTGCCTCGCCGGTCACGTGGCCGCCCAGGGCGGAGAGGACGATACGGGTGACGCGGGCGGCCTCGGCCGTCGTGGCGTACTGGCCCGCGTCTCGGACCGCGTCCATCAGTTCGTCCCAGGTCAGGCGCCGTCTCGTGTCGTTGCGGGGATGCGTCGGGGACGGGGTGGGAGATGAGGGCGTCGCGGCGCTGTACGGGCTGGTGGTGGGGATCATCGTGGGGGCTCCTCCGGTTTCCCGAGCCGGTCCGGTGCCGGGTCTTGCGGTTCCGGGTTCCGGGTCCGGGTCGAGTTCCCAGGTATGCGTCTTTTGTACCGGTTGAGGCGGGTTTACGGTTCTGGCGGTCCTGACGGCCTCGGCTCGGGCTTCCGATCTCGGGCTTCCGATCTCGGGCTTCCGATCTCGGGCTTTCGCTCGTCCACCTCGAGGCGCACGCACCGCGTACCGCACACCGCGCCCCCGCGGGCATACACGCCGTCGGCGGGTGTACCGACGGGCGCGCCCGCAGGGGCACGGGGAGGCGGCGGCCCGGACCGTCAGCGGTCGAGCTGCTTGCGGCTGCCGCCGCTGATCTGGATGCGGCGCGGCTTGGCCTGCTCGGCCACCGGGATGCGCAGGGTCAGTACGCCGGCGTCGTACGACGCTTCGACACGCTCCGTGTCGAGGGTGTCGCCGAGGAACAGCTGGCGTGTGAAGGTGCCGGTGGGGCGCTCGGCCACGATCATCTCGGCACCCTCGGGGGCGGGCGAGCGGCGCTCGGCGCGCACGTTCAGGACGTTGCGCTCGACGTCCAGGTCGATCGTCTCCGGGTCGATGCCGGGGAGGTCGAAGTGGACGATGAAGTCGTCGCCGGACCGGTAGGCGTCCATCTGCATTGCCGCGGGGCGAGCGGAGCCCAGGACCTGCTGCGCGAGTCGGTCGAGGTCGCGGAACGGGTCGGTACGCATGAGCATCACAGGTCACTCCTTCCGTCGGGTACGGGTGCGATGCCCTTACGGCTTCTTATATAACTCAGGAGGTAGAAAGTTGACAAGCCTGCGCTCAAGTTTCCGCAGTGCCATGTGCCCGGAAGGTGGTTAGCCTCGGTTGACCCGGTTCGTTGTGCGGTGACAGGAGGCAAGCGATGGCGAAGGTTCCCACGGCGGCGGTGGCCGCGAGCGGGCTCATCGGTGGGTACGGCGTGGCCCGCTGGACCGGGAAGCGGCAGCTCGGCGGGGCCGTACTGGCCGTCGCGGGTGCCGCGGCAGCTCAGCGGTGGCGGCGGGAGGCCGGGGGCAGGGCCGCCGGGGCGTTGACGGCCGCGTACGTCGCCGCGTTCGCCGGGTCGCATCCGCTGGCCAAGAAGGTGGGCGCCTGGCCCGCCGTGTTCGGGGTCGCGGGGGCCGTGGCGCTGGCCTCATGGGCGGTGGCCGATCGGCGCGCCTGAGGAGCCGGGGGCGAGCGCCCTGGCCACCGTCGGCGTCGCGCCGCGGGTGCGAAACGCCCGCCGGTATGCCTGCGGGCTGATCCCCACCACCCGCTTGAAGCGGTCGCGGAACGCCGTCGGTGAGCCGAAGCCCGCCTGGTGGGCGACGCGTTCGACAGGGTGGTCGGTGTTCTCCAGGAGATGCTGGGCACGGCGCACGCGGGCCCGGTGCAGCCACTGCAGCGGTGTCGTGCCCGTCTGCTCGCGGAAGCGGCGGCCCAGCGTACGGGCGCTGGTTCCCGCGTGGGCCGCGATGTCGTCGAGCGTGAGGTCCCGCTCGGCGTTCTCCTCCAGCCAGTGCAGCAGCGGCTCCAGCGTCGCGCCGGCCGGGGCGGGCGGCTGGGCGTGGACGATGAACTGGGCCTGCCCGCCCTCCCGCTCCAGCGGCATCACCGACATACGGGCCGCGTGCGCGGCGACCGCCGCACCGTAGTCCTTGCGGATCATGTGCAGGCACATGTCCATCGCGGCGGCGGCCCCGGCCGAGGTCAGGAACTGGCCGTTGTCGACGTAGAGGACGTTCGGGTCGACCGTCACCCTCGGGTACATGGCCGCCAGGTCCGCGGCCGCGATCCAGTGCGTGGTCGCCCGGTGCCCGTCCAGCAGGCCGGTCGCGGCGAAGATGAACGCGCCGACGCAGATCGAGGCGATCCGCGTACCGCTCGCCGCCGCCTCGCACAGGGCCTCGGCGACACCGGGCGGGAGCGGATCGAGCTGGTCGGTGTACGTGCCCGGCAGGATGATCGTGTCCGCCTCGGCCAGCGCCTCCAGCCCGTACGGGGCCCGCACCGTGAACGGGCCCGCCCGCACCTCCTCGGCCACCGAGCAGACCCGCACCCGGTAGGGCGCACGGCCGTCGGGCAGCCGGGCCCAGTTGAAGGTGTCGATCGGGGCGGCGAGGTCGAACGGTACGACCTGGTCCAGCGCCAGTACGGCCACGGTGTGCATGACAGGAGCGTAATGGCGAGACCTGGGGTGTACGCCGGGTTCTCGCCACGGGAAGACACGGGAGGGCATGGGAGGGCATGGGAGGGCATGGGAAGCCTCGGAGCCACGGAGCCACGGAGACGTCGACTGCTCGGAGCGGGTGGGCAGCGCACGTCCGGGTCGGCGCACGTCCGGGTCGGCGCACGTCCTGGCGAGAATCCGTTGAACCCTGGCGATCCCGCCGCTTCTACGGGTCTCCGGCAGCTCCTACCGTCGCCCCGTGACCAAGTTTCTCCTCGCCCTCCACGTCCTCGCCGCGATCGTCGCCGTCGGGCCCGTGACCGTCGCGGCCAGCATGTTCCCGCCCAGCGCGCGCCAGGCGCTCGCCGAGCCCGGCAGTGAGCGGGCCGTCTCGGTCGTACGGCTGCTGCACCGGATCTGCCGGGTGTACGCGGGCGTCGGCATCAGCGTCCCGGTGCTCGGCTTGGCCACGGCGTTGAGCATGGGAGTGCTCAAGGACGCCTGGCTGATCACGTCGATGGTGCTCACCACGCTCGCGGCGATGGTGCTCGTGGCGCTGGTACTGCCACGGCAGGAGGAGATCGTGGAGGGTTTGGCGAAGGCGAAGGCGAAGGCGGACGTGGAGGCTGAGGCGAAGGCCACAGCCACAGCCACAGCCACAGCGACTCCGACCACCGTCGGGGCAACCACCGCCGGTCCGGCCACCGCCCCCGAACCCACGATCAACCCCAGGACCACCGTTCAACTGGCCATGTTCACCGGTGTCTTCAATCTCCTCTGGGCCACCGTCACCGTCCTCATGATCGTGCGGCCCGGCTCCACCACGGGAGCCTGAACACCGCATACGGCCCCACACCCCCGCTTCTTCACATCGGAGCCGTATCCATGCATGATCCGCCCATGCATGGACAACCTCCCGGGCCAGGCCAGACACCTGGGCCCTCCGGCCCGTACGACCCGTCGTCCGCGGCCCCCCGCAGCTACCTGTCCGCCCTCGAAGCACGTCTCACCGCCGACGGCTGCCGCGTCTGGTGGGAGGACTGGGGCGGAGTCCCGGTGCTGCTCGGGCGGCGGGCCGACTTCCGGCTGAAGTGGATGGCCACCAAGCTGCACCTGTTCACGGTGGCGGCGGCCGTCCCGGAGATAACCGTCCCCACGATCGCGACCTTCACCGACCAGGTGCTCGCGTACGCCAAGAAGAACAAGGGCGGGCTGCCGGTCGGGCTGCAGACCGGTGTGGGCACCTTCCCCACTCTGGTCAGCGACCGCGTGGATCCGGCCGCCGTGCACTGGGCCGAGGCGCAGCAGCGGGCCAAGTTCGCGTGCATGGCCCGGCCCGTGGTGGTCGACAGCGCGCGGCAGTACGTGGGGACGTACCGGGGGAAGCCGTTCATCGGCCGCGCGTACGCCTCGTACTTCACCGAGAAGGGCCTGCGGTACTTCCACGGCCAGTGAGCCTCACGGGCCAGTGAGCCTCACGGACCAGGAGACTCACGAGCGCTGTGCCCGGATGACCCATCCCTCCTCGACCGCCTCCGCCTCGACCGCGTCCACCTGGAACCGCCGGGCCACGGAGGCCGCGACCAGGACGCCCGCGCTGGCCACCAGCGTGAAGAAGGCCCAGGTCAGCGGCCAGGCCTCCGCGTCCGGGGGTTCCGGGTGGGTGCGGAAGGAGAGGTACATGAGCGCCGCGGGCGGGACCGCGGCCACCAGCAGGGGCCAGGCCGGGGAGTCCCGGTGGCCGAAGTAGGCGGCCAGGGCGATCAGGACCAGGGCGAGGTACACGACGTCGGGGCCGTTCACCGGAGTCGTCTCGCTGAGGGAGCCCGGCGTCTCGATGCGGTTGCGCAGGTCCCACGGAAGACAGAGCAGATACGCGGCCGTGGCGACGGCGGCGCCGAGCAGGCGGGTCAGCCAGCGTTCCGGCCAGGAGCACGTGCGCAAGGGGCGGAGCAGCTTCTCGGTCATGCGTACGAGGGTTCCGGGCGCGGGAGCGGCCCGACAGAGTACGCGTACTCAGACTCCCGTACTCAGAGGTACTCAGACGCCGCGGTCACAGCGAACTTCCGGGGGCGGGGGGCCGTCGTGGGGGCTGGTCGCGCAGTCCCCCGCGCCCCTGAAGACCGGCCCTCTCACACCC
>NZ_VJZE01000586.1 GCF_009377205.1 Streptomyces phyllanthi
CTTGATGGGGTAAGGCTCCCAGTAGACGACTGGGTTGATAGGCCGGATATGGAAGCACGGTAACGTGTGGAGTTGACCGGTACTAATAGGCCGAGGGCTTGTCCTCAGTTGCTCGCGTCCACTGTGTCAGTTCTGAGACAACGAACAGTTGTCGGCTTTGAGCGGAACAGACAATTGAAGAGTGTGCTTGTTCGCTCGAAACCAGTAGGGTTTCGGTGGTCATAGCGTGAGGGAAACGCCCGGTTACATTCCGAACCCGGAAGCTAAGCCTTACAGCGCCGATGGTACTGCAGGGGGGACCCTGTGGGAGAGTAGGACACCGCCGAACAATCTTTGGAGGACCCCTGGTCCCAGCGTTCAGCTGGGACCAGGGGTCCTTTTGTTTTTCCGGAGCGCACCGGGTACTCGGCTGCGCAAGAATGACTGCGGTACCGAAGACAGGAGTCACCGATGTCCACCAACTCTCCCGACGAGCGACCGGAGCGCGACCAGCGCCGCCGGGACAGTGGTGACCGCGGTGAGCGTGGCGGGTATCGCGGAGGCCCGCGCCGCGACAACGACCGTGGAGGTTCTGGGCGTCGCGATGATCGGCGTGACGGTGACCGTGGTGGCTTCCGCCGTGATGGCGACCGGAGCGGCTTCCGTCGTGACGCTGACCGCCGTGACGATCGCCGGGGTGACGATCGCGGTGACCGTGGTGGATTCCGTCGTGACGACAACCGCGGTGACAACCGTGGTGGCTACGGTCGGCGCGACGATCGCCGAGAGGGAGACCGGGGAGCGCGTCCGGGGTTCCGCCGTGACGACCGCGGTGAGCGTGGCGAACGGAGTGACCGGGGTGATCGCGGTGACCGTGGTGGGTTCCGCCGTGATGACAGCCGCGGTGGCTACGGTCGGCGCGATGACCGCCGGGACGATCGGCGTGACGACCACCGGGATGACCGCCGCGATGGCCGTAGGGACGGAGACCGTGGTGGGTTCCGCCGCGACGACCGTGATCGTGGGTTCCGTCGTGACGACCGCGGTGAGCGCGGCGAACGGAGCGACCGGGGTGAGCGCGGTGGGTTCCGACGTGACGACCGCGGCGAACAGGGCGAGCGTGGTGACCGCGGAGGATTCCGCCGCGACGACCGGGGTGACCGCAGTGGGTTCCGCCGTGACGACCGCAGTGAGCGTGGTGACCGTGGGGGGTTCCGCCGCGACGACCGGGGTGACCGTGGAGGATTCCGGCGTGATGACAGCCGTGGTGGGTTCCGCGGGCGCGATGACCGCAGGGAGGATCGGCGTGACGACCGGCGGGACGACCGACGCGATGGTGACCGTTCCGGATTCCGGCGGGACGACCGTGGTGAGCGCGCGGAGCGGGGACAGCGCCCTGAGCGTGGTGGCTTCCGGCGTGATGACAGCCGTGGTGAGCGCGGTGGTTCCCGCGGCCGTGACGACCGTGGCCGCGGGCCCCGGCGCGACGACCGTGGAGGTCGGCCCAGTGGGCCCGGTGGGTTCCGTGGTCGCAGCGACGACCGGCGTGGCGGTGGGCGTTTCCGCGACGAGCGGGAGAGGGACCGCGAGCCGATCAAGCGGCTGCCGATCCCCGAGGACGTCACGGGCGAGGAGATCGACAAGGACGTACGGCAGGAGCTGCAGAGCCTGCCCAAGACGCTCGCCGACGATGTCGCCAAGAACCTGGTGATGGTCGCCAAGCTCATCGACGAGGACCCCGAAGGCGCGTACGGCTACTCCAGGGTGGCTCTGCGGCTTGCCTCGCGGGTCGCCGCCGTACGGGAGGCGGCCGGCTTCGCCGCGTACGCGAACCAGAAGTACAGCGAGGCCCTCGCCGAGTTCCGGGCAGCGCGGCGGATGACCGGGAACATCGACCTGTGGCCCGTCATGGCGGACTGCGAGCGTGGTCTCGGGCGGCCCGAGAGGGCGCTGGACATGGCCGGGGCGCCCGAGGTGCACAAGCTGGACAAGGCCGGGCAGGTCGAGATGCGGCTCGTGGCGGCCGGTGCCCGGCGGGACATGGGGCAGCTGGACGCGGCCATCGTGACCCTGCAGAGCCCCGAGCTGGCCTCCAACGCCGTACAGCCGTGGACCGCGCGTCTGCGGTACGCGTACGCGGACGCGCTCCTCGCGGCCGGGCGTGAGAGCGAGGCGCGTGAGTGGTTCGCCAAGGCCGTCGAGGCCGACAGGGACGGCAGCACGGACGCCTCCGACCGGCTCGCGGAGATCGACGGCGTCGAGTTCGTCGACGCCTTCGACGAGAGCGAGAGCGACAACGGGAACGGGAACGGGAACGAGGGTGAGGCTCAGGACGGTCATGCCGCGGACGGTTCTGAGGACGGCGTGAGCTGACCTCTGTTCGTGAAGGGCATGAAGGGGCGGGATCCGTGACGCACGGGTCCCGCCCTTTCGTCTGTCAGATCTCCAGGGCCCTCAGGACCAGGCCCGACGCCGGCTTCGGGCCGAACGACGTCGATTTGCGGGGCATGGTGACGCCCTGACGGGCGAGGTCGCGGACGACCTCCTCGCGGACCGGGTGCAGCAGGACCGCCGTCCCGCCGTCCCGCTCCGCCTTCTCGACGGTGGCCTTCGCGTCGTGGATGTAGGCGATGTGCGCGGGAGAGTCCTCGGGGATGTGCCACACATGGTCGAGGAGCGTGGCGTGCAGGACCGTCGCGTCCAGGGTGCGCCAGGCCGCCGGGTGGCCGGTGGGGACCGTACGGGCCAGGAGGTCCGGGGCCGGGTGGTCGAGGAGGTGGAACGAGCCGTCGCCGGCGAGGAGGAAGGCGTTGCCCGCGCAGGCCGCGTCGGCCAGGGTTTCCAGGGCCTCGGGAAGCGGGACGTCGAGGCGGGTCACCCGGAAGTGGCCCGCCACCGCGGACAGTGCCTCGGATATGGGGAGTTGGTGCAGGAGGCGGTGGATCGCGCGGACGCGGAGCGGATAGCGGACCGTGTCGACCAGGAGGACCAGGCCGTGGTCCCACGCGCTGGGGGAGGGGTGCTCCGCGCGTAGACGCAGATACGTCGCCCAGCGGTGGTGGCCGTCGGCGATCAGGGCCTGGTGGTGGTGGAGGTCCGTCCGGATCTCGCTGAGTTCGGCCGGATCCGTCACCCCCCAGAGGCGGTGGTTGAAGCCGTCCTCGGTGGTGGTGGAGAGGAGCGGCGGGCGCTCGCAGACCCGTTCGATGACGGCCCCCGCGCCGGTCTCCGAGTAGCTGCCGCGGTATGTCAGCAGTAGGGGTTCGAGGTTGGCGCGGGTGGCGCGCATCAGCGCCGCGCGGTCGTCCACCACATGCGGCATGACGTCCTCGTGCGGGAGGACCACACCGTTCGCCCGCTCCGGCAGGCGCAGGGCGCCGATGACGCCGCGTTGCAGCATGCCGCCGCCGCGCTGCTCGTACACGTACAGGCCGGGTTCCGCGTCCGCGACCAGGACGCCGGCCGAGAGCCAGCGGCGCAGGGTGGCCGCCGCCTGCTCGTTGCGGGCCGCGGGCGTGGTGGCCTGGGGGAGGATCAGGCGGACGATGTTGTGCGGGTCCGCCGACTCCAGATGGAGCAGACCGTCGGGGCGTACGACCACGTCGTACGGCGGGGACGTCACGGCGGCCAGGCTGCCGACCCGGTCGGGGTCGTAGCGAAGACCCCGGAACGGGGACAGCTCGAGGCCGCTGCGCGCCGGAGGCTCCTCCTCGGGACCTGCATAGTTCATTGAGGCATCGTAAGTGTGTCCGTGGCATGCGGGATGATCGGAGGCAGAGATCGGACGGCGATCGACCGAGGAGCGATGTGCAATGAGCCAGACCGTCAGGACGCGGCCCGAGGGGAGTGGGCAGCCCCTGAGCGAGGCGTACGACACGGCGCTGCTCGATCTGGACGGGGTGGTGTACGCGGGCGGGAGCGCGATCGCGTACGCCGTGGAGTCGCTCCGTACAGCCCGTGCGGGCGGGATGCACCTTGCGTACGTCACCAACAACGCGCTGCGGACGCCGAGTACGGTGGCCGTGCATCTGACGGCGCTTGGGGTGCCGGCCGAGGCGGACGACGTCATCACGTCGGCGCAGGCCGTGGCCCGGCTCATCAGCGAGCAGGTGCCCGCCGGCGCGCGTGTGCTGGTGATCGGCGGTGACGGGCTGCGGGTGGCGCTGCGGGAGCGGGGGCTGGAGCCCGTGGAGTCCGCCGATGACGATCCGGTGGCGGTGGTGCAGGGGTACGGCGGTCCCGAGCTGCCGTGGGGGCGGTTCGCCGAGGCCTGCTATGCCATCGCGCGCGGGGTGCCGTGGTTCGCGTCCAACACCGATCTGACGATCCCGAGTGCGCGGGGTATCGCGCCGGGGAACGGGGCGGCGGTGGAGGTCGTACGCATCGCCACCGGCGCCGAGCCGCAGGTGGCGGGCAAGCCGCTGCCGCCGATGCACCGGGAGACGATCCTGCGTACGGGTGCCGAGCGCCCGTTGGTGATCGGGGACCGGCTGGACACGGACATCGAGGGGGCGTTCAACGGCGCGGTGGACTCGCTGCTGGTGCTGACCGGGGTCACCGACGGAGCGCAGCTGCTGGCCGCGCCGCCGCAGCACCGGCCGACGTATGTCGACGCGGATCTGCGGGGGTTGCTCACCGGGCAGCCCGAGGTGGTCGCGGCGGGCGACGGGGCCGGCGGGTCCGACGGGTCGGGCGGGGCCGATGGGTTCCGTTGCGGTGGCTGGACGGCGACGGCCGGGGACGGGCGGCTGGAGCTGGAGGGCGAGGGCGAGGTGCTCGACGGACTGCGCGCGCTGTGCGCGGC
>NZ_VJZE01000587.1 GCF_009377205.1 Streptomyces phyllanthi
GCCTCGCCGGCCCAAGCCGCCTCGCCCCATGCCGCCCCGGCCTCGCCGGCCGCGGGCCCGTCCGCCGCGCCCGCCCCGCCCACCTGGGGCGTACGCCCCTTCACGCTGGACCAGGTGACCCTCGGCGACGGTGTCTTCCGAACCAAGCGCGACCTGATGCTCGAGTACGCGAGGTCCTACCCGGCCGACCGCATCCTGGCCGTCTTCCGCGCCAACGCCGGGCTCGACACGCGCGGCGCCCGGCCGCCCGGCGGCTGGGAGACCTCCGACGGCAACCTGCGCGGCCACTACGGCGGCCACTTCCTCACCCTGATCGCCCAGGCGTACGCCGACACACGGGAGGCCGCGCTCAAGACCAAGCTCGACTACCTGGTCGGCGCCCTCGGGGAGTGCCAGCGGGCCCTGGCCGAACACGGCTCGCCCGAGCCCAGCCACCCCGGCTATCTGGCGGCGTACCCGGAGACGCAGTTCATCCTGCTGGAGAGCTACACGACGTACCCCACCATCTGGGCGCCGTACTACACCTGCCACAAGATCATGCGCGGTCTGCTGGACGCGCACACCCTGGCCGGGAACGCGCAGGCGCTCGCCATCGCCTCGGCGATGGGCGACTGGGTGCACAGCCGGCTCGGCCGCCTGCCCAAGGCCCAGCTGGACCGCATGTGGTCGATCTACATCGCGGGTGAGTACGGCGGCATGAACGAGGTGATGGCGGACCTGTACGCCCTCACCGGCCGGGCCGAACACCTCGCCGCCGCCCGCTGCTTCGACAACACCGCGCTGCTGGACGCCTGTGCCGAGGACCGCGACATCCTGGAGGGGAGGCACGCCAACCAGCACATCCCGCAGTTCACCGGCTATCTGCGGCTCTTCGACCAGACGGGGGAGGAGGAGTACGCCACGGCGGCCCGCAACTTCTGGGGCATGGTCGCGGGCCCCCGCATGTACAGCCTGGGCGGCACGGGCCAGGGCGAGATGTTCCGCGCCCGGGGCGCCATCGCGGCCACCCTGGACGACAAGAACGCCGAGACCTGCGCGACGTACAACATGCTCAAGCTGACCCGGCAGCTGTTCTTCCACACACCGGACGCCTCCTACATGGACTACTACGAGCGGGGCCTGACCAACCACATCCTGGCCTCCCGCCGGGACGCCCGCTCCACGAGCAGCCCGGAGGTCACCTACTTCGTCGGGATGGGCCCGGGCGTACAGCGCGGATACGGCAACACCGGCACCTGCTGCGGCGGCACCGGCATGGAGAACCACACCAAGTACCAGGACTCGGTCTACTTCCGCTCCGCCGACGGTACGGCGCTGTACGTGAACCTGTACCTCGCCTCGACCCTGCGCTGGCCGGAGCGGGGAATCGTCATCGAGCAGACCGGCGACTACCCGGCCGAGGGCGTCCGCACCCTGACGTTCCGTGAGGGCGGCGGCAGCCTCGACCTGAAGCTCCGGGTCCCGTCCTGGGCCACGGCGGGCTTCACCGTCACGGTGAACGGCGTCCGGCAACGGACCAGGGCCGAGCCCGGCACGTACCTGACCCTGAGCAGGGACTGGCGGCCCGGCGACCGGGTCCGGATCTCCATGCCGTACCGTCTGCGCGTCGAAAGGGCCCTGGACGATCCGGCCGTCCAGTCGGTGTTCTACGGGCCGGTCCTACTGGTCGCCCAGAGCCCGGAACAGCAGTTCCGCTCGTTCTCCTTCTACAAGCACTTCACGCTCCGGGGCGATCTGGCCTCCGCGATCAGCCCCGCGGGCCGGCCGATGCACTTCACCACCCACGGCCTGACGCTCGCCCCGTTCTTCCACGGGGACGACACCCCGTACCACGCCTACTTCACACGCGCCGAGCCCGTCGTCGTGTTCGGCGCGGCCGACTCGGGCGTACCCAACCGCGCCCGGGGCGACGGCCTGACGTTCCTCGACGTCCTCTGGGCCCAGGCGCCCTTCGCCACCTCGGGCGACTTCGTACGGGCGGTCCGCACCCTCGCCGACACATGGCTGTCCGAGGGTCTGTTCACCCGGGCCGAGCGGGATCGGGTCGTCACGGCCGCGACGGGGGCGAATCTGAGGCGCTGAGGACCGGCAGAGCAGGGGGAGCCGGGAGAACCGGGAGAACCGGGAGAACCGGGGCACGGCCGCCCCGCCGTCGACGCGACGGCGGGGCGGCCGCGACTTCACGGAGCCGTGCGGGAGGCCTTGACCTTGAATCGTTCCACTGCTTCTGTGGTGTGGCTGTCCACCTGCGCAGACCTCACATGCCCGGACGAGGGCTGCCGGCCCTCCTCACGGCCGTTCTCGTCGCCTGCCTGCTGTCCCTGGTCGGCGCCACCCGGGCCCAGGCCGCACCCGGAGACGGCTCCGTCTCCGACCCCAACATCGCCTTCGTCGGTCGCTGGGACACGAGCTCGGGCACGACGGCCGTGGCCAACTGGACCGGCGCGTACGTGCAGACGTCCTTCACCGGAACCACGGTGAAGGTGAAAGCCAGAGACGCGGTCAACCTCTACGCGAGCATCGACGGCGGACCCGACGTCTTCCACGCGGGCGTCCGCGGCACGGTGAACCTCACCCCGCAGCCGCTCGCGGCGGGCACCCACACCCTGCGGATCACCTACCGCTCCGGAGACACCGCCTTCCAGGGCCTGGTCCTGGACTCCGGCGCCCGCACGGTCGCCCCCGACGCACCGTCCGGGCTGATCGAGTTCGTCGGCGATTCCATCACCGCCGGGGCCCTCACCGACCGGCTGGCGCTCGACTCGTACGCCTGGAAGACCGGTGAGCGACTGGGGATGCGGCACACGCAGATCGCCCGCGCCGGCTACTGCCTCGTCGGCCGGTCCGGATGCACAGGTCTGAGCGCCCAGTTCTTCCGGAACGCCAGTACGGGCAGCCAGAGCTGGGACTTCTCCCGCTACCGGGCGAGCGCGGTCGTCATCAACCTCGGTACCAACGACATCGGGCACGGAGTGACCGGAGCCGCGTTCCAGTCGGCGTACACCACGTTCCTGCGCGACATCCGCGCGAAGTACCCGAACGCGGTCCTCTTCGCGGTGCAGACCCTCAAGAAGCGGTACGTCACCGAGACCAGGGCCGCCGTCAGCGCCCGCAACGCCGCCGGTGACGCCAAGGTGCGCTACGTCGACACGACGGGCTGGCTCACCGACGGCGCCGACTACGAGGACGGCAACGGGCATCCCAACGAGACGGGCCACACCAAGTTCGCGAGCCGTCTGGCCCCCGTCATCGGCGCCGCCCTGAGCGGCTCCACCACCCCTTCCGCTTCCGCCGAGGCGGCGGCTCCCGGCCAGCCCGGCGACCCGAACATCAAGTTCGTCGGCCGCTGGGACACCACCAGCTCCACCACGGCCTACACCCCCTACTGGGCCGGGGCGTACTACCGCGTCGGCTTCACCGGAAGGACCGTCCAGCTGAAGCAGCGGGGCACGATCGACTTCTGGGCGCGGATCGACGACGGTCCCGTGAAGTTCTACGACGACGTCAAGGGAACGGTGAACCTGACCCCGACCGCGCTCCCGGCCGGCCGACACACCCTCCAGGTCAACTACCAGGTGGTCGCGGGCTCCTATCGCGGCGACGCCGTCTTCCAGGGCCTCGTCCTCGACAGCGGCGCCACGACCTTCGCGCCGCCCGCCCCGGCCAAACTGATCGAGTTCGTCGGCGACTCGATCACCGTGGGCACCACGACCTCGCAGAACGCCCGTACCGCCTACGGCTGGCTGATCGGTGAGCGGCTCGGAGCCGAGCACACGCAGATCGCCCAGGGAGGCGCCTGCCTCGTGGCCGCCGCGGACGGATGCGTGGGCCTGGAACGGCAGTTCACCAAGCTCAACCCGAACGCCGCGACACCCGACTGGGACGTCAACCGCTACCGGGCGGACGCGGTCGTGATCAACCTCGGGACCAACGACGTCGGCCACGGGGTGAGTACCGCGCAGTTCCAGGCCGCGTACACCAGCCTGCTGCGCAAGGTCCGCGCGGCCTACCCCCAGGCGTGGATCTTCGCGCTGGAGACCTTCCGCGGCCGGTACGTCCCGCAGACCGAAGCCGCCGTCAGGGCCGCAGTCGAGGGCGGCGACTCCCGCCTCTCCTTCGTCGACACCACGGGCTGGCTGGGCGCAGGCGACCTCACCGACTCGGTCCACCCCAACGACCAGGGCCACCGCGTCATAGCCGACCGCCTCGCACCGGTCATCGCGGCCAGGATCGGCGCCTGACACCTTCGGGACGAGGCCGCGGCCAGGGACGCCCCGGCCATCAGGACCGCCCGATAGGGTCGGCCACCATGACGGTTCGACTGTGTGTACTGCTGTGGGCCCGGCCCGGTGCCACCGAGGCACTGATCGAGTACGAGGACAAGGTCCTGGCCCTGCTGGACGATCACGGCGGCCGTGTACGGCAGCGTGCCCGTACCGGCGGAGAGGAGGGTGCCCCGACGGAGATCCAGCTGATCGAGTTCACCTCGCAGGCCGGGTACGACGGCTTCCTGACCGACGGGCGTCGTACCGCCCTGTCGGACGAGCGCGACGCGGCGATCGCCCGTACCGACCTCTACCCCGTCGAACTCGTCTGACAGGGCAGCCCGCAGGGCGGCGCGGGGACCGGTCGTCCGTCGGCCGGGCCGTTAGAGCCTGTGTCATATCCCCGGCCGGGCGCGCGACGCCTGGCACGCACGCTCGCCGCGTTGCCGAAACGCCCACGTGACTCCTCCCCCACTCTCGGCTTCGCTCGAGCGGGGGGACCCCCATCGAGG
>NZ_VJZE01000588.1 GCF_009377205.1 Streptomyces phyllanthi
GGGACCGGGTGGCCTCGGGGGGTTCCGGGTTGCCCGAGGAGTTGACGGCGCTCGGGAGGTCGCTGGACCGGCCGGGGGCCGACGGTGACGAGACCATGGTCGAGCGCGTCCTTCAGCAGATACTCGCCGAGCGGGTGCCGGTCCCGGTGGTCGAGCGGGCCGGGCCCGGCGAGCGGCTGCGGACGGTGCGCCGCTGGGTGCGGCTGCGTCGACGGATGCTGACGGCTGCCCTCTGCGGACTGCTCACCGCCCTTGTGCTCACTCCTCCGGTGCGGGCCGCGGTGGCCGACTGGTTCGACTTCGGCGGTGTCGAGGTGCGGTACGACCCGTCGCCGGCGCCCACGGCCGGAGCCTCGGTGCCGGGGTGCGGAACGTCCATGTCCCTCGCGGAGGCCGAGCGGCGGGCCGGGTTCGCCCCTCGCGTCCCGGAGACGCTGGGCACACCCGACGCGGTGACGGTGACCCGCCAGCCACTCGACCGGTATCTGATCAGCCTGTGCTGGCGGGAGCGGGGCGGCACGGTCCGGCTCGACGAGTATCCGGCCCGCCTGGACATCGGCTACATCAAGGGCGTGCGGGAGCAGCCGGAGTGGGTGCCGCTGGGTTCGGACGGCGACGCGGACGATGTCCTCACGGATCAGGCGCTGTGGTTCCGGCGCCCGCACCGGCTGACCTTCTGGCTGATCGACGAGAACGGCGGGCGCTTCACCCGCTCCGAGCGCACGGCCGGGCCCACGCTGCTCTGGATGCGCCAGGAGGCGGACGGCAGCGAGCTGACACTGCGCCTGGAAGGGGTCGCGTCGTGGACGCGGGCGGTGGAGATCGCGAAGTCGCTCGGCTGAGGGGCGGGGGCCCGGAATTCGGTGCGAGTGAAGTGGGAACCCCGGCGGGTCGAGCGGTGTACCAGGAATGACACAGCGAGTGCGGGTGGACCGCACCGCGACTGGTAGGGGGTGTCGGATGCGCTGGATGCGTGAACTGGGGGCGCTGGCAGGAGCGTTGATGACGGTCTTCGCCCTCGTGCTGCTGGGGGCGTCGCCCTCGGCGGCGGGCGGGCCGACGAGCGTGCTGCTGGTCTCGCCCACAAGCCAGGAGACGTCTTCGTTGTACGCGACGGACGAGAGGTACACCCTCCTGCAGGATCATCTCGGCCCGATGGACGGCACTCTTGACCGCGGCGACGAGGAGCCGCCGAAGGTGGACGAGACCATAGGCCACCAGGTCAATGTCACCTGGCTGATCCACGACGTCACCCCATGGCGTGTCGACCAGGTGTATCCGCTCATGCCCAAGGCCCGGGGGGTTTGGATCCACACGGCAAGGGGCGGCTCAGACGGCACGGCCGGCACCTGGCACAAGGCCGCACACCCGGAGAAGCTGCGAGGACTGCTCATGGAGCTCGGGGTCATGGGCGAGGTGCTGAAAGGCCAGGACACGGGCTCAGGCACGGATACGGGCACGGGCACTGACGCGCAGCCTGGGCGGTCGGCGGACGACGATTCCGCCGCCGTGTCCACGGCCGGCGACCGCCCACCCGCCGAGGCGGCCACGGGACTCGGCACCAACTGGTGGTGGGTCATACCGGGGCTGGTGGCCGGCGTGGCACTGACGTCGGCGCTACGACCGCTGGCGGCGCGCGCAGGATGGCGGCCGCACACCGGTGGGCGGAGCTGGTGGAGGCAGCGCCCGGAGCCCGGACCCCGGCAGGAGCTGCGGGACGTCTGAGGGTCCTCCGGTTCCGGCGGCACCGTCCCGGCACTCCGCTTCCCGCCGCACCGCTTCCAGATACGCCGCTCCCAGATACGCCGCACGGCGACCCGGCACGAGTCCGGGCCGCCGCGGGGATCACGACAGGAGCTGATCGACCGGTGAGACCGGCGGTGAGTCCTTCAGAGGGCTCAGCCGAGGTCGACCTCCGGGTACAGCGGGAAGCCGGCCACGAGGTCGGTGGCGCGGCGGGAGATCTCGTCCGCGACCTTCGGGTCCAGGACGTGCTGGGCCTTGGAGGGGGCGCCCTTGGCGGTCGTGCCGGGCTCCGTGGTGGTGAGGACCCGGTCGATGAGGCCGGCGACCTCGTCCATCTCGGCGGTGCCCAGGCCACGGGTGGTCAGCGCGGGCGTGCCGATGCGGATGCCGGAGGTGTACCAGGCGCCGTTCGGGTCGGCGGGGATGGCGTTGCGGTTGGTGACGATGCCCGAGTCGAGCAGCGCGGACTCTGCCTGGCGGCCGGTGAGGCCGTAGGAGGAGGCCACATCGATCAGGTTCAGGTGGTTGTCGGTGCCGCCGGTGACGAGGGTGGCGCCCCGGCGCATCAGGCCCTCGGCGAGAGCGCGGGAGTTGTCGACGACGGCCTGGGCGTAGTCGCGGAACTCGGGGCGGCGGGCCTCGGCGAGTGCGACGGCCTTGGCGGCCATGACATGCGGGAGGGGGCCGCCGAGGACCATCGGGCAGCCGCGGTCGACCTGGTCCTTGAGGGAGTCGTCGCACAGCACCATGCCGCCGCGCGGGCCGCGCAGCGACTTGTGCGTGGTGGTGGTGACGATCTGGGCGTGCGGGACCGGGTCGAAGTCGCCGGTGAGGACCTTGCCGGCGACCAGGCCCGCGAAGTGGGCCATGTCCACCATGAGCGTGGCGCCGACCTCGTCGGCGATCTCGCGCATGATCCGGAAGTTCACGAGACGGGGGTAGGCGGAGTAGCCGGCGACGATGATCAGCGGCTTGAACTCGCGGGCGGACGCGCGCAGGGCCTCGTAGTCGAGGAGGCCGGTGGCGGGGTCGGTGCCGTAGGAGCGCTGGTCGAACATCTTGCCGGAGATGTTGGGGCGGAAGCCATGGGTGAGGTGGCCGCCGGCGTCCAGGGACATGCCCAGCATGCGCTGGTTGCCGAAGGCCTGGCGCAGCTCGGCCCAGTCGGCGTCGGAGAGCTCGTTGACCTGGCGGACACCGGCCTTCTCCAGGGCGGGGGCCTCGACGCGCTGGGCGAGGACGGCCCAGAAGGCGACGAGGTTGGCGTCGATGCCGGAGTGCGGCTGGGCGTAGGCGTGCCGGGCGCCGAAGAGCTCGCGGGCGTGCTCGGCGGCGAGGGACTCGACGGTGTCGACGTTGCGGCAGCCGGCGTAGAAGCGGCGGCCGACGGTGCCCTCGGCGTACTTGTCGCTGAACCAGTTGCCCATGGCCAGGAGGGTGGCCGGGGAGGCGTAGTTCTCGGAGGCGATCAGCTTGAGCATCTCGCGCTGGTCGGCGACCTCCTGTCCGATGGCGTCGGCGACCCGGGGCTCCACGGACCGGATGACGTCGAGGGCGCTGCGGAAGGCGGTGGACTCGGTGGAGAGGGGCGCAGAGTTGTCAGACATGAGGACCTCCGGACGTGGCGTTCGGCGTTCACGGTACGGCCCAGGCGCACGGCACACACACTTGCTCGGGCCGCTCCCCGATGGTCGGTCCCATCCCAGCGCGCCAGTCACGGCCCGGGGCTCACCCTACCGGGCGCCCCGCAGCAGCAGGTTCGCGCGTCCACGATGCGAGCGACGATAGGAAGGAGGGCGAGTCCGAGGACTCCGCAGGAAAGGGGACGTCGTGGCCGCCTCGGAGAACACCGTGGAACGTCTGCCGGGAGGTGCGCCGGGACGTTTGCCGGAGAGCACCACGGAGCGGTTGATCGCCTCGGCGGAGGCGCACAGCGCTCGTACCTATCACCCGTTGCCGGTGGTGGTGGCGACGGCGGACGGGGCGTGGATGACGGACGTCGAAGGACGTCGGTACCTGGATCTGCTGGCGGGTTACTCGGCGCTCAACTTCGGTCACGGCAACCGGCGGCTGATCGAGGCGGCGCGGGCGCAGCTGGAGCGGGTGACGCTGACGTCTCGGGCGTTCCACCACGACCGGTTCGCGGAGTTCTGCGTACGGCTCGCGGAGTTGTGCGGGATGGAGTCGGTCCTGCCGATGAACACGGGCACGGAGGCGGTGGAGACCGCCGTGAAGACGGCCCGGAAGTGGGGGTACCGGGTCAAGGGAGTACCCGACGGGCGGGCGAGGATCGTGGTCGCGAGCGACAACTTCCACGGTCGCACGACCACGCTCATCAGCTTCTCCACCGATCCGGGGGCACGGGCGGACTTCGGCCCGTACACGCCGGGCTTCGACATCGTGCCGTACGGGGACGCGGCCGCGGTGCGCGCGGCGATCACGGACGAGACGGTCGCCGTGCTGCTGGAACCCGTTCAGGGCGAGGCGGGGGTGCGGGTGCCGCCGCCCGGATATCTGGCGGCCGTACGGGAGGCGACGCGGGAGCGGAACGTGTTGTTCGTCGCCGACGAGATCCAGTCGGGGCTCGGTCGGACGGGGCGGACCTTCGCCTGTGAGCACGAGGGCGTCGTACCGGATGTGTACGTGCTCGGGAAGGCGCTCGGGGGCGGGATCGTGCCCGTGTCTGCGGTGGTGTCGTCGCGGGAGGTGCTCGGGGTGTTCCGGCCCGGTGAGCACGGGTCGACGTTCGGCGGGAACCCGCTGGCCTGTGCGGTGGCGCTGGAGGTGATCGCGATGCTGCGGTCGGGCGAGTTCCAGCTGCGGGCGGCGGAGCTGGGTGAGCATCTGCACCGTGAGCTGGGGCTGCTGGCGGGCGCCGGGCGGGTGACCGACGTGCGCGGGCTCGGGCTGTGGGCGGGGATCGACATCGCCCCCGCGTACGGCACCGGCCGCGACGTCTCCGAGAAGCTGATGGACCGGGGCGTCCTGGTGAAGGACACCCATGGCGCGACCCTCCGTATCGCCCC
>NZ_VJZE01000589.1 GCF_009377205.1 Streptomyces phyllanthi
CTCTACGTCACCACGGCCCGCACGGGCCTGGAGGCCCCGCCCCCGCTGTCGGGATCGCTCCTGGTGATCCCGGGGGCGGGCAAGGGCCTGGAGCAGCGGGCGTTCGCGGGCTGAACCACCCGAGGCCCCCAGAGAGGGCGCGCCCCGTCAGGGGCGCGGTCTCTCAGGGGCGCGGGGAACCGCGCGCCCGGCCACGGACAACCCGCACCCCGCGACGAACCCCCGGGCCCGACGGCGCTCAACCGCCTCGTGGCGGCAGCCCCCGGCGGTCAGAGCCCCACGGCCTTGAACTCCTCGGAGGTCAGCGGCGGCCCCGCCAACGGCGGCCGCAGCGGCCCGACCGCGGCGGCCAGCAGAACACCCGGCGTGAACAGCACCTCCGCCCCGCGCTCCAGCGAGGTCACATCCGTCAGGCGGCGCGCCACGCGTCCGTTGCCGGTGGCGGTGAGCAGGAGACGGTCGACGTACGCGGCGACCAGCCGCTCGCGCAGCGTCGGGCCGCCGTGCGTCGCCCCCGGGTAGAACACGTCCTGACTGGTGGCGAGGTCCCAGGCCGCGTTCACGGGACGGGCCATCGCCCGCTGGGCGCGGCGGGCGAGCCCCGGGGCACCCCAGCCGTCCCGGCGGATCACCTCGCGGAGCGCCACCGCGCTCTGGGCGGCGACCGACATGCCGTGCCCGTAGACGGGGTTGTACGCGGCGAGCGCGTCGCCGAGGACGGTGAAGTTCTCCGGCCAGCGGGCCATCCGCTCGTAGTGGTGACGCCGGTTGACCGTCGAGCGGGTGAACGCCACCTCGGTCAGCGGCTCGGCCCCGGCGAGGAGCTCACCGATCACCGGATGGCGCAGCTCCTCCAGGGGGAACCGCAGGAAGTCGTCGTCCGTCGCCGGGGGCTCGCCGCCCCGTGTGCCGGAGAGGGTGACGAGCCACCGGCCGCCCTCGATGGGCAGCAGCACCGCACCCCGGCCCGGACCCCCGGCACGCGGGTCGGGCTGCACGTTGACGACCGGGTAGCCGCCCCGGGCCTGCTCGGGGGCGAGGTACACCCGGCTGGCGTACGCGAGACCGGAGTCGACCTCCCGCCGCGCGGGTGCGGGCAGCCCGAGCGCGGCCAGCCACCGGGGCGCCCGGGAGGCGCGGCCCGTGGCGTCGACGACCAGGTCGGCCGCGAGGGTGCGCTCCGTACCGTCGGCCCCGCGGACCCGTACGCCGGTGACGGCGGCGGACGTACCCACCAGCCCCACCACCTCGGTGCGCTCCACCAGCCTGATCCGGTCGTCGTCGAGGACCTGGGCGCGGATCGTCGCGTCCAGCAGGTCCCGGCCGGCCAGCAGCAGGTGGTGCGAGGCGGGCCAGCGCCGGAACCAGCCCTGCGGGGCCAGCGCGACCATGTCCGTCGTGAGCGCCAGCCGGTGGGCCCCGGCCGCGAGCAGCTGCTCGGTGGCGCCGGGTACGAGGTTCTCGACGGCCCGGAGACCGCCGGACCACAGCAGGTGGGCGTGGCGCGCCTGGGGCAGGCCACGGCGGGGCTCGGGCCCGTCGGGCAGGACGTCGCGTTCGACGATCGTCACGGTGTGCGCGTGACCGACCAGGGCGCGGGCCGCGAGCATCCCGGCGTGTGATCCGCCGAGGACGACGGCGGACCGGGTGGAACGGGGACGATCACTCATGTGCGGGCACGCTCTCTGCTGCTGCGGCCGCCCGGACGCGGACGGCCTCGATCTCGTCGGTGTGACGCAGGACCCTGGACACGGCCTCGATCTCCCGCAGCAGGTCCGTGGTGTCGGGCGAGGCCGACGATGACGGGGAGGCCTGAGATGACAGGGATGCCGGCGCCGACGGGGAGGTCCAGGGGGGCGTGGGTGCCGGGCCGTCGACCCCGGCCGGGTGCGCCGACCGCTTCCGCGCCGCGACGGCCTCCTGGACCGCCAGGGCGTCCCGGATCGTCACGGCGGCGGCGAGCGCCCTCGCCCGGCCGGGCTCGTGACCCAGGTCGACGGCCGCGTCGTACGACCGCCGCAGCAGGCCCTCGTCGAAGTGGCGGGCCAGTTGCAGCAGTACGTCGCGGATGAACGTCTCGCGGCGGGTGAGGCGCAGCTCCGGGGCGGCCCGCAGGACGAACGGCACTCCGGAGCCGCCGGCGGTCCGCAGCAGCAGGTACAGGGGCCGCAGCCGCCAGTGGCCGAGCCGTACCCGAAGACGGCCGTGGAGGTACTGGCCGGCGTGCGGAAGGATGAAGCCGACCGCTACCAGCGTGGCCGAGACGGCGGCCACCGGCGGGGCCAGGTCCGTGGACAGCCAGTCCAGGTCGTGCCCGGTCCAGCGGGCGAGGACGGAGGTCAGCTTGGCGGAGTCGTACACCAGGTTCAGCGCGTAGCCGACGCCGAGGAACTTCAGGCCCCAGCGCAGCCAGGCGTCCAGCCCGTCGGTGCGGACCCAGTTGCGGACCAGCCGGTAGGTGATCAGGACCGCCACGGTGTGGGCGACGAGATAGAGGACGATCTCCTCACGCATGAAGGGCGTGGTGGCGTAGTACGTGTCCAGATCGCGCAGCCGCTCCACCGGGGTGTCCGCGAGCGCGAACAGCACCCACAGGGAGACGATCACCGCGCTGTAGACGCCGATCACCCACCGCATGGCACGGCGGGTCGCCCCCGGCCGGTCGGACGGGCCGCCCCGCCAGGCGAGGATCAGCAGCAGACAGGACGCGCAGAACGCGGTGATGAGCGAGTACACCCAGGGCGCGGAGATGTTCGGCACGCCAGTGATCCGGTTGACCCGGGCGATGGTCGGCGGCGCCGCGAAGACGAAGACCGCGCAGGCGAGCAGCAGCAGCCCGCCGACCGCGCGGAGCAGCGGGTCCCGCCACAGTTTGACGATGCTGGGCAGCTTGATCACCAGGGCGGCGGTGAGCACGGCCGTCGGTATCCAGAAGGAGATGTACAGCTGACCGAGCGCGCCGGAGGGATCCAGGGCCAGAGGGCCGGAGGGGTCCAGTGCCGTCCGGTGGCCGGAGGGATCCGCTGCCGGATGGCCTGACGGACGCAGCACCAGGTGCTGTGCCACCGCGCTCGTCGGGAGGCCCGCCCCCGGGACCGGCGCGGCGGTCATCTCCGTGGTCCGCTCTGTGGCCCGTGGTAGCCGAGGGACGTCTGGATGACCCTGCACAGGGGGTCGGCGGACCCCTGGTCGTCCGGGCCCGGGCCGGCCATCCACGTACGGAGCCCGGCGGCGAGCCGATGGCCGAAGTCGTCGGCCTCGCGCTCGTCGGCCTGGCGGGAGCCGTTGCGGGCGGCGATGGGGGTACCTCCCTGCTCCAGCGCGGCCGAGAGCTTGGGGGAGAGGGCGCGCTCCCGCCAGCCGGGCTCGCCGGCCAGCGCGCGGACGGCGGCGTCCGTGCCGGCCGCGTGGCGGTGGCAGTGCCCGGCGTGCATGTGCCACAACTCATGTCCCAGGATGACCAGTTGCTGCACCGCCTCGGCGCGCTCCTCGACGATGACCAGGTCGAAGTCCTGGAACTCCAGCCAGAGACCGGTCACTTCGATCTCGTCCGGGAACCGCTCGAACCGCAGATCGACCCGACGCCCGCCCCTGCGCTCACCCATCGCCTCGCACAGGGCCGCGCACAACTCCCGTACGCCGACCGGCCCGTCCACCCGCGCCTCGAGACCGGCGGTCAGCTCGGCCAGGAGCTTCCGCATCCCGGCCCCGGTCCGCAAGGAGGCGAGAGCGGCGGCGAGCCGTCTCCCGGCACGCGTGCCCACGAACCGGGCGACGCCCCGGTCGGCCGGCGCCCGCAGCCGCGCCCTCCCGGCGCTCACCGGCCTTCCGCCGGCTCGTCCGAGTCCCCGTCTCCATCGCCGTCCCCGCTCAGCAGGCCCTCCAGCATGACCGCGAGGGCCTCCTGCTTACGGGGCGTCAGACGCCGGCCGGAACGGAGGGCCAGGGTGACGACACCGTGGCGGGTGGCGAACTGGAGGAGGGCGGCGCCGTCCTGTGCCGCGCCCTCCAACTCCCTCAGGAGACGGTCGAGTTCCCTGTTCAGCGCGGTGGCGGCGGGGTCCGTGAAGAACATGGTGCCGTGCTCGGTGCCGAAGAAGCGCGCGAGCTCGGTCAGATCGGGCACGTTGGGCATCTTCTTGCCGAGGAGGAGCTGGCGCGCCCACTCGGGGCTGATCCCGAGCCGGGCCGCCACCTCCTTGCAGACATCGGCCGTCCGCTTGCCGGTCCGGGCGAGATACGCCTCGTGCAGTGCTCGCACCCGCCCCCGCACCCGGTCGTCGACCGGCTCGTCAGGCGGTTCCGCGCCGCTCAGCAGGGCCTCGACCTCGCTCTCGCGCAACGCCGTTCTCCTGGAGAGGCCCCGTACGCCGAGGAGTTCGCCCCGGTCGAGTTCCGCCTCGGTGATGCGCGCCTCAAGGCGCGCGAGTGTCTCGGGGAGAGGAAGCACGGCCCGACAGTACGCGTCCCGGACCGTCCCCACCCACGAAAGTCCAACGATCGTTGTGTTTTTACGAACGATCGTTTCCCGCGGCCCGGCGGAAGTGCTTCACTTCTACGGCCCCGTCCGAGGTCACGGCCACCATCCGGCATATCGAACCGCGAGGGCGAGCAGAACGAGGAAGGCACGAAGGAAGCCAGAGGAACCGGAAGCCCGAACGGCAAGCCCCCGGAAGGACCCCATGACCAGCACCAGCCCCGCACAGACCGAGCCCGCACAGCCCGAGCGCGCACAGTCCACCCGTCCCGC
>NZ_VJZE01000058.1 GCF_009377205.1 Streptomyces phyllanthi
CATCCCGCCCTGGAGGCCGCCATCGCGGGCCTGCCGACGGCGGACGCGACGGCCGCGCTGGTGCGGGTCGGGGGCACCGAGGGCGTCTGGCAGGGCAGCTCGGGCGTGCACGACCTGAAGACCGACCGGCCGGCCGATCCGTCCGCCCGTTTCCGCGCCGGTTCCGTGACCAAGGTCTTCACGGCGGCGGTCGTACTGCAACTGGCCGCCGAGGGCAGACTGGACCTGGACCGCGGTGCCCGCTCGTACCTGCCGGAACTGATCCCGGCGTCGTACGGGGGCGTCACCGTCCGGCAGCTGCTCAACCACACGCACGGCATCCCGGCCCCCGACTTCCCCGGGACCACGGTCGAGGAGTGGTACGAGAACCGCTTCCGGATCCACGACCCCGAGGACATGGTCCGCTCGGCGACGTCGAAGCGACGGGAGTTCGCGCCGGGCGAGAAGCAGCACTACCTCAACATCGGCTACACGATCGCCGGTCTGCTGATCGAGCGCGTCACGGGCGACTCGTACGAACACCAGGTCGCCCGCCGGATCCTGAAGCCGCTCGGGCTGCACGACACGTACCTCCCCGGGACGAACCCGCGCATCATCGGCCCGCACAACCACGGCTACCAGACGATGCGGCTGGACGACGGGACGACCGTCCTGCGCGACGTCTCCGTGTGGGGGACGACGGACGGCTGGGCGGCCGGCGACATCGTCTCGACCACCGCGGACCTCGAGCGATTCACGAAGGCCCTGTTCCGGGGCCGGGTCGTGCGCGGCCCTCTGCTGGAAGAGATGTTCACGCTGCCGAAGGTGACGGACTTCAGGAGCGGCGACCCGGCCGCGTACTCCGTCGGCCTCTCGATGAAGAAGCTGGGCGGCCGCGAGGTGTGGGGCAAGACGGGCGGCCGCTGGGGCTACAACGCGGCCATCGCCTCCACCCGCGACGGTTCCCGCACCCTGGTCTACAGCGTCAACTCCACGGACGCCAAGGGCCAGGACATGAACGAGGTGGCAATGAACATCCTGGTGGCGGCGTACGGCAGGCCCTAGCCGTGCTGTCCGGGGACGTCGGTGACGGGAGACACGCCCTGAGCGGTCCTGGGGAGAGGTGAGGGCCTCCCGGGTGCCGGTCGCACATGTCGCCCTCCACACCGAGACCAGCAGGCCCTCACCTCTTTCCGGCTCAGACCAGTTCGGCTTGCGGTTCCGGTTGCCGCGCCGGTGCGGCCTTCGGTTCCCACAGTTCGGCGGTCCGTGCGTAGCCGTAAACCACCGAGGCCATCGCCAGGATGAGAAGTGGTCCAGCCACCCACGGGCGTCCGGCCATCTCCATCGGCAGATAGCGATACGACACCAGGAGCGCGACGAAGACCGTTGTGCCGTAGGTGACCAGCTGGATTCCCGACCGGCCCCAGCCACGATCGAGCGAGCGCAGCGCTGCCTCGATCGTGACCGCGAACACCACGCCGGCAACGAGATCCACGCCGTAGTGGTAGCCGAATCCCAGCGTCGCGCCGAGCGTGGCGGTCAGCCAGAACGCGCCCGCGTATCGCAGAGATCGTGGGCCTTTGCGGGAATGAATGAAGATCGCGGTGGCCCACGCCGTGTGCAGGCTGGGCATGCAGTTCCGTGGGGTGATCTCGTCGAACGGCATCGGGTGCGGGGCACTGATCGGCGGCGGCGTCTCGGGCCACAGGTTGGCCATCGCCCAGTGCCCTCCGTCGGCGCCGTAGGCGAAGACCGGTCCGACCACCGGGAAGATCATGTAGATGCCCGGGCCGAGGAGGCCGATCACCAGAAACGTACGCACCAGATGATGGCTCGGGAAGCGGCGCTCGACCGCCACGTTCCGCAGCTGGTACAGCGCGACGACGACCGCGCCCACCGCGAGCTGAATGTAGACCCAGTCGAGAACGTGGGTGCCGATCGGACCGGAGGCCCTGACGATCCGGCCCACCAGCCACGCCGGGTTGCCCAGCGCGTGATCGGCCGTCGCCAGGTACGGGTCGAGGACCGCCGGGCGGGTCTTCGACGTGATGAGCAGCCAGGCGTCGCCCGTCTTGCGGCCGGTCACCAGCAGCAGGCCCAGCCCGACGCCCTTCAGCAGCAGGACGCGTTCCCGGCCGGTGCGGCGCGTGACGGCGATGAACGCACAGCCCAGGATCACCCACAACGCACCGTTGCCGAAGGGGTGGCCGTCGGTCGTCCTGGCGTCGACCGCCCACCGCACCAGAAGGAAGACGACGTCGATACCGACCGCGACACCAGCCGCGATGAACCGCTGCCGCCAGGTGAGCACCACCATCGTCAACGCCATACTGGCGTACAACAGCGGCCCCGATTTGGGAGCGAACACCACCTCCCGCACCTGGTTGGTGATCGGCCCCGGCAGTCCGTAGTGACGCGCGGCGATCTCCAGCGCGATGACGAACCCGAGGGCCGCCACACCCGCCGTGGCCCACAGCATCGCCCGTGAATGACGCCATCCGGCGAACGTGGTTCTGCTTTTTATTCGCGCGAACACCCGCGATGCTATAGATATCAATTTTTAGCCGATTTTCAGATGTTAGTTAAATAGGTCACTTCTTGCGCTGAATAGCATGGTTTTCCGGTGGAGGGACGTCGATGAGGGAGATCATCGTGAGTTCGAACATGTTATCGGAGCGGTGCGGCTGAGTTCCGCTGGTCACGGGGTTGCGAAGGTCGGTCGATCCCGTGCTCTGATCCGTGTCCTCACAGCCCGAACAGCCCTGCCGCGTTGTCGTGGCACACCGCCCGCAGCCACTCCTCCCCGAGGCCCAGCCGCTCCAGGGCGTGCAGCTGGTGCGTGTACGGATAGGGGATGTTGGGGAAGTCGGAGCCGAGCAGGACGCGGTCGCCGAGCCCGGCCAGTCGGGGCAGGGCGCGGCGGGGGAACGGCATGAACCCCTCGGTGAAGTCGGTGAACGCCATCGTCGTGTCCAGCCGCACCTCGTCGTACCGCTCGGCGAGGCCGAGAAACTCCTCGTACTCGGGCATCCCCAGATGCGCGACGACCAGCCGCAGCCGGGGGTGCCGCGCCAGCACCCGCGCGATCGGTTCGGGGCCGGTGTGCTTGCCGGGCGCGGGCCCGGAGCCGCAGTGGATCACTATGGGGACACGGGCCTCGGCCAGCAACCCCCAGGCCTGCTCCAGGAGTTCGTCGGCCGGGTCGTACGCCCCCACCTGCACATGCGCCTTGAAGACCCGCGCGCCCGCCTCGACGGCCTCCCGGACGTACGCCTCGACGCCCGGCTCGGGGTAGAGGGTGGCGGTGTGCAGACAGTCGGGGGTACGGCGGGCGAAGTCGGCCGCCCAGCCGTTCAGCCAACGGGCCATGCCGGGCTTGTGCGGGTAGAGCATCGCGGTGAACGCCCGTACGCCGAACTCCCGGAGCAGCGCCGCCCGTTCCGCCTCCTCCTGCCGGTAGGTGATCGGCCACTCGAGTCCACCGGTCAGCGGTCCGAGCGCGTCGAAGTAGTCCCAGACCTTGCGCAGGACACGCTCGGGCATGAAGTGCGTGTGGACGTCGACCAGCCCGGGAAGACCGAGCCGCCCCCAGAAACGGCGGACCTCACCGGCCTCCTCACTCGACGGCAGGTCACTCATGGCCCCTCGCGATCCCGTGGCCGCGCTCCGCCTCGGCGACCCGGCACAGCACGGGAGGCCATGGGCGGGAGGCGGGTTCGGCGGCACCGGCGGGGTCGACAGGTGTCATGCGGTGATCGTTCATGTCGCCCACGATCGGCCCTGGTGAGGTGACGGGTCCACTCCCTTGCACAAGGGATCCGTGAGGGATCCGTCACCTGTCCCTCCGGCTGTGGTGGACCGCCCGCCCCGGAGAGGCCGGGTCAGATCACGCGGAAGAGGTCGGCGGCGGCGTGGACGTCGGTGAGGTCCTCGATGGAGCGGAGGTTGTCGCACAGGGCGTCCAGGACCGAGTCGGCCTCACCGACCCGTGGGGCGCCGATGGCGATGCCGAAGACGCGGAAGCCCAGCCGGTGCTTGGCGTCGTTCCAGCCGCGCATCCATTCCTCGGTGACGCCGCAGTCGTCGTCGGTGAGCATCACGATGTCACCGCGCCTGCGGGCGGCGTCGTTGAACTCCTCCTCCAGCAGTTCGCGGGCCGCTGTCAGCGGCCTCTGGTAGCTGGTGCCGCCACCGAGGAAGGTCTCCGCGAAGTAGAGGACCCGGTCGATGCCGGCGGGCTCGCCGGCCGGGAAGCGGAAGACCTGGAGCTTGTCGGCGGCGGAGAACAGGATGCCCACGAAGTCACGCCCCGCATGACGGGCCTGATCCAGCAGTGCCAGGGCGCACGCCTTGGCCCACGCCTCCCGGGTGACCCCGCCGGGCCCTGCCTCGTACATGGAGTGCGAGGTGTCGACGCACGCGATGATGGCGCCCTGGCCGGTGGTCTGCTCTCCCTGGCTGTCGTAGAGCATCAGCTCCCCGGCGGCGTAGCGCGCGGCGAACACCGCACGCAGCTCGGGCAGGCCGAGGTTGCTCAGCTCGGAGGGGATGACGCGGGACAGGTCATCGCCGAGCGTGACGCCGACCAGCTCCCCAGTGGTGTTCTCCACCTTGCGGGCGCGCTCACCGCCGGCCATCTGCCGGAAGCGGCCGATCAGCTCGGCCCACTCCGCGAGACGGCCGGTGCGCAGCCGCTCGGCGAGCCGGGCGCGCTGGTCGTACGGCATCCGCTGCAGCTCGCCGGGACCTACGCCCCACGCCCGCATCAGCGCGGCCTCCTCCCGCACGGTCCCGGCGGCCTTCGCCACCGCGTTCCGCGCGGCGGCACGGATGCCGGGGGCCGCCGCCGTGAGGACCTCGTCGGCACCCTGGACGGCCTGCCGCGCGGCGGACTCGGCGGCGTCGGCGGCCTCGATCGCCTGCTGTACGGCGGCGGCGGCCGGGGCCGGCACCGTGCCGGCCCCGTCGGACCAGTCCGCCTCGTCGGCGGCCTGATGGAGCGCCTCGCCCACGGCGGCCGCCGCGCCGTCGGCGTCCTGCCGGGCCCTCTTCGCCTGCTCGGCCTGTTCCTGGGCATCCCGGGAGTGCTCCAGCATCCGGCGCAGCGCGGCGGCCTGGGCCAGTACGGCCATGGCGGCGGCGTAGGGGTCGCCGGCCGTCTCCCGGTGCAGCTCGGTGAACTCCGGTGACTCCACCAACGAGGTGATGACCTGGTGGTTGACCAGCCGGGACGGGGTCATCTCCGCGCGCTCGCGCAACCGCGGTCCGACCTTGTAGGCGGCCAGGAACACATCGGTCAGGAGGTCGGCGGTGTGGCCGTGGCGCTGGTTCAGCTCCTCGGCCAGATCACGCAGTCCGGCCGACTGCTCGTAGGTGTCGCGCCATGCGATCCGGTCGAACCGGTCCGCGACCACGGCCCCGGTGTGCCGCTCGGAAACGGCGGTGGACCGGCTCAGCCACGTACCGGCCCGGCTCGCCAGCTCGTCGAGCCTGCTCGGTGTCTCACCCATGGTCCTGATCCCCCGGGTTCAAAGCTGGGCCTGCACCATGCTCGCGTCCATGCCGAGGGCCTCGGTGAGAACGCGGGCACGGACGGCGCGCCGACGGCCGGCGATTCGGTCGATGGCGGCGGTGGAGCGGCCGGCGCCCGCCGCATCCTCGCGCAGCTTCTCCAGCCGCTTCCCCGCCATGGCGAGCTTGTTGTGGGCATTCTTGATGACCCACTCGCTCAGCGCCTCGCGGGACTGCCCGGCCATGGCGTCGAGCTGGGCCTCCAGCTCGTCGATGGTGTCGGCCAGGTCGAGCGCCTCCTTGGCGTCGGGGTTGACCAGGTGCAGCACCTCACGCTCGACGGTCGGGCGTTCGGAGGGGGAGTCCCACAGCACGTGAGTCAGCACCGACAGGTCGGCCTCGGCGACCGCCGGGCGTCCGTCGAGGTACGCGGACGCCTGGAGCAGGCCCACCGCCTGCCGCCAGCGGCGGTCGGAGGCGACGAGTTCCTTGCGGCGCAGGGCGGCCCGCAGCGTGCACACCGCGTCCACGATCGCGTCGGGGACGTCCACGGCCGGGACGGCTTCGGTCACGGCGTGCCGCAGCGCGGCCAGCTCGATGGTGGTCCGTGTCGGTGCCGCCGGGCGGCTGACCGCGGAGCGGACCAGGGCGGCGAAGTTCGAGGGATCTTCCAGGTACCCGACCTCGATCCGCACCAGCAGCCGGTCGTAGATGGCGGCCGAATCCTCTCCGACGGGCAGTTCGTTGCTCGCTGTGATGGCCCCGATCAGGGGGCAGCGGATCGGCTCGCCGCCGTTCTCGGGGTGGTAGATCCGCTCGTTGAGGTAACCCAGTGTCTCGTTCAGCGCCGCCGTGGAGCACTTGAAGATCTCGTCGATGAACGCGACATGCGCGGTGGTGGCACGGCCGTCGTAGACCTGGCGGTACTCGCCCCGGGCCAGCGCGGCGACGTCGATGGGACCGAACATCCTCGTCGGCGCGGTGAACTTCGACAGGAGGATCTCCCAGTAGGACGCCCCCTCGATCCTGCCCGTGAGCTCCCTGGCCATCTCGGACTTCGCCGTTCCGGGCGGGCCGAGCACTAACGAGTGCTGTCCGGCCAGCAGCGTCACGACCAGCGTCCGCACCACGTCGTCCCGCTCGTAGAAACGGTCCGACAGCTCGTCACTGATCGCCCGCAGTCTCCTGGCCGTGTCCTGCGCGTCCGGTGTGCTCATGTTCAACTCCTTGCCTGTGACGCCCTGTTGGGATGACGAGGCAGCCTCGGCGGCGTCGTACGACGGAGCCGACCGACGTCGGCAAACCTTGTTGCGATGGATGTGCTGATCGGCTTCGATCAGCACCATGACCGATGGTGCCGCAGTCGACGTCGCCGACGACCAGATCCTCGCCAAGCAGATCATCCGCGGCCTTCAGACGCTGCGTGAGCACCTCGGTTGCTCGCTCCATGAGGCCCTGGACGTTTTCGCTGCCCGGTACGAGGTGCTGAGGGCGGAGCGTCCGAATGACTTCGCGTGCGGCCCTGATCAGTACTGGGTCGGCTTCTACTCCTGAGGATGCGCTCGCCGTCGACGGGGCTTGCCTTGGCGGCGTGCGTTTCCGCACGGTTGCCCTGGAACTCGCGAGGTGAGCGACGGAGGTGCCTCGTGTCCGGAAAGCAGCAACCGCGCAAGGGCGACCGAGTGTCGTGGAAGAGCCACGGGGCCGAAACCACGGGCGAGGTCGAGAAGAAGATCACCGAGAGGACCGAGGCGGCCGGACGTACCGTCGACGCCTCCGACCAGGACCCGCAGTACCAGGTCCGCAGCGAGAAGTCCGGGCGCAGGGCCGTACACAAGCCGCAGGCGCTCCGCAGGAAGAAGGACGGGTGACGGGCACGCGCGGGACCGGAGCACCGTAGGGGACGGGACGGCTGCGAAGCCGTCGGCCACATCCGGCGCCACCTCGCCCAGCGGCCGTCAGGAGGCACCGCCCGCGGCGGGTGGCGCCACTCGCTCCGCTGATGAGGGGGGACGACCGCGCTAGCCCGCCCGCCAGACCGTCATGTCCGCGGTCACGAAGCCGATGTCCGGCAGCGCGGTCGACTTCACCTGGATCACGAGCAGCGCGATGTCTCCGGAGGGGTGCTTGACACAGATCTCGCTGCCGGCCGCCGCCGCGGCCAGCGGGAGGTCGCGGTCCTTGGCTCCGGTGAGGGCGGTACGGCACGAGTCGAAGGTGGCGCCCGGCTTGCCGTACAGCATGGTGATCACGCTGGTGTCGCTCTCCAGCGCGCAGCCGGCCTCCTCGCAGACGAAGCGGATGTCCCCCTTGCGGTCCTTGCGCCTGACCGGCTCCTTGATGCCCAGTGAGTTCTTCGCGTCCAGCCACTGGAGGGGGTACGCGACGGCTTGCGGCGCCCCGGGCGCGGTCGAGGAGGAGCGCGACGCATCTGGTGTCCGGCCATCAGCCCCTGAGGCCGGTGTGGATGCCGACGAGGACGTCGACGACCGTCCGGACGCTGTCGGTCCGGGCGTCGAGGATGTGGCCGTGTCCCGGTCGCGGAGCCGTTCCGCCACGTCCAGGACCGTCCACACCAGGCCCGTCAGCAGCGCGCCCGCCGTCACGGCGGCGGCCGTGATCAGCGCGGGGCGTCTCCGGCGGGCCCGCCGCTCGTCCGGCGCCGCCGCCTGCCGCGGCAGCGTGGGCAACGGCAGGGTGTGCACCGGGACGGGATCGGGGACCGGAGACGGAACCGTCACCTCCGGCCCCGTGACCTCCTGCCAGACGGCCGGCCCCGCGCCCGCGTCGGCGTCCGGGCCCAGTCGCTGCCGGCACCACTCGACGATCTCGGCAGGGGTGGCCCGCTCCTCCGGACGGGCTGCCAGGCACCGGGCGAGCAGTGGACGGAGCTGCGGGGGCAGAGGGGACAGGTCGGGTTCCGAGTGCACGATCCGGTACAGCACGCCGGCCGGAGGACCGTCCCCGTACAGCGGCTCGCCCAGCGCCGCGAACGCCGCTGTCTGGCCGAGCGCGAAGACATCGGTCGCCGCGGTGACCTCACCCGCGGACGCCTGCTCGGGAGCCATGAACTGGGGCGTGCCCACGGTGGCGCCAGTGGCTGTGTGCGAGGTGATGTCAGCGGCCAGCGAGATACCGAAGTCGATCACCCGCGGCCCGTCGGCGGCCAGCAGCACGTTCGACGGCTTCAGGTCCCGGTGCACGATTCCCGCACCGTGGATGGCCTGCAGCGCCTCGGCGACACCGGCCATCAGCCATAACACCGCCTGCTCCGGCAGCGGACCGCGCCGGGCGACGGCCTCCGACAGGGAGGGCCCGGGCACGTACAGCGTGGCCAGCCAGGGCGGTACCCCGTCCGCGTCGGCGTCGATCAGCTCGGCGGTGTACGCGCCCCGGACCCGTCGGGCCGCCCTTATCTCCCGGCCGAACCGCCGCCGGAAGTCCGGGTCGTCGGCCAGCTCCGGCCGTACCACCTTGATCGCCACCGGCCGGCCACCCTGCGTGTGCGACAGGTAGACCCGGCCCATGCCTCCCGCGCCGAGCCGGGCCGCGAGGCGGTATCCGGCCACCAGGGGCGGATCGTCCGCCTGCAGTGGCTGGAACGCCTCAGTCGCGTGGTGCATCGGTCCTTGCCCCCTGGTCCTGTGATCCCCCGAGCCGATGAGCCGGCCAACGGCAGCAGCCTAAAGGTTGTCCTGGACCTGATCATTCGGATCAGAACCTGGCAGGCCCCTGCCGGTCTCCTGGGGCGGGAGGCGCTGCTCCCCGGTCGGGGTTGTGAACGGTCCGGTGGCTCCCGTCACCGCCCGCCCCGGCCGGCGGGATCACGACCTACCGGCGTTCGGTGAGCAACTCGGCCAAGTGGTCGACGAATTCGGTGAGCCGGTCCAGCCGTGGTCCGCCGCGGGCGATGCGGAACCCGTGGCGGCGAGCCCAGAACGCGGCCTGGACGGCATGGAACTGGGCCCAGCGCCGGGCACGTTCGCGATCGACCTCCGCGGCCTCGGCGAAGACGTCCAGAACGCGATGGACCGCCTTGCGCAGGTCGTCCGCCCCGAGGAGCGTCAACGCGCGCGACTTGAGCAGCGTGCCGCCGTCGTAGGCGGGGTCGCCCGCGTATCCCTTGGGGTCGACGGCCAGCCAGGGCTCTCGATCGGCGCGCAGGATGTTCCTGGCGTGGAGGTCGCCGTGGACGAGGGTGTCCGGCTGGACGCGGCCCAGCTCCCGGACGGTCGCCACGGCGGCGTCCACCACGTGGCACGGCAGTGCGTGCGTCAGCTCCCCGGCGTCCTCGCGCAGCTGCTCCTCCCAGGCATCGGCCCGCTCCCTCAGCCGGGGCAGACCCGGCGGTGCGGGGACGGCCAGCCGGCGGCCGATCCGCCCCGCGACCGTCACCACCTCGTCGCCGTCCTCGACCTCGGCCAGGGTCGACGTCCGGACCCGTTCGAGCAGCATCGCGAACCGCTGGTCGTCACGCCCGTACAGCAGGACCGCTCCACGCCCGCCCCACGCCGCGAAGGCGTCCGGCTCGTGGACGTTGCCGGGGTGCGGAAACGACACCTTCAGCACGGCGGCGCCCTCGCCCCGCCGCCGCACCGGGACGACGATCCCGACGCCCCCGTGCGTGACCTCCCCGTCCGGCACGCACTCCCAGCGCCCCAGCAGCTCCTCCACGATCCCGGCCAGTTCACCGAGCCACGCCGCCCCGGCCTCCCCTTCGCGCTCGACGGTGCTCCGCGCGAACGCCTCCGGTACCTCGATCACCCGGGCACCCTACGCGCCGGCCGACCGACCGCCGCCGGCATCACCGGGTCCAGCGATCGGTGGACGCGAGCGCATAGCGCGTCGCAGCGCCCGGCACCCACAGCGCGACGACGGCCGACTACCGGATCGGGGAGGCCGGCCGGGCGGAGGCGACGGCAGCCGAGGGGGCCTGGAACGCAGGGCCACCGAGCAGGTGCTGATCTCCGCCCGGACAGGGGGTGTCGTGGGCGACGCAGTCACGATATGAGCGCATGTTACCGATGCCATGCCTAACAAGGTTCGCTAGGATCGGGGGACGGCCACGGCATACGGGGGCGTAGGCCGCGGGAGAGGAGCGCCATGACCGAGGGCACCGCGAGGCCGAAACAGCCGAGCATGGCCGACGTGGCCCGGACCGCCGGGGTGTCGGCGCAGACCGTCTCGCGCGCGCTCCGCGACTCGCCCAACGTCAACCCCGAGACCAGAAGGCGCGTGCTCGCCGCCGTGGAACAGGTCGGCTACCGGTTCAACAGCGCCGCCCGGGCGCTCTCCTCCGGGCGCAGCCACACCATCGGGCTCGTGCTGCTGGCGTCCGGCGGGTACTACTCGCGCTCGGCGGTGACCGCCGGTGTCGAGGCGGCCGCCGGCGAGGCCGGGTACGCGGTGAACATCGCGACCATCGCCGCGCTCGACACCGGCCTGATGGAGCGGGCCCTGTCCAAGCTCGCCGGCCAGGGCGTCGACGGCTTCGTCATCGCCGTACCGCTCATCTCCGTGACCCCGAAGATGGAGGACATCACCCGCGACATCCCGACCGTCACCCTCGACGGCTCACGGACGGCGGGCGCCCGCGTACTCGGGATAGACCAGCGGGAGGCGGGCCGTATCGCCACGCAGCACCTGCTCGACCTGGGGCACCGCCAGGTCTGGCACATCTCCGGGCCCGACGAGTGGATCGAGGCGCGACAGAGACGGCAGGGCTGGCAGGAGTGCCTGGCCGCGGCCGGGATCGAGGCGCCGCCGCCCCTGGAGGGCGACTGGTCGCCCGACTCGGGATACCGGCGGGGGCAGATCATCGCGATGATCCCGGACGTGACCGCGGTCTTCGTCGCCAGCGACGAGATGGCCTTCGGCGTGATCCGCGCCCTGCGCGAGCGCGGGCGGTCGGTGCCCGGCGACGTCTCCATCGTGAGCGTCGACGACATCGCCCTGGCGGCCTACGGCTCTCCGCCGCTGACGACCGTCCGGCAGGACTTCTACCGCTACGGCGCGGCGGCCGTCGCGTTGCTGCTGCGGAGCGACGACGCCGACGTCGACGAGTCCGTCGCCACCGCGACACTGTCGGTACGCGCCTCCACGGCACCGCCGCGTTCCCTCTGAGCCTCGTTCCCTCTGAGCCGCGCTCCCCCGGATCGCGCTCCCCCTGAGAGCCGCGCCCCCGGGTCGCGTTCCCGGGTCGCGTTCCCTCTGAGCCACACGTCGGCCCTTCACGCAAAAGCCTCTTGTGGGCCCCTTGCGCCTGCATGCGCATCGGTGCCACCGTAAGTCTTCATGTTATCGGTGCCACCGTAACAACCAGCGATCCCAGTCAGCCCTTCACTCCGCCGGATGCCGTGCCCGACGCTCGCGGCATCACTGGAAGGACACCGACTTGAAGGAATCGACGCGTACGGCGCTGCCCGCCATCGCCCGGGTACGGCCGAGTGAACGCCAACTCGCCTGGCAGGCCATGGAGTTCTACGGATTCGTCCACTTCGGGATGAACACCATGACGGACCGCGAGTGGGGCGAGGGACACGACGACCCCGCCGCCTTCGACCCGGCGGGGCTCGACGCCGACCAGTGGGTCGCGGCACTCAAGAGCGCCGGGATGACCGGTGTGATCCTCACCTGCAAGCACCACGACGGGTTCTGTCTGTGGCCGAGCGACGTCACGACGTACTCGGTCGCCTCGTCGCCGTGGCGGGGCGGCCGGGGCGACGTGGTCGCGGAGGTCGCCGACGCGGCCCGGCGGCACGGCCTGCGGTTCGGGGTCTACCTCTCCCCGTGGGACCGCACCGAGGCGTCCTACGGCTCCGGGACCGCGTACAACGACTTCTACGTCGCCCAGCTCACCGAACTCCTCACCCGGTACGGACCGGTGTTCTCGGTCTGGCTGGACGGAGCGAACGGCGAGGGGCCGAACGGCAAGGTCCAGACGTACGACTGGGAGCGGTACTACGCGGTGGTCCGTGCGTTGCAGCCGGACGCGGTCATCAGCGTGTGCGGCCCCGATGTCCGCTGGTGCGGCAACGAGGCCGGGGACACCCGCCCAGACGAGTGGAGCGTGGTGCCGCGCGCCCTGCAGGACGCCGAGCGGACCGCCGACCGCTCGCAGAAGGCGGACGACGCGGGCTTCGCCCGGCTCGTGCGCAGCGACGACCGCGACCTCGGCAGCCGCGCCGCGCTGGCCGGGTACGAGGACGACCTGGTCTGGTATCCGGCCGAGGTCAACACCTCGATCCGCCCCGGCTGGTTCCACCACGCGGCCGAGGACGCCGAAGTCCGCTCCGTGGACGAGCTGTTCACCATCTACCTGCGCGCCGTCGGCGGCAACTCCTGCTTCCTGCTCAACGTCCCGCCGGCCCGGGACGGGCGCCTGCGGGACACCGACGTGGCGGTCCTCGGGCAACTGGGTCGGCGTATCGAGGACTTCCGGGCGCGGCGGATCGAGGCGGCGACCGTGACGGTCTCGTCCGGTAGCCCGGGCGACGTCGCGAGCGCGTGGCCCGGGCCTGCCCCTGGGCGCACGCCGTGGCGGCCGGACGACACGGATCCCCTGCCCGCCGTGACCCTCGCCTTCGCGGCCGGGACCCGCCCGGTCGCCGCGGTCGTCCTGGGCGAGGACATCACGCAGGGGCAGCGCATCGAGCAGGTCGTCGTCCGGGGCCGCCGGGACGGGCGGTGGACGACGCTCGCCGAGGCGAACGCGGTGGGGTACCAGCGCATCCTGACGTTCGCGCCGGTCGAGGCCGACGCCGTGCTGGTCGAGGTGTCCCAGGCGCGGGACACGCCCGTCGTGGCGCGCGTGGCGGCGATCGGGGCGGCGATCGGGGCGGCCTCGTGAAGGGCACCTCGACCGGGCAGGGCACCTCGCGCAAGCCGGGCGGCTCCCGCAAGCCGAGCAGCTCCCGCAGACCGAGCGACTCCCGCAGGCAGGGCGACTCCCACAGGCAGGGCACCTCGCGCAAGCCGGGCAGACCGCGCACGGCGAGCACCCCGCGCGGGCCGGACTCCGCACGTGTGCAGGGCACTTCCCGCAGACCGTCGCGCCGTGCCGTCGCCGTGTTCGCCGGTGTGTGCCTCGTCGTCGCCGCGCTGGTCGTCACCGCGGTGACGACGCTCGGCCACCGCACCACCGAGACCGACGTGGCCTCCGTCGACGGGCACCCCGTGACCCGCGACGAACTGCTCTTCCACATGAGGCGGCTGGCGCCGACCGTGCAGAACGAGCTGCGCAACAAGTACCGCCTGACGGGCACGGTCGACTGGAACGCGAAGGCCGGCGACAGGACCGCGCTCCAGCGGCTGGAGACCCGGGCGCTCGACGAGATCCGGCAGGACAAGACCACACTGATCCTCGCCAAGGAGCAGGGGCTCGTCGACTCGGTGGACCACGCGGACTTCCTCGCCGAGCTGGCTCAGGAGAACGAGTCCCGTGCCAAGGCCGTAGCCGAGGGCCGGACCGTCTACGGCGTGGCGCGGTTCTCCCCCGAGGAGTACTACACACACCGGCTCACCGAGCTCACCACGGGCCTGAGGAAGCGGCTCGCTGCGGGCGCGGACGCGCCGCTCCGGGTCACCGACGCCGAGGTCCGGCGCGCTTTCGAGGCCGACCGGGACGACTGGAGTGCGAGCGCGACCACGTACGAGTACGCGCAGCTCGTCGTGCCGGTGCCCGTCGGCGCCTCCTCGGACCACGCGGCCCGCCTCCAGCGGCGGGTGGCCGCCGCCGGGAGCCTCGCGGACGTCGCCGACCGGGAGCCCGGTGCCAGGCTCACGCACGGTACGTACAAGGGCAGTGGTTCGGGCGGGCTGAACACCCACGACCGGGACCTCATGGCGGTACTCGGCACGCTCGCGCCGGGCCGGATCTCCGCCCCCGTCAAGGGCACCGGCCAGATCACCTACTACGAGCTCGACAGCAGAAGCGTCGACGAGGACAAGGCGTTCGCCGACTACGCCCGGCGGATCCGGCAGTCCCTCGTCGAGGAGAAGTTCGACCAGTACCTCCAGCGCCGGGTCGACAACGGCGATATCGATGTCAACACCTCGGCGGTGGACGCCATCAACGCAGAGGATGTGCAGCAGTGAGACCTGTCCCCATGAGACCCGTCGATACCGGACCACCCTTCCTGCGGAGGCTGTACGCGGGCTTCGTCGCCCTGCTCGCAGCGCTGCTCGTCGGCTCGCTCGTTCCCGCCGCGCACGCCGCCGCGGTCCCGGACGGCGCGCCTGCCTCCCCCGTGGCCGCCAAGGCGTCCTGGCCGGGCAACACACCGAACAGGACCGGCGGCAAGGACTACTTCATCGACGCCACGGGCGGTCGCGACACCGCGTCCGGGACCTCGCCGAACACCGCCTGGCGCACCCTGGCCAAGGCGAATGCCACGACGTTCCGGCCCGGCGACCGCATCCTGCTCAAGGCCGGTGAGCAGTGGCAGGACGAGCAGCTGTGGCCGAAGGGCTCGGGCAGCGCGGGCAGGCCGATCACCATCTCGGCGTACGGCGACCCGAACGCCGGCCGGCCGTACATCGCGACGAACGGCAACGTGCCGAACCCGTTCAACGCGGACGGCACGAAGAACCCGGCCACGGTGGGCCTGACCGGCTCCATCGTGCTGCGCAACCAGCAGTACTGGGACATCAACAACGTCGAGCTGTCCAACGACGACGACTTCGCGACCAACATCACCCAGGGAACGTACGTCCGCGACGGAATCATGGTGTCGATCAACGCCGACCTGCTGAAGAGCGGCGAGGACAGCATCATGGACCACTTCCGCATCTCGGACGTATACGTCCACCACATCGACGGCCCGAGCTACTGGCAGAAGATCCACTACGGCGGCATCGACTTCCAGGTCTTCGGCAACCGCAGCTACAAGGACTACGCCACCGGCGGCTACTACTTCAAGAACGTCCGGATCGAGAACAACACCTTCGAGAACGTCGAACTGCACGCCGTCCAGTTCGCGTTCAACTGGTTCTACGACCGCTCGGCCGACTCCGGCCAGTACGACGAGAACGGCAAGTGGCACGAGGGCTGGGAACAGCTGTGGGTGCGTACCCGCGACCTGTACAGCCGTGACGTCTACATCGGCCACAACTACGCCGAGAACATCGGCCAGGGCGCGATCCAGCTCGCCAACACCAAGAACATGACGGTCGAGTACAACGAGGTGAACGGGTACCTGAAGCGCTACGACGCAGTGTCCTGCGGGCTGTACCTGTGGGCCGGCGCCGACTCGGTCATGCAGTTCAACGAGGTCTACGGCGGCCCGAACAACGAGTACGACGGCACGCCCTGGGACCTCGAGTACACGAACTTCAACGTCACGTACCAGTTCAACTACTCGCACGACAACGCGGCGGGCTGGATGGCCTACATGGGCAACAGCTCGAACTCGGTGGCCCGCTACAACCTGAGCGTCAACGACAACGGCGTACTCGTGAAGAACATGCTGTCGACGAACTACTCGCCGACGTACTTCACGAACAACACCTTCGTCTACGACGGCGCGGACCTCGACTACGTCCACGACGAGACGTTCCTGAGCCGCGTCTACTTCCTCAACAACATCTTCCACAACACCTCGAAGACCACCGAGACGCCCTGGTACCGGCGGACCGGCGCCCTGCGGCAGGCCGTGTTCTCGAACAACGACTACTACGAGGCGAGTGGCACCCACTCCAGCCAGGAACCGGCCGACCCGAAGGGCTCCCGGGCCAACCCGCGGTTCGTCGGTGACCCCGCGGAGTACGTCACCGGGGCGGGTGTGCGGCAGATCCGGAAGGCAGCGGCGCACTTCGCGCTGCGCGAGGACTCGCCCCTCGTCGACGCCGGCCGGTACAACCCGCACCTGGGCACGAAGGACTTCCTGGGCACGCACATCTACTACGGCGACGCACCGGACATCGGCATGGCCGAGACGAAGGTCGGCCCGAAGGTCGGCGACCCGGTCGACGACGATCCCATCGAGGAGGAGGTGGACAACCGGGTCGACCTGGCGCTCGGCAAACCGGTCACCGCGAGCTCGACCCATTCCGGGGCGAACGGGACGCTCACCGCGGACAGGCTGACCGACGGCGACCTCACGACCCGCTGGGCCGCGGCCGACGACGCGGCCTACCCGATCACGCTCGACATCGACTTCGGCGCGGACACCACCTTCGACGAGGTCTATCTGGACGAGTACACCGACTCGGGCACCAACCCACGGGTCCAGTCCTTCGCGCTCCAGCGCTGGGATCCCGGGGCCGGCCAGTGGGTGACCTTCGCGAGCCGCGACACCGGCATCGGGCACGACCTCACCGTGACCGGCTTCGGCAGTGTCACGACCTCCCGGCTCCGGGTGGCGCTCACCGGGCAGATCGCGACGGAGCAGTACACCCCGACGATGACCGAGATCGCGGTCTACCGCAGCGGTGGCTAGGTCTGGGCGGTGACCAGGTCCGACCGCAGTGTGTTACGGCCCTCGGCGGGTGGATGCCACGGCGTCCACCCGCCGAACCGGTCTCCGTACGACGTCCCGGGCATCCCGGTCACCCGCCGGCAGGTCACCCGCCGGCAGGTCACTCCGCCGGCAGGTCACCCCGTCGGCAGCCGCAGCTCCGCCTCCGCGCCCCCGTCCGGATGGTTGCGGAAGGTCAGGCGGGCGCCGAGCAGGCGGGCCTGGCCGGTCGCGATGGTCAGGCCCAGTCCGGTGCCGCCGGTCCGGGATCCCGTGCGGAACCGCTGGGGGCCGGAGGTGTGCAGCACGGCGAGCAGATCGGGCGGGAACCCGGGGCCGTGGTCGCGAACCCGGACGACCGGACCGTCGGCCGCCACCTCCACGGGCGGGGCACCGTGCCGCAGGGCGTTGGCGGCCAGGTTGGCCAGGATGCGTTCGACGCGGCGCGGATCGGTCGCCACGACCGCGTCCGCCATGACCCGCACCTGCACCCGTGCGTCATCGAGTCCGGCCACCGCACGCCGGGTCATCGCGCTCACCTCGCGCTGCTCGGTGTCCACGGCCGCCACCTGGGAGTCGAGGCGGGCCACCTCCAGCACGTCCTCGACCAGCCCGCGCAGCTTGCGCACGCTTCCCGCCACCAGCTCCGACGCCCGGCCGGGCGGCAGCAGGCCGACCGCCGTCGACATGCCCGCGACCGGCGTACGCAGCTCGTGCGCGATATCGGCGGTCACCCGCCGCTCGGCCTCCAGACGGGCACCGAGCGCGTCCGCCATGGCGTTGACGGAGGCGGCGAGCCGGGCGATCTCGTCCCGGCCGTCAGGGCGGACCCGGGCGTCGAGGTCGCCGTCGGCGATGCGCTCCGCCGTCCGCGCGGCGGCCGTGGCCCGGCGCCCCATCCGCACCCCCAGCAGCAGGCCCGCCAGGGACACCAGCACCGTGGCGACCACGCCCGTGACGAGCAGCGTCCGGTCGAGCGAGGCCAGGGCCTGTTCCTCGGGGGTGTACGGGCGGGAGACGGCCAGCACCCTCCGGTCCGAGACCCGGGACGCCGCCCACAGCACCGCGTGCTCACCGCCGTCCTGCAGGTAGGTCACGCGGACGTCGTCGCGTACGGCCCGGGCCACCGGGCCGGGCAGATCGGCAGGGTCGATCCTGGCGCGCGACTCGCGTCCGTCAGTGAGGTCGGCGGCGGCGCTCCGCAGCTCCTGGTCCAGGTCGGAGCGGGCGGTGGCCAACTGGTCGGCGGCGGTGATCCGGTGCACCAGCACTCCGGTCGAACCCGCCACGCACAGGGCGGCGGCGACGGCCAGGGCGACCTTCGCTCCCACGTTCAGGGCGGGCCGGCGCGACCACCGGCGCGGTACGGGCGATCTCACGGGCGCAGCTTGTAGCCGAAGCCGCGCACCGTCTCGATCCGCTCCCGGCCGATCTTGGTCCGCAGTCGCTGTACATGGACGTCCACCACCCGGGTGTCACCGGACCAGGCGTAGTCCCAGACCCGCTCCAGGAGCAGGTCCCGGGAGAGCACGGTCCCCGGCGCGGCGGCGAACTCGCTCAGCAGTTTCAGCTCGGTGGTGGTCAGCGCGAGCGGCTTTCCGTCCCGGTGCGCGGTCAGGGACACCGGGCAGAAGACCAGGTCCCCGAAGCGCAGACCCGGCTCCCCGGCCGGCTGCTCGGCGGCTGCGGCGCGGCGCAGCAGGGAGCGGATCCGGGCCACGAGGACGGGGCCGTCGAAGGGCTTGGTGACGTAGTCGTCGGCGCCCGCCTCCAGGCCCATCACCACGTCCACCGGGTCGTTGCGGGCCGAGATCAGCAGCACCGGCACTCCCGACTCCTCGCGGATGCGGCCGGCCAGGCTCACCCCGTTGAGGCCGGGCAGCATGATGTCGAGGACGGCCACGTCCGGGTGGCGTTCCCGGAACAGCGCGAGCCCGGTCACCCCGTCGGCCGCGGTCCGCACCCGGTAGCCGCGCTCCTCCAGGGTGAGCCGCGTGGCCTCCCGGATCAACTCGTCGTCCTCGACCAGCAGGACATCCAGAGCAGCGTGCATCGCGTTCCCTCTCCGACGGTCCTCTCCCGTGCCGTTCTCAGGCATCCGGTACGTCCAGTTCCGTACTCTCGTAGCCGGTCATCCAGAACGGTGCGGGGGGACGTACGGGCGTGATGGCCACATTGCTGTAGTACGACACGTCCCCGCGCCTGACCAGACCGCTCAGGACGACCTCGACCCGCAGGCTCGGAGGGTCGTCGACACCGTCGGGGCAGCCGGACAGACAGGTCAGGTCCGTCGCCTCGCCGGTGGCCCGCGCCCGGGACTTGCCCCAGTCCCGCCACGTCAGCTTGTCCAGGGAGATGCGCCCGGTCGGGGAGACCTCCTTCGGACGCCGCCAGGACCGGCCGTAGAAGTCCGTCATGTACACCGGCCCCGTCCAGGGGACCTCCGTCACCGCCTTGCCCTCCACCTGGACGCCGGTGTCCACCCCGCCGCACCCGGTCAGGCAGACGGCGAGCGCGGCGAGCGGCGCTAGGCGACGAAGCCGCATTCCCTGCTCCTTCCGCCGGCCCGGGAACACACGGACGGACATGGTACGTGCGGTCGATCCCGGTCGGTCAGGGCCGTCGGCGGCGTCGGGACCCTCCTGACCCGGTATGTCCCGTCACCGTGCTGACCTGGGACGCCGCAGGGCCGGCCGTGCGGCACACCGGTCGCCGTGCGGGCGGCCGCCAAGGCCCTTTCCGCCGCCGTTACCCGGGACCCACTGCCTGACCTGCGCATGTAACAGCCGCCCGTCGAAGTGTCATCGACATCGATACGCCGTTGCCGCACAGCTGACGAACAGCTGTGCGGCCGTGTCCCTACCGTCACTCGCGTCAACTGCCACCCGGCACTCCAGCACTGGGGGAACTTTGCGCAGAAGAGTGAAAGCGACATGCGCGGCCACGGCCGCGGCGACGGTGGCGGCGGTCCTCGCCACGGGACTGACCGGCTCGGCACAGGCGACACCCGTGCCGACCCCGGTACAGGCCGCCAAGGTCATGGAAACCGTCGGCAAGCACCGCATCACCCTCGTCACCGGTGACCGTGTCATCGTCGACGCCAAGGGCCGGGTCACCGGCATGGATCGGGCCAAGGGCCGCGAGCGGGTCCCCGTGCAGATACGGGAGGTCGACGGCCACACCCTCGTCATACCGGTGGACGCGGCCGGGATGATCGCGAGCGGCAGGCTCGACCAGCGGCTCTTCGACGTCACCGAGCTCAGCAAGGCGGCCAACCGCAGGAACCAGCGCGACGGTGTGAAGGTCATCGTCGGCTACAAGGGCACGGCACGCACCGCGAAGGCGGACGTCCGGGACTCGGGCACCCTCAGCCGTACCTTCAAGACCCTGAACCTGGACGCCGTCCAGGCGCCCGCCAAGGACACGCCCGAGTTGTGGGACGCCCTCACCGACGACGGGACCGTCGCCTCGGGTGTCTCCCGCATCTGGCTCGACGGCGTCCGCAAGGCCGCCCTCGACAAGTCCGTGCCGCAGATCGGCGCGCCCAAGCTCTGGGCGAAGGGCTACGACGGCAAGGGCGTCAAGGTCGCCGTCCTGGACACGGGCATCGACACCGCCCACGCGGACCTCAAGGACCAGGTGATCGCCTCCAAGAACTTCACCAACGCCCGCACGACCGGCGACCGCGTCGGCCACGGCACGCACGTCGCGTCCACCATCGCCGGCACCGGCGCCAAGTCGGGCGGCAAGTACAAGGGCGTCGCGCCCGGCGCGAAGATCCTCAACGGCAAGGTCCTCAACGACGAGGGCGAGGGCAGCGACTCCGAGATCATCGCGGGCATGGAGTGGGCCGCCGCGCAGAACGCCGACATCGTGAACCTGAGCCTGGGCGGCGGTGACAGCGAGGAAGTCGACCCGATGGAGGCGCTGGTCAACAAGCTGTCCGAGGAGAAGGGCATCCTCTTCGCGATCGCCGCGGGCAACGAGGGCAAGAAAGGCGTCATGACCGTCGGCTCCCCGGGCAGCGCGGCCAACGCGCTCACCGTCGGCGCCGTGGACGGCGACGACAAGCTCGCGGAGTTCTCCAGCCGCGGCCCGACCGTGGACGGCCGGATGAAGCCGGACGTGAGCGCGCCGGGTGTGCAGATCACCGCGGCCTCGGCCAAGGGCAACGACATCGCCAAGGAGGTCGGTGAGAACCCGGCCGGGTACATGTCGATCTCGGGCACCTCGATGGCGACCCCGCATGTCGCGGGCGCCGCGGCCCTGCTGAAGCAGGCCCACCCGGACTGGAAGTACAGCCAGTTGAAGTCCGTGCTCATGGGCTCGGCCAAGGCCGGCACGTACGCGCCCCTCCAGGGCGGCACGGGCCGTATCCAGGTCGACAAGGCGCTCGACCAGACCGTGGTCGCCGAGCCGACCTCGCTGGGCTTCCCCGTCCAGCTGTATCCGCACACCGATGACACCCCGGTCAGCAAGAAGCTGACGTACCGCAACTCCGGTACGAAGGACGTCACGCTGTCCCTGTCGGTCGAGGGCTTCGACCCCACGGGCAAGGCGGCCCCGGAGGGCTTCTTCACCCTCGGCGCGAAGACGGTCACCGTCCCGGCCGGCGGCACGGCGTCGGTCGACGTCACCGTGAACACGAAGCTGGGCGGCACGCTCAACGGCGGCTACTCGGCGGCCGTGACCGCCACGGGCGACGGCCAGTCCGTGCGCAGCGCGGTGGGCGTCGAGCGGGAGCGCGAGGCGTACGACGTCACCATCAAGCACATCGAGCGCCCCGGCCAGTCCCTGAAGCACCTCGTCAGGCTCTGGTCGACCGAGTGGGACGCCGAGAACTTCATGAACCTGGAGCCCACCACCGACGACAGCGTCACCCTCCGCGCCACCAAGGGCGAGTACGTCCTGAACTCGCTCAGCGCGAAGGACTTCGACTCGACCCCGGGCGGCGTCGACTGGATGGTGCAGCCCGTGCTGAAGGTCGACAAGAACATGACGGTCACCCTCGACCTGAACAAGACCAAGCCGATCGACATCACCGTGCCCGACGCCGAGGCCAAGCCGCTGACCGCCTTGGTGGCGTACCGGTACATGCCGCTGCGGAACAGCCTCGCCGACATGGTGATGATGCCCTCCTTCTCCGACATCCGCGTGGCGCACGTCGGGGCGGCGCTGCCCGACGCCTGGCTGTCCCAGACCTGGTCCGGGCAGTGGAGCAAGGGCACCGGCGCCGAGTACGACATCGCCGGCAACAAGCAGGTGTCGAAGGTCTTCGCGCCCGTCCACCACTACAAGGCGAGCGAGTTCGCCACCATGAAGGCGAGTCTGGGCGCCTCGACTCCCGGCAAGACCGGCGCGCTCGACATGACCGTCACCGCGGGCAACAGCATCGACTACGGCCTGCACACCCCGATCGAGCAGAAGCTGCCCGCCACCCGCACGCTGCACCTGTCGACCGGGAACGGAGCCGGCTACGCCTTCAGCTTCGAACAGTATTCGGGGAAGCTGGACGAGGAAGGACACCCGATCGCTGACGCGTTCACCGAGACCGGCGGCTACCAGGAGCTCACCGCGGGCAAGACCTACCGCACAACGTTCAACACGGGCGTGTTCGCACCGCGGGTGGCCCCCCACCAGAGCGGCATCTTCCGCGAGGCCAACAAGATCTACGGCAGGCTCCCGATCTTCGCCGACGGCTCGGGTCGCGAGCTCTTCTCGGACCTCACCTCGGTGAAGACGACGCTGTACCGGAACGGGCAGAAGGTCGGCTCGAACACCGACCCGCTCACCAGCAAGGCGCCGTTCAAGGTCCCGGCCGGCGAAGCCGAGTACAGGCTCACCGCCACGGCCGGGCGGAGCGCCACGATCCACGCCGCTTCCTCGCGGATCGACATGAGCTGGACGTTCCGCTCCAAGAAGCCGTCCGGCTCCGGTCTGCCGACCGAACTGCCGGTCTCCACGGTCCGCTTCAAGGCACCCGTCGACCTGAGCACCCGGGTCAAGGCCGGGCAGACGGTCACCTACCCGGTCACCGTCGAGGGCGCGGCCAGGGGTCGCAACCTCAAGTCGCTGACGGTGTACGTGTCGTACGACGACGGCCGGACCTGGAAGAAGACCGAGGTCAGGAACGGAAAGATCACCGTCAAGAACCCGGCGAAGGGAAAGGGTGTCTCCCTCCGCGCCAAGATCATCGACAAGAAGGGCAACAAGTCGACGATCTCGGTCCACAACGCGTACTACGGCAAGTGAGGCCGTGATCCGCTGACGTGGAGCGCTGAGCGGGCCGGTCTGCCGGAAGCGCGGACTCCGGCAGACCGGCCCGTTCCTCAAGGGCTGCACCGCGCAGCTCAGCCCCAGGTGGCCTTGAGCTTCGCGGCGTAGCCCTTCGTGTGTCCCGCCAGGTTGGGGTGGAAGATCGCGGTCGGGTTGGCCAGATCGACCCCGTTGATCCACGGGTCGGAGCCGCAGGCCTCGTGGCCGGTGAACTGCTGGCGCATGTCCAGGAAGTAGACGGGCTCCTTGACCGACGCGGCCCTGGTGCCTTCGGCCAGGGCGTCGGCCAGTCCGTTCATGGCGGTGCGCTTGGCGGGGCTGAGGTCGATCGCGCCGCAGGAGCCGGTCGAGGCGAGCGTCCTCGGATAGCCGAGGACGAGGATCAGGGCCTTGGGCGCACGGGCCTTGATGTCCTTGTAGAGCGCGGCGAGCTCCGTCACCAGCTGGTTCCTGGCGTAGGACGACATCCACCCCGTGGCGAACGAGCAGGTGGCTTCGTCCTTGGTGAGGCACGCCTCCACCACTGTCGCGAACTGGGCGTCGTTGCCGCCCACCGTGAGGGTGACGAAGTTGGTCGTCGAACTCAGGGCGGACAGCTGATCGTTGCGTACGTCCGCGATGGTCGCACCGCTGCAGGTGACGTCCTTGAGCCTGTACTCGGGGTTCGCGGCCGCCCACTGGTGCGGGTAGTTGTCCGGGCTCCGCCTGCACTCGCCGCTGGAGGCGTCGTACGTACCCGCGCCGACTCCGGACGCGTACGAATCTCCCAGAGCCACGTACTCCGCTTCTGTCGCGGCCTGGGCGGAGGTGCTGGCCGTCGCCGCGATACCGGCGAACGCCAGCACCGTGCTGACGACGACCGACGTCAATTTACGCATGAGTTCCTTCTGGGTCCCGGAGCCGGAATCGCTGACCGGCGATCGGTGATGGCCGGCCGGTCAGAGCTGACCGGTGATCAGTGGCCGATGTGAGGAACGAGGATCGTACAGCGGTCGACTCGTCGGCCAACTCCCGTTTGTTGCACAGGAATTGTCGGGTCGTTGTCGGGAATTGGCTTTCCCACGAGGGACGGAGCGGTGTCGTACCCTGTTCGGCATGTTGCGGCGCATACAGGCATGGCCGTGGATTCACACGGCGTACGACATTGCGCTCGCGGCGCTGGTGGTCGGCGCGACCTCGCGCTACGGGGAGGAGTACGACCAGCTCATCGGCTGGGGGATGGCCCTGGCGCTGCTCTTCCGTCGGCGCCGGCCGCTCACGGTGATGGGCGTGGTCTCGGGGCTCGCGCTGGTCCAGTACGTGCTGGCGGAGTACCCGGACCCGATGCTGGCGACCGCCCCGGCCGCGTACGACGCGGCGCTGCTCATCGCGATGGTCTCGGTGGTCACCCACTCCCGGGCGATGTGGCACACCTACGCGGCGGGTGCGGTCGTCCTGCTGGGCGTGACGGTGGAGTCCGGGGTCGGCCTTCCCGGCGCGCGGAATGCGGAGGGGGACGCTGCCGACCTGGTCGCCTACGCCGGTCTCTGCGCTGCCCTGTGGCTCACCGCCATGGTGCTGCGGACCCGCCGGCTGTACGCGGCCGGCCTGGAAGAGCGGGCCGCCACCGCCGAACGGGAGCGCGAGCACCTGGTGCGGCTCGCCGCCGCCGAGGAGCGCGCCGAGATCGCCAGGGAACTGCACGATGTGGTGGCCCACAGCCTGGCGGTGATGATCCTGCAGGCCGACGGGGCCGGCTACGTCCTCAGGTCGGACCCCGACAGGGCGGGTACGGCGCTGAAGGCGATCGGCGACACGGGGCGTGACGCGCTGGCGGACATGCACCGGATCGTGCGGGTCCTGCGGGGCGGCCGGGCCTCCGGCCAGGGCGAGGAGCCGGACACGGGAGCCGGGCGCGTCCGGGTCTCGCTGGACGACCTGGAGACCGTGGCCGAGCGTGCCCGCGCCGCGGGGCTGAAGGTGGCCCTGGAGGTCGAGGGTGAACGAGGCGGGCTGTCGACAGCGGACGAACTGACCGTGTTGCGGGTCGTCCAGGAGAGCCTGACCAACGTGCTGCGGCACGCCGGTCCCGGCGCGGAGGTCACGATCACCCTGCGGTTCGACGAGGACCTGGTGCTGATCGGTGTAGTCGATGACGGGGCCGGCAAGCTGGCCGGCTCCGGGTCCGCGGCAGACAGGGCCGGCGGAGGAAACGGTCTCATAGGCATGCGCGAGCGCTTGGAGGTGTCCGGTGGCAGTTTCACCGCCGGACCGCGCCTGGGCACAGGATGGCAGGTCGCTGCGGAGCTGCCGGTGAGGACGACGTGATGAGCCGGACGAGCGGGCCGATCCGTGTGGTCGTGGTGGACGACCAGCCGCTGATCCGCGCGGGATTCGCGATGGTGCTGGCCGCGCAGAGCGACATCGACGTCGTGGGCGAGGCGGAGAACGGCGCGGACGCCCTGACATTGCTGGCAGGTACCGAGGCCGATGTCGTCATCATGGACATCCGTATGCCCGTCATGGACGGGGTGGAGGCGACGCGGCGGCTGGGCCGACTCCCCGAAGCGCCACGGGTGCTGGTGCTCACCACCTTCGACACCGATGAGGACGCCTTCGCCGCGCTGCAGGCCGGAGCGAGCGGCTTCCTGCTGAAGAACACCCCGCCCGAGGAAGTCGTGACGGCGATCCGTGTCGTGGCGGGCGGCGAATCCGTCGTGGCCCCGCGCATCACCCGCCAACTGCTGGACCGGTTCGCGGGCAAGCTGGATCCTTCGCCGCGCCACGACGAGCGCCTGGACATGCTGACCGCGCGCGAACGAGAAGTGCTCGAACTGGTCGCCGAGGGCCTGTCCAACACCGAGATCGCCTCCCGTCTGTTCATCGCGGAGGCAACCGTGAAGACCCACTTCGGGAAGATCCTGACGAAGCTGGACCTGCGCGACCGCGTGCAGGCCGTCATCTTCGCCTACGACTCGGGCCTCGTCAGCCCGTCCGGCTGATCGTCGGCCGGCCCGTGCCGCAACGGGTCTACGACTGTGGTCGTAGACCCGTCCTCTGACTCCGGTCGCAGTTGTGCGGCGCGGAGATCAGGTTCTGAACCGATGTGCCGAGCGGCCCGGTCTTCGAGAATCAACCGTGTTGATCGACGAACGGTCGACAAACAACTCGGAATGAATTTCTCGGAGGTCGTCATGACTGCTGTCACCCGCCCGCGCAGGACCAAGACACTTGTTTTCGGCGCTGCCGCACTGGTCCTTTCCGCGGTGATCGCGGCCGGGGCCGGATTCTGGTGGAACAAGCACAACGAGCCCAGCCAGGCGTCCAGGGCCGACTGCGCCCTTGCCCAGCAACTCGTCGACTCCGCCAAGGAAATCCCCAGCGACCGGGCTGGTATCGAGAAGTGGGAGAAGACTGCGCAGCAGGGCAGGGCGCAGCTCAAGGACGGATACCTCGCCGCCGGAATCTCGAATTACCACGGGCTGGCGGCCATGAAGGCGAAGGGCGGGGAAACCCCGGCCGGCAAGAAGGTGCTGCAGCTGTCGGACCAGGCCAACGAGCACTGCGCGGACGCCCTGGTCACGCTCACATTCCCTCCCCTTTCCTCCTGACACGCCGTAAGCAGAGGAATTCATCTCATGGCTACGGCTCAAGGAACGAAACTGCTCGCGGCCGGCGTCGAGTGCATTGCCGCAGCCGTGGAACTCGTCAAGACCTACCAGCAGGGCGAGACACGGATCAGGGCCCTGGACGGAGTGACCGTCGGATTCGCCCGCGCGCGTTTCACGGCGATCGCGGGCCCGTCGGGCTCGGGCAAGTCGACGCTGATGCACTGCCTGGCCGGTCTCGACGCGGCCACCTCGGGCCAGGTGATCCTGGACGACAGGGAACTGACCGGTCTGTCCGACCGGGAGCTGACCCGCGTACGGCGGGACAAGGTCGGCTTCGTCTTCCAGTCGTTCAACCTGCTGCCCCAGCTGACAGCCCTGGAGAACATCGTGCTGCCCGTCACCATGACCGGCCGGCACCTGGACCAGGATCTGCTCGACCATCTCGTCGGCGTACTCGGCATCGGCGACCGACTGTCCCACCGGCCCGCCGAACTCTCCGGCGGCCAGCAGCAGCGCGTGGCGCTGGCCCGGGCCCTGCTGGCCCGGCCCGTCGTGCTCTTCGCCGACGAGCCCACCGGCAACCTGGACTCTCGGTCGGGCACGGAGGTGCTGGACTTCCTGCGCCGCTCCGTGCGCGACCTCGGCCAGACCGTGGTCATGGTGACGCACGACCCACGTGCCGCCGCCTGTGCCGACCGCGTGCTCGTCCTCGCCGACGGACGCGTCGTCGACGACGTCGACACGGCGTCCGGCGCCGATGTCACCCGTGCGCTGCAGGTCGTGGGGAGGGCCGGATGATCCCCTCCTGGCGCGCGAGCGTCCTGGGATCGCAGCTGGCCGAACTGCTCAGGCGGCCCGGCCGGCTGCTGACGACCGGGATGTCGGTCCTGGTGGCCGCCTTCGTGGTCTTCGCCACGGTGATGGCCCAGCAGATCACCACGAACACCATCCTCGACCGCTTCCGGGGCACACCCGAAGCCGTGAGCCTGGTCGCGGCCCCCGGCGGGGAGTCGTACGCCATCAGCGGTACCACGCTGAAGCGGATCCGCGCGTTGCCCGGTGTGGCCGAGGCCGTCGGCCGCGTGGAAGCCGGCGCACCGATCGCCGGTCCCTCCGAGCGCTGGCTGAAGCTCCAAGCCGACCCCGGCACCGGACCGCTGTCCCAGGTCCGGCTCCTCGAGGGAAGCTATCCCGACCGCGCCGGCGAGATCGCCGTCAACCGCCGGGCCGCCGAGGAACTGGAGCTCCGCCCCGGCACCCGCACGACCCTGCTCCTCCCCGACCGCGCGGACGCGGAGAAGAAAGTCAAGGTCACCGTCACCGTCACCGGTGTGGTGAAGAGCACCGCGACCGCCGAGCAGCAGGCCGGCGGTTACACCACCGACGCGCTGGTCGCGCCCCTCGCGGATCAGCCGGGCTTCCAGCGCGTGGACATCCGCGCCGAGGACGGCGTCCCGGCGAGCGAACTGTCCCACCAGGTGCGCGGCGTACTCGACAAGGCGTCCTCCGCCGCGTCGCTCAGGTCCGGCAGCACGGTGCGGGCCCAGGAAGCACGCGAGGCCCTGAGCGGAGACGTCCAGGAGCTCTTCCGGCTCATCGCCGTGTTCCTGGCCGTGGCCGTGGTGGCCGCGGCCCTGGTCGCGACCTCGGCCTTCCGGATCGTCTTCGCCCAGCGGCTACGGCAGTTGGCGCTCCTGCGCGCCATCGGCGCCCCGCAGGGCCGGCTGGTGACGGCACTCGCCGTCGAGGGTTCCCTGGTGGGTCTGGTCGCGGGCTCGCTCGGGGTGCTGTCGGCGCTGGGCGCCGGGCACCTCGCCCCGCGGGCCGCCCGCCTCCTCACGGGACAGGAACTGTCCGCACCGGGCTACCCCCTGTCGTACGCCGCCCTGGTGGTCGCGGGAACCGTGCTGGTGACCGTCGGCGCGGTCCTCGCCCCCGCCCTGTCGGCAGCCGGCGTGTCACCGCTGCACGCTCTGCGCGACGCGAGCACCGTCACCGCCCGGCACCGCCTCCACCCCGCCCGGCTCACCACCGGAGTCCTCCTCGCCGCCGCGGCAGCCGGACTCGCCACGCTCCCCGGAGAGGGCGGCGGCGACCGCGACCTGGCCATGATGGTCGTCGTCGCGTCCGCTGGCTTCGCCTTCCTGGCGCTCATCACCCTGGGCCCGCTCCTGGTCCGTCCCGTGCTGGCGGTCGCCGGATGGCCGCTGCGCCGGCTGGGCACCACCGGCAGACTGGCCGTCAGCGGCGTCGGAGGCACACCGCGCCGTGCCGCCGCCGTCTCCGTCGTCGTGGCCCTCGGCGTCGCCCTGGTCTCCGGAGCCCTCGTCGCCGTCGCCTGCCTCACCGGCCACACGGCACGCGCCAACGCCGTCGAAGCCCCCGCCGACTTCCGGGTCGCGGCCGGTGACAAGGGCCTGGACCCCACCGTCGTACGGCAGTTCGCCGCGTCACCGCGGCTCACCCATGTCACCGGCTACCGGACCGTCCAGGTCGAAGCCGGCCCCGAGGAGTCGCGCACGGAGTTCGAGGTGTCGGACCTGGATCCGGACGCCCTGCCCACGGGCAGGTACATCGACACCGTCACCGGCTCCCTGGAGGACCTTGCCCCGGGCAGCGCGGTCGTCGCGGCCGACGTGGCCGACCTCCTGGGTGTGCGGGCGGGCGACAGCCTCACCCTCACGCCCCCACCCTCGGCCTCGCCCGAGCGGGGGGACCCCCGTCGCCGCGGCGACATCCGGCTGACCGTCGCCGCCACGCTGCCCGGCGAGGGCCCGGGCCAGGCGAACATCCTCGTCGTACCCGCCGATCTCGACCGGATGGGCGCTTCCGGGAACGCGAGCGGCATCTTCGCCGACGCCGCCGCGGAAGGGCTCGCCGCCCGCGGCGCGGCACAGCGGGCGCTGGAGGACACGGTCCGTGAACACGTCCCGGACCCCGACGACGTCGGCATCAGCGTCCTGGCGGAAGCCCGGGACAGCAACCAGGACACGCTCGGGCTGATGGGCACCACCGCGCTCGGGCTCGTCGCCCTGACCGTCCTCATCGCCGTCGTCGGCGTCACCGCCACCACCAGCCTGACCGCGATCGAACGCACCCGTGAGTTCGGGCTGCTGCGCGCCCTGGGCCTGGACCGGGGCGCACTGCGCCGGACCATCACCCTGGAGGCCGGCCTGTACGGGGTCCTCGGCGGCGTCCTCGGCCTGGCCCTCGGCGTCCCCTACGCCTGGCTCCTCGTCCGCGCCGCCGTCACCGGCGCGCCGCTGCGCCTGCCGGGCGCCCAACTCCTGCTGGTCTTCACCGCACTGGCCGCCCTCACCGCGCTCGCCGGGCTGCTGCCCTCCCGCCGCGCCACGCGCGTCACGCCGATGACCGCGCTGGGTGACACCGAGTGAACGGGGGGTCACCGCGAACCACACGCGGACACCGGCAGGGAAAACCGGATGGCTGAAAACGAACCGACTCCTCGAAATCACGCTCTACTTCATCGCCTACCCCGCACGCCCCAGGAGGCCCGCCCGTTGAACTCATGTCCCGCACACGCGATGCGGTTCGGTGTGCTGGGCCCCGTCGAGGTGCTGCGTGGCAACGTTCCCCTCGATCCGGGACCACGGCAGCGCCGGCTGCTGCTCGTCCGCCTGCTCGTCGAGGACGGCCGCCCCGTCTCCCTGGACACCCTCTGCCGCGACCTGTGGCCGACGCTCCGGCCGACGGGTGCCGCCTCCTCCGTGCGCGCCCACGTCAGCCGGCTGCGCGCGGTCCTCGACCCGGTACGGCAGGGCCGTTCCACCCTGCTGGTCAGCGACCCGTCCGGCTACGCCCTGAAGGTGCCCCGCACGGCACGGGACACGGCACTCTTCGAGAGCTCCGTGGGCAGGGCCCGCGAAGCCCTGAGGAACCGTCGGCTCCCCGTCGCCCGGCAGGAGATCGACACGGCGCTCGGCCTGTGGCGCGGCGAGGCCCTGGCGGAGGCCACCGAGCACGCCTTCGCGCTGCGCGAGCGCGCCCGGCTCGACGGCGCCCTCCAGGACGCCAGGGAACTGCGGGCCGCGATCCTCGTCCAGCAGGGCGAGACGGAACCGGCGATCGACGCCGCCGAGGACCTCGTACTCGAGGCACCGCTCCGTGAGACGTCCTGGGCGCTGCTGATGCGCGCGCTGTACGCGGCCGGGCGGCCCGTCGAGGCGCTCCGGCGGTACGAGCGGTTCCGCGGCATGCTGGCCACGGAGCTCGGCCTGGACCCCAGCCCCCGGCTGAGGGACCTGCACACCGCGATCCTGCGGCACGACGCCGCCGTTCTCGGCACCGCCGCGCCCCCGTCCGGCACGTCGCTCTCCCCGGGTCCCGGCCTCACCGCCGCGTGTGTGCACCCGGCCCCCGGCCCGGCCACCGCCCCCTTCGTGGGCCGGCGCGAGGAGACCGCACAGCTGACCGCCCTGCTGTCGGCCGCGACCGCGGGCCGCCCCCGGTGGGCCGTGGTGGGCGGGGAGCAGGGGTCCGGCAAGACCCGGCTGGTGGAGGAGCTGTCCGCCCGGGCCACGGCGGCCGGGTTCACCGTCGCCCGTACCCGGGCCGGTCAGGCGCTCAGCGGGAACCGCGGGATCTCCCCGACGTGCCCCACCGTCCAGCTCCTGGACGCGCTGCGGCAGGACGGCAAGGACTCCGCCGAGGACGAGATGGCGCGCGAGGACCCGCTCGGCACGGTCGTCCATGAGCTCACACAGGCACCCACGCTGTGTGTCGTCGACGACCTCGACCAGGCACCGCAGGGTTTCCACCGCCTGCTGAGGCGGCTCGCCAGGGTGCTGCGGGAGGCCCCCGTCGTCTTCGTGTGCACCCTGCGGAACGGCGACAGCCCCGCGTCCACCCTGCTGCTCGCGGAGCTGGCCCAGCTCGGCGCGACGTGGCTGACCCTGGAGCCGCTGACCGCCGGCGACGTGGCCGAACTGCTCGCGGCGCACGGCGAGGACATGTCGCCCGAGGAGGCGGCGGCGCTGCACCGGCGTGCTGAGGGCCACCCGTTCACCCTGACCGAACTGCTCGGACTCCCACCCGGCCGGCGCACCGGGCCGCAGGCACAGGTACCGGCCGCGGTACGCGGCGTCCTCCACGCGAGGCTGGTCGAGCTGCCCGATCAGGCCCGGACCCTGCTCACCTACGCCGCCGCCGACGGCGAGTGGCTGGACGTCGGTCTGCTCGCCGACGTCCAGGGCATGGCACCGGACCAGCTGCTGCCGCTGATCGACGCCGCCGTCACCGCCCGGATCCTGGTCTGGGACGCGGACCCCGGCGCGGGCGGCACGGGCCGCTACCGGTTGCCCGAGCTGCCCCGCGACGTGGTACTGAGCACCCAGACCCCGTCCTCCCGGCAGCTCCGGCACGCCGCGCTCGCCCGCGAGCTGGCGAACCGTGACGACACCGACCCGGCGCGCCTGGCCCGGCACCTGCGCGCGGCGGGCCCCCTGGCCCCCACCCGGATCCGGGGTTCCGCCCTGGAACAGGGGCACTGATCCTCATCC
>NZ_VJZE01000590.1 GCF_009377205.1 Streptomyces phyllanthi
CCGTCCCCCTCCCCGTAAGGAGCCGACAATGAGCACCCTCTCCTTCAAGGTCCTCGACCTGGACTTCCCCGCCGGAGCCAAGAACAAGACCGCCACCCTCGTCACGGGCGAGAACGAGGCCCTGCTGGTCGACGCGGCCTTCACTCGCGCCGACGGCCACCGCCTGGCGGCCGAGATCCTCGACTCGGGCAAGAAGCTGACCACGGTGTTCGTCAGCCACGGCGACCCCGACTTCTACTTCGGCGCCGAAGTGCTCGCCGACGCCTTCCCGGAGGCGAAGTTCGTCGCCACCCCGATCGTCATCGAGCACATCAGGCACTCCTACGAGGGCAAGCTCAAGGCGTGGGCGGCTCTGGGTCCGAACCTGCCCACGCGCCTGGTCGACCTCGAGCCCCTGACCGGCGACCTCACCCTGGAGGGCCACCGTTTCGAGCTCAAGGGCGGCTCGGCCGGACTGCCCGACCGCCACTACCTCTGGCAGGCCGAGCACCGCGCGCTCCTCGGCGGGGTCCTGCTCTTCCAGCAGGAGCACGTCTGGGTCGCCGACACCCCCACCCCGGGTGACCGTGCCGCCTGGATCGATGTGCTGGACGAGATGGTCGCCCTGCAGCCGGAGCTGGTCGTCCCCGGCCACCGCCTGCCCGGCACCCCCGCCGACGCCTCCGCCATCACCGCGACCCGCGACTACCTGCTCGCCTTCGAGGAGGAACTCGACAAGGCCGCCGACGGCGCCGCGCTGACCGAGGCACTCGTGGGGCGCTACCCGGGCAACGGCATGCTGATCGCCGCGCAGATCGGTGCGAAGGTCGCCAAGGGCGAGATGAAGTGGGGCTGACCGTCATGGCTCACAGCAGCACCGACTTCGCCACCTCCACCGCCCCCGCCGACGTCGTACGCCGCCAGTACCTGGCCTCGGCAGCCGGCGATCTGGAGGCGCTGCGAGCCACCCTCGCCCCGGACGTGGAGTGGACGGAGATGGCCGGCTTCCCCCTCGCGGGCACCTACCGCACCCCCGAGGGCGTGACGTCGAACGTGATGGAGAAGCTCGGCCAGGACTGGGACGGCTGGGTCGTCCACGACGACACCTACGTCGCCGACGGCGAGAACGTCGTCGTCCTCGCCCGCTACACGGCCGTCAACAAGGCCACCGGCAAACCGATGGACGTCCGCGTCGCCCACCACTTCGTCGTCCGCGGCAGCCTGATCGTCCGCTTCGAGCAGTTCGTCGACACCGCGCTCGTCCGCGACGCCATGACCGACTGACCTCCCGCACCAACCGCCGTACGCCGTGCCCCCATCACATCGCGGCGTACGGCGCCCGCCCTTGAGGATGACCCTCAAGGGCGGGCGCCGTTCTGGTCCACGGAGCGACGCACACCCCTGCACATGACGAGGGCGGAGCTCGAAAGCCCCGCCCGAACACCATGAAATCGCAGGTCAGGGCCACACCAGGCAGTACGGCTGGTGGCCTGCCTCGTGCAGGCGGTGGCTGAAGTCCTGCCACTCGTGCAGCAACTGGTACACGTTGAAGGCGTCCCGTGGGCCGCCTCGGTCCGGGACTGTGGACCAGATGAAGGCGGCCGCGCCCACGGCCTCCTCGCCGATGCCGCGCAGGGGGTCGACGACCGTCATGGGGAGCTTGACGACCGCGTAGTCGGGGTGGAGGACGACCAGTTCGAGCGGGGGCACCTTGTGCAGGGGGACGCCTTCGATGCCGGTCAGCACCATGGCGGCCATCGTCTCCGGCTTGATCTTGGTGAACATGCCGTTCATGCCGAGCTCGTCGCCGCCGAGTTCCTCAGGTCGCATCGAGATCGGGACGCGGGCCGCCGTCGCGCCGTCGGGCGCGCCGAAGTATTTGTACGTCACCCCCACCCGACCACCATTCCTGCTCCCTGCTCGCAGCCGATCGGCCACGTGGTCCGTCCGGTCCATCCGGTCCATCCGGGGTGTCCGAGGCGTCCGGTTCGTCCTGCCGGTCTGATCCATGCGATCCATGTGATCCATCCGATCCATACGGTCCTTACCGTCCATACGGTCCGGTCGGTCGATTCGCTCAGTACCGCCCTGCTGGGAAGCGGAACCGCCCTGCTGCGAGTCCGTGGGATCCATGGGGATCGAGGGATCAAGGGGAACCATAGAACCCGTTGCGTCGGTGTGACTCAGCGGCCCCGTCCCTGTGGGACCTGCGGGAGCTGTGGGGCCTGCTGGGCCTTGTGGGTTCCTGGGGCTGTGCGGACCGCCATGGTTGCCAGGGCCACCCCCGTGCCCTCCGGGGCCCGTGTGATTTCCAGGGGTCGCGTGGCCGCCCGGGCCCGTCTGGCCCCCGGGGCCTGTCGGGCCCGCGGGTCCTACCGGGTCTGCCGGTGCGGGAGGGGCCGGCGGAACCTGGCCGCCCTGCGCCTGTCGTGCCTCGCCCCGTGTCTCGGTCGGTTCCCCCGCCTCGCGCCGGTGCCTTCCCCGCCGGGCACGCCGCGGACCCAGGTCATCGGTCCCCTCGCCCAGTCCGCCACCGCGCTGCATATCTCCACCCGACTGCTTTTCTAGGACGCGTGGCCCCCGCCGCGCAACCCGATCATCGTGTCAGTGACCTCCCCCGGGACCGCGCGCCGAAACGTGCGTTGAAACACCTGTCCGCAGGATCTTCGGGGGCTCTGACACCATGGCCTGTGTGAGCTATCCGTACGAAGCCCCAGTTTCGCAGACTCTTTTCGAGCGTGCGTCGGCCGTCACGCCTGGCGGTGTGAACTCTCCCGTGCGCGCCTTCCGTGCCGTGGGCGGTACGCCCCGGTTCATGGTGTCCGGTACCGGTCCTTACCTGACCGATGCCGACGGGCGGGAATATGTCGATCTTGTGTGTTCGTGGGGGCCCATGATCCTCGGGCACTCCCACCCCGAGGTCATCGCCGCCGTCCAGCAGGCCGTCGCCCGCGGCACCTCCTTCGGTACGCCCGGTGAGGGCGAGGTCGCGCTGGCCGAGGAGATGGTCGCGCGGGTCGAGCCGCTGGAGCAGGTGCGGCTCGTGTCCAGTGGCACCGAGGCCACCATGTCCGCCATCCGGCTCGCCCGCGGGTTCACCGGCCGCACCAAGGTGATCAAGTTCGCCGGGTGTTACCACGGTCACGTCGACTCGCTGCTCGCCTCGGCCGGCAGTGGGGTCGCCACCTTCGCGCTGCCCGACACCCCGGGCGTGACCGGCGCGCAGGCCGGGGACACCATCGTGCTGCCGTACAACGATCTCGAGGCCGTGCACGAGGCCTTCCACGCGCACCCCGGTGAGATCGCCTGTGTGATCACCGAGGCCTCGCCCGGGAACATGGGTGTCGTACCGCCGTTGCCCGGTTTCAACCAGGGGCTCAAGGACGCGTGTCGTACGAACGGTGCGCTGTATGTCTCCGACGAGGTCATGACCGGGTTCCGGACCAGCCGGGCCGGGTGGTACGGGATCGACGGCGTCCGGCCCGACCTCATGACGTTCGGAAAGGTGATGGGGGGCGGGTTCCCGGCCGCCGCCTTCGGGGGGCGCGCGGACGTCATGGCTCACCTCGCTCCCGCCGGGCCCGTCTACCAGGCCGGCACCCTCTCCGGGAACCCGGTCGCCACCGCCGCCGGGCTGGCCCAGCTGCGGCTGCTCGACGACGCCGCGTACGAGAAGGTCAACGCGGTCTCCGAGCAGATCCAGGCACTCGTAACCGAGGCCCTGGGCAAGGAGGGTGTCGCGCACACGCTGCAGAACGCCTCCAACATGTTCTCCGTCTTCTTCGCCGACCGGCAGGTGCGGAACTACGAGGACGCGAAGGGGCAGGAGTCCTTCCGCTTCAACGCCTTCTTCCACTCGATGCTGGCGCAGGGCGTCTATCTGCCGCCGTCGTCGTTCGAGTCGTGGTTCGTGTCCACCGCGCACGACGAACGGGCCGTCCAGCGGATCGCCGACGCCCTGCCCGCCGCCGCCCGCGCCGCCGCTGAGGCCACCGCATGAGCGGCGTGAACGGTACGAATGGCGCGAGTGGCGCGAGCGGTACGGACGTGACGGTCGTCCACGTCATGCGGCACGGCGAGGTCGCCAACCCCGAGGGGATCCTGTACGGCCGGCTGCCCGGCTATCACCTCTCCGAGCTGGGGCGGCGCATGGCCGACCGGGTCGCCGAGCACCTCGCCTCCCGGGACGTCACGCATGTCGTGGCGTCCCCGCTGGAGCGCGCCCAGGAGACGGCGACCCCGATCGCCAAGGCGCACGGGCTGGACCTCGCCACCGATGCCCGCCTCATCGAGGCCGACAACGTCTTCCAGGGCAAGACCTTCGGCGTCGGCGACGGCGCGCTGCGGCGGCCCGAGAACTGGAAGCACCTGACCAACCCGTTCAGGCCGTCCTGGGGCGAGCCGTACATCGACCAGGTCATCCGGATGATGGGGGCGCTCGACGCGGCGAAGGACGCCGCGCGGGGGCACGAGGCCGTGCTGGTGAGCCATCAGCTGCCGATCTGGATCGTGCGGTCGTACGTCGAGCGGCGGCGGCTGTGGCACGACCCGCGCAAGCGGCAGTGCACGCTCGCCTCGCTCACCACGTTCACGTACCAGGGCGACAAAATCGTTTCCGTGGGCTACACCGAGCCGGCGCGGGATCTGGTGCCGGCGCATCTCCTCGCGGGGGCGAAGCCGGTCAAGGGCAAGGACAAGGCGTTCGGAGCGTAGGCGCTCCGCTGGAAACGGGGGCTGTGGGTTCTGGGGGCTGCGGGTTCTCGGG
>NZ_VJZE01000591.1 GCF_009377205.1 Streptomyces phyllanthi
GGGGTGGACGTTGACGGTGACGGGGGCGGTCGTGGCGCCGCCGGGGCGGAGGGCCGACCTTGCCGCCGTCCCGGCGAGGCTGTATCCGGGGCCGATGGCGCTGCGAGCGGTGGCCGTGGCGAGCCGGCCCGCCGCGCCGGAGACCCGGTTGCCGGTGCCCTCGATGCCGAGTGCGAGTCCTTCGCCGACGTCGCGGCCGAAGCCCATCATCAGTTTGGAGGGGGAGGAGATGCCGAGGGCGCTGCGGATCGGCCCGGGGATCTTGTCGATGACGAAGTTCCTCACGGTGGAGACGAGGGCTCCGGCTTTGTCGCGGATTCCGTTGATGAGGCCCTGGATGATGTCGCCGCCCATGGTTTTGAGTCGTCCGGCGAGCCCGGAGAGCTGGCTCGTGATCTTTCCCGGCAGTTCCTTGACGAATCCGATGACGCTGCTGATGCGGTCGGAGACCGCGTTCTTCGCCTGGGTGAAGGCGTCCCGGACGATCGTGTAGACGCGTTTGACGCCCTGGATGTAGGAGACGACCATGTTGATGCCGAAGCGGACGATCGCGACGACCGCGTCGAACACTGTTTTCCAGAAGGTCCACAGGAGCGTGAAGTACGTCTTGACGCCGGTCCAGATGAGATTGACCGCCTTCATGATGACTTCGCTGATCCGCGGCCAGTAGCGCTCGATGATGGGTCTGACGAAATTCATCGTCCGGCTGATGACGTCACCGACGGCCTTGAACACCCGCTGCATGACGGCCTGCACGGTTTTGGACTGCATGGCCATGTCGACGATTTTGGTGACCAGCAGCATGACGATGCTGATGATGGCGCCCATGATGTTGGCCTTCATGGCCGTGTTCAGGCCCCGCATGGCGGTGGTCGCACCGCGCAGCCCGCCGGTGAGACGGCCGAACAGGCCACCGCCGGTCGCGGCGTTGCGCGCGGCGGTCTGTACGCCGGTGGCCGCCTGCTGGGCGGACGTCTTGAGCTTCTGCACCTCGGCGCTGCTCTGCCCGGCCGCGGTCCGCAACTGGTTCCCGGCGCTGCTCGCCTGGGTGAGCGCGGTCCGGAAACGGGTGAGCGCGCCGGTGGCCTGGACCAGAGCGGTTCTCATGGCCAACCCCTTTTCTGTGGATGCTGATCAGGTGAGCCCACGCCTTATTTCTTTCAGCTGCTTCTCGAAGTTCTGCGCATCAGGGTTCGCGCCTCGCAGTATTCGGGACAGCTGAACGACGGCTTCTCGGAGGTCTTTCTCTCGATCCTGGAGCTCCTTCGCCTGATCCTTCAGCGTCCTGAGGTTCGTTGAATGCTCCCCTTGTTTTTCGGAGGCGGTTCTCGCTCGGCTCTCCAGCGCGTCGATGCGAGGATCGAGTGACTGATTCAGTTCCTGGGTCAGCGCCTTGGCCCGATCGGTAGCCGACTTGACGGCGTCTTGGATCCTGTTCAGCGTGTCCTGGCTCATGTCATTGATGAGCCGCCTCACGTCCTGACGGAGATTCGGATCCATCGCCTTCCGTAGATCGCTCAACTCCGAGACCTGGACATTCAGCTGTTCCTGCATCGTGTGTATGTTCTTGCGCAGGGTGACGGGGTCGATCAGTTCCTTGATGCTTTCCCTGGTGGCCTGCGAGTTCACAATGCGGGACGCTCGCAGCTCGTCCAACGCGCGGGTGGTCTCGACACGGTTGAAAACCCAGTCCCTTATGGCTGCGTCGACCCTGAACGCATCGGCCTGCAGGGTGAAGACGTTTCCTTCGATCTTGGCCAGGTTTCCTGCGATGTTGAGGCCGGTTGCCTCGGGCTTCACCCCGGTGACCGCGAATTCCTCCGCGAGCCACCTGGGTTTGATCATCTTCCAGATGCCGTCGGCGAACTCCTGGGTCACCGAATAGGCCGAGAACCATTGAGGGATGGTGTTGCTCATGGCTGCCCTTCCTACGCGGGTGAGTTCAGGAACGCCACGATCTCGGCCGGTGTCGCAGAGCGTTTCTCGTCCGCGGCCGATGAGCCGAGAGGCGTGCCCGGTGTCGTCGAGGCGGGCCCGCCGCCGTCCCCCGGCCGCGGCACCGGCTCCGGGTAAGGTGCCGGCTCCGTGTCCTCGTCACGGTTCACCGTCGCGAACATCCAGTTGGCCACGGCCAGTTGGTCCACGACCGCCGCCAGCAGGTGGTCCGTGATCGTCCATTCCGCCTGTTCGCCGTGGAGGGCGCGGGAGAACGCCGAGTCGGCAGGCAGGTGTTCGACGAGGACGCGCAGGCGGCGGGAGGTCAGGCGGCCCCGGTGCCAGTCGAGGAGGTCGACTCCGTAGTGGCGGAGCAGGTCCGCCTCCAGGGCCTCGGCGTGCTCGTCGACCAGCGCGCCGAGGCTCAGCCTTCCCCCAGGGTCATACCCGTCTCGCTGCCGTACGCCTCCAGGATCGCGGAGACGTCCTGGACGCTGATGTCGTGCTTGCAGAAGCGTTCGAACTGGTCGGGGCCGAGCAGCAGGGCGAGCAGGCCGTCGATGTCGTTGTCCTCGAGGGCGGCAATCTGCTTGGCGATGCTGCGGGGGAACTCGGTGGGGAGGCGGAAGACGTCCTCGTCCACCTCGAACTCCCATTCCTTCCCGAGTGACTCGAGACGCTGGGCGCGGGCGGCGTTGACGTTGAAACGGGGCATGGTCGGTCGGGCTCCTGGGTGCGGTGGGCGAAGGGCGGCACGGGCTGCCGGGTCAGGCGGCGGAGCTCGACTGAGTCGCGGAGCTCACCTGCGTGGCGGAGTAGTTGGGGTCCTTCATCAGGAAGGTGGCCAGCGGGGCGGCGTCGTTGGTGGCGAGGGCGGTGAACGTGACGCCCAGCTTCACCGGCGCGGTGCGGACGAGAGAGATCTCCTCGGTCTCGGTGACCTGGCCCCGAGAGACGATCAGGCGGTACTTGACCTGGTCGCCGTCGGAGAACTCCAGGCCCAGCATCCGCTCGTCGAACTTCGGCTCGGCCGCCATGTCGTACCGGTAGACGCCGGAGCCGGTCGCGGTCTCCGTCACCGAACCGCCGCCGAAGAAGAACGGGAGGGTGTCCTCGTTCAGCTGCAACAGCTGGAACTTGAAGCTCAGGTCCCGGTCCGAGTACACGAACCGCGCGGCGCTGACGCTCTGCCAGGTGTCGATGGGGTCGAGTTTGTCCTTCTTGGAGATCTTGACCCCGTCGGTGGTGGTGTAGCCGAGGTCCTTCCAGCCGGCCCAGTCGACGGTGGTGTCCTTGGGTGGCGCGGTACCCAGGTTCGCGATGAGGACACGGCCGCTTCCGGCGACCCGGATCTCGTTGGAGTTCGTTCCGGCCATCACTGCTCCTTGTTGTGAGTGCGTGCCCGCTTGCTGCGGTGTGTGCCCGTGTGCTGCGGTGTGTGCGCCTGCTGCCGTGCGTGGGTGCGATCGCTCCGCGTCAGGCCGGGCGCAGCACCAGTCGGGTGGTGGAGAGGTAGCGGTTGGCGGCCGCATGGCGGTAGTCGGGGAGCCAGCGGGGCCCGTCTTCCTCGACCACGTCGTGCACCGCGGCTCCGCCGTACGTGGCGCCGCGCAGCTGGAGCACCAGGGCGCGGGCGACGAGGGAGAGGGTGTGGGCCGCGGACTTGTCCGGGCCGTAGGACTCCAGGTCGACCAGCGGGTTGTCCAGCCGGAGGTCCTCGATCCAGGCTCCGCCGACCCGGGAGACCAGGACCGCGCGCTGCGATCCGTCGAAGCCGGAGGGCGGCGTCACGGCGACGAGGGCGCCTGCCAGTTCCGCTCGGTCCTTGATGAGGTCGACGATCAGTCGTTCGACGTCGGGAAAGACAACGAGCGGTTCTGTCATGACGGCCGCCTCTGTCGCTGTTTCCGCGCAGGCGGCGTCTGTCGTCCCTGCCGCGCCCGCAGCGTGTGCCGCGCTCGCCATGCCCGTTTGCGCGCAGATCGAATGTCCGGCACGTCTCCCCCTGGTATTCCGTATTCCGTTGATATTCCGCGTGTACGGCGGAGATGTCGGCGCGGGCGAATTCCTTGGTCGAGCCGTGCGCTTGTCCGGGACCGTCGAGGTGAATTGATCGTTCCGCGAGCGAGGGGAACGGCTCCTCATCCGGTGCCCCGGTCGCGAGCCCCCCGCTCCCTGAACTCTCCCTGGCTCATGGACAGTTGATGCACCTGGCTCAATGGCCCCAAATGTAACTGCGGTCTCACCGGCACGGGGAGTGGTCGATTGTCACAAGCCGGTAACAATGGGTGTGGGAATTCCGCCGGGTCCGGTGATAAAGGCCGGGTCGGGCGGTGGGGTGCGTTTGACGCTTCGTCCGACGCCTGTCTCCCCGAGCCGAACTGGGTCAAGATGTCCGGCACCAACTCAACTTCCTTTGATGGGGGACTCTTGACAGCCTTTCATTCCGCTTTCGTGCACCCCGACCAGTCCGTCACCTATTGCGGGGAGGTCGACCAGGCACACGTCGAGGAGGCCCGCGCCATCGCCGCCGTCGAGGGCACGCCTCGCTTCGTCGTCGAGCATCCGAGGCGCCCGGGCTCGGTGTTCGTACTGCGGGAGGACGGCGATCTCGACTGGTACGAGCCGGTCGACGCCGCTCCGTTCGAGATCCGCAGACCCGACCCGGCCGCACGCCCACCGGCTGCCGACGACGACCAGCCCGGAAGTGACGCGGGCACCGCCGGCAGCGACGCGGGCACGCAAGGCAGCGACGCGGGCACGCCCGGCACCGACGTCCGTACGCTCGGCACCGACGCTCGTACGC
>NZ_VJZE01000592.1 GCF_009377205.1 Streptomyces phyllanthi
GAGTCAGGCCGAGGGGGAGACGGGGGCATGAGGGCTGGAGAGTAAAGACTTGGATCCCTTACGGATCCCGTTCGGAAAGGTGGTGGACGAGGAGCGGTGCTCACCCCGAGAGTGGGCGACATGAGCGATCACCTTGACGCACCTGACCAGTCCGTTGTGCCGACCGCCGCCGTCGCTGACATCGGCGGTGCAGTGCCTGTCCCGGCCCACGAACCGCCGTACTACGCCGTCGTGTTCACCTCCGTACGGACCGCTGACCAGAGCGGGTACGGGGAGACCGCCGACCGGATGGAGGAGTTGGTGCGGGGGGTGCCCGGGTTTCTCGGGATGGATCAGGCGCAGACGCCCGGTGGGCTGTCCATCACCGTGGGGTACTTCCGGGACGCGGAGGCCCTCGCGGAGTGGCGGACCGATGTCGAGCACCGGGCGGCGCAGAAGCGGGGGCGGGCCGAGTGGTACGAGCGCTACACCCTGCACGTGGCCAAGGTCGAGCGAAGCCAGGCGTTCGAGCGGAGCCATGACGGACCGGTGAGAGAGACGGGCCAGTGAGAGAGACGGACGAGCGTGAGCGGGAGGTGAGTGAAGGGGACTCCACATGAGCGGAAGCTCACTCACCCCTGTGAATCCTGTGGGCCGGCCGAGCGCGTCCATAGAAACGGCCATGGAAAATGGCTGGTCGGCGGGTTGAGTGCCCGGGAAGCCGATGGTCTTCCCAAGGGTTGGCTGAGAGGTGCCTGTGAGTTTCTCAGGAAAATCACAGGTTCCCGAAAGGGTGCTCTCAGAGGGGAGCGCCATCGTGTCCGGCATGACCACGACCTCGCCCCAGGGGCGCACCGAACTGCTGAGGCCGGACGGGAGCCCCGTCCGAGTGCTTGTGGTGGACGACGAGCTGTCGATCACCGAACTGCTGTCCATGGCCCTTCGCTACGAAGGCTGGCAGATCCGTAGCGCGGGTGACGGGCAGGGGGCGGTGCAGACCGCTCGCGAGTTCCGGCCCGACGCCGTCGTGCTCGACATGATGCTGCCGGACATGGACGGGCTGGCGGTTCTGGGGCGGCTGCGGCGTGAGCTGCCCGAAGTGCCGGTTCTCTTCCTGACCGCCAAGGACGCCGTCGAGGACCGTATCGCCGGGCTCACCGCCGGTGGCGACGACTACGTCACCAAGCCGTTCAGCCTCGAAGAGGTCGTGGCCCGGCTGCGCGGGCTCATCCGGCGTTCGGGGGCGGCCGACCGGCGCTCCGACTCCGTGCTCGTCGTCGGGGACCTCACCCTGGACGAGGACAGCCACGAGGTGTCGCGGGCCGGGGAGAACATCCACCTCACCGCGACCGAGTTCGAGCTGCTCCGGTTCCTGATGCGCAACCCGCGGCGCGTGCTCAGCAAGGCGCAGATCCTCGACCGCGTGTGGTCGTACGACTTCGGTGGCCAGGCCAACGTCGTCGAGCTCTACATCTCGTATCTGCGCCGGAAGATCGACGCGGGGCGTGAGCCGATGATCCACACCCGGCGTGGGGCCGGCTACCTGATCAAGCCCGCGGCGTCATGAGCGGGCGACGACGGTCGCGTACGCAGGGGCAGAGGCGGGAACGCCAGCCGCGTACGCTGCGGACGCGGCTCGTCGTCTCCGCGGTGGTGCTCATCGCCGTGGTGGCCGCTGTGATCGGCACGGTGACGACCATCGCGATGGGGCAGCGTCTGAACGAACAGCTGGATGGCACGGTCACGGACGTCGCGAAGCGTGCCGGCGGTCCGCCGGAGATGGCCAAGGACCCGAACTTCCGAAAGCCCGAGAAACCGCTCGACTTCGTCACCAGGGGCCCGCAGGTGCTCGGCACCATCGGCGCCGTGGTCAGCGGGAACGACCAGATCTCAAGTGCGGTCCGCAGCGCGGAGTCGACGAACAGCATCAACGGCGAATCCGCGGCCGTCGCACTCACCGACACGCAGAAGAACGAGCTCGTCCAGGTCCCGCGCGACAAGAAGTTGCACACGATCACCCTCACCGACCTGGGTGAGTACCGCGTGCAGTACACGACGGGCCCGAAGGGCGACTTCTACGTCGCCGTGCCCACCAAGTCCGTCACCGAGACCATCAACACCCTGATCATCGTCGAGATCAGCGTCACCGCCGCCGGGCTCGTCGCCGCCGGTATCGCCGGTTCCGTGCTCGTCGGTGTCGCCCTGCGTCCCCTGCGCAGGGTGGCCAACACCGCGACCCGTGTCTCCGAACTGCCCCTGCACACCGGCGAGGTGACGCTCAACGAGCGGGTCCCCGAGTCCGAGACCGACCCCCACACGGAGGTCGGCCAGGTCGGCGCGGCCCTCAACCGGATGCTCGACCACGTCCACGGCGCTCTGCACGCGCGGCAGCAGAGCGAGATGCGGGTGCGGCAGTTCGTCGCGGACGCCAGCCACGAGTTGCGGACTCCCCTTGCCTCCATCCGTGGGTACGCCGAGCTGACCAGGCGAGGGAGAGAGGAGATCGGGCCCGATACGCGGCACGCGCTCGGGCGGATCGAGTCCGAGTCCGGGCGGATGACCCTGCTCGTGGAGGACCTGTTGCTGCTCGCGCGGCTCGATGCCGGGCGGCCCCTGCAGTTCGAGCAGACCGATCTCATTCCGCTCGTCGTGGACACCATCAGCGACGCGCGCGCGGCCGGGCGCAGTCACAACTGGCGGCTCGACCTGCCGGACGCACCCGCTGTCGTGTCGGCCGACGCCGCGCGGTTGCAGCAGGTGCTCGTCAATCTGCTCGCGAACGCGCGTACGCACACACCACCTGGTACGACCGTCACCGCGCGCATACAGCGGCGCGGGACGTGGATGTGCGTGGACGTCGAGGACGACGGGCAGGGCATCCCGCCGGAACTGCTCCCTCGCGTCTTCGAACGGTTCGCGCGCGGCGACTCCTCGCGTTCCCGTGCCTCCGGGTCGACCGGTCTCGGCCTCGCCATCGTGCAGGCCGTCGCGGACGCGCACGGCGGTGCCGTGACCGTCGACAGTGTGCCCGGGCGGACCGTCTTCACGGTTCACCTGCCCGCGCTCACCATGCCGGTGCACTCGCTTGACCAGGCAACGAACTGGCAATCGGACTCACAGGCACACCACAGCACCACCACATGGGTAGAACAGGGCGTCTGACCAGAGTCGTTCCCATGCGAACCGACTCTTCTCCCGGCAACCTGCCGGCGCGGGAGCACCTCCCGGCCGGAGACGCCGGTACGCCTGTCCTGGACGTAGTGATCCCCGTCTACAACGAGGAGAAGGACCTCCAGCCGTGCGTCCGCAGACTGCACGAGCACCTGGCGCGCACGTTCCCGTACGCGTTCCGCATCACGATCGCGGACAACGCGTCGACGGACACCACCCCGCAGGTGGCCGCGCGGCTGGAGGCGGAGCTCCCGGAGGTCACGTCCTTCCGGCTGGAGCAGAAGGGGCGCGGGCGGGCGCTGCGGACGGTGTGGTCCGCGTCCGACGCGCCGGTCCTCGCCTACATGGACGTGGACCTGTCCACCGACCTCAACGCGCTGCTCCCGCTGGTGGCGCCGCTGATCTCCGGTCACTCCGACCTCGCCATCGGCTCCCGGCTCGCCCGGTCCTCCCGGGTGGTGCGCGGCCCCAAGCGGGAGTTCATCAGCCGCGTCTACAACCTCATCCTCCGCGGCTCGCTCCAGGCCCGCTTCTCGGACGCCCAGTGCGGATTCAAGGCGATACGCCGAGATGTCGCCCAGGTGCTGCTGCCGCTGGTGGAGGACACCGGCTGGTTCTTCGACACCGAGATGCTGGTCCTCGCCGAGCGCGCGGGGCTCCGGATCCACGAGGTGCCGGTCGACTGGGTCGACGACCCCGACTCGACGGTGCACATCGTGAAGACCGCGACCGACGACCTCAAGGGCGTGTGGCGGGTCGGCAGGGCGCTGGCCACCGGGTCGCTTCCGCTGGACCGGCTCGCCCGGCCCTTCGGTGACGACCCGCGCGACCGCGAGATCAAGGACGTACCGCGCGGCCTCGCCCGCCAGTTGGTCGGGTTCTGTGTCGTGGGCGGTCTGTCGACGCTCTTCTACCTGTTGCTCTACAGCGGTTTCCGTGCCTTCACCGGTTCGCAGTTCGCCAACGCGCTCGCCCTGCTCGTCTCGGCGATCGCCAACACGGCGGCCAACCGGCGCCTGACCTTCGGCGTCCGCGGCCGGGACCATGCCGTGCGGCACCAGGCGCAGGGACTGGTGGTGTTCGGCATCGGGCTCGCCCTCACCAGCGGTTCGCTCGCCGCCCTGAACACGGCGACGAGCAGCCCCGCGCACTCCACGGAACTGGCGGTCCTCATCGCCGCCAACCTCGCGGCGACGGTGCTGCGGTTCCTGCTCTTCCGGGCCTGGGTGTTCCCGGACCGGCGCGAGGGTGCGGGTGACCTCGCGGCCTCGACCGTCGTCGCCTCGCACACCCCGTTCTCGCCCACGTACGTGACGGCGTCCCCGTCGCCGTACGGCACCTCCCCGTACCCCACTTCCCCGTACGCCACATCCCAGTTCCGCGCCGGTGACGCCGCGGACCGCACCTGGGGGGACGCGACCGTGCAGTTGCAGCCGGTGCGCCCGCACGATCACGATTCGAGGAACGCACGATGACCACGCAGTACGACACGACACCCCAGCAGGGGGTGAGTCCCACCTGGGAGCCGCCCGCGACGACAGCGGGCCAGGAGCCCCCGGCCCCGGAGACGCC
>NZ_VJZE01000593.1 GCF_009377205.1 Streptomyces phyllanthi
CGTCTCCCGGGGTGGGTTCAGGGCGTCTTCGGCGTCCGGGGAGGCAGAAAGAAGGCAGGGGTGGCGCAACCCAACGAGGCCGAGCGGTTGGCGGCCCGTCTACGCATGCTCAAGGACCGCGCGGGGGTCAGCTTCGAGGTGCTGGCCCAGCGGACCGGGGCCGGCAGGTCGAGCCTGCACCGCTACTGCGCGGGGACCCATGTCCCCGTGGGGTACGGACTGGTCCACTCGTTCGCGAAGGCGTGCGGGGCGACGGGGGAGGAGCTTCGCGAGCTGCACCGCCTGTGGGCACTCGCCGACGCCGCCCGCTCCGCGGAGGACGCGGCGGAGGCGTCGGCCGAGGATACAGCGGCGCGGCCGGAGACGCAGGGGGCCGGTGAACGGCGACCGGAGGCGGACGGTGGTGGAACCGGGGACGGTGGATCCCGGAAGGCCGGGGCGGCCGGGGCCGAGGGGGACGGACACCGGGAGCGCGGACCCGAGCCGGTTGGCTCGGAGACGGTCCGTTCCGAGTCGGTCGGTTCCGAGTCGGTCGGCGTTGAGCCGGCCGGTCCCGAGGAGCGCTCACGCGCGGAAGGCGGGGCCGAGGTCGAGGAGACCGGCCTGACCGTCGTGTCGGAGGTGATGGAGTCGGCCCGTTCCGGACGCCGGATGCTGCCGGGCGTGGCGGCGGCCGTCCTCATCGCCGTAGGCGCCACCCTCGGGGTCGCCCTCTGGCCGGAGAGCAGCGGCGGTGGCCGTTCCGCGCGGGAGGAGGTCTCATCCGACGACGGTCGGCTGCTGTTCTCCGCGGCGTGCGAACCGGTGGTCAGCATGGGACAGCACGACGCCTGCGTACGGGAGGTGCAGACCCTGCTCAGGAAGGCCGGCGGTGAACTGGACGTGGACTCCGACTTCGGACCCCAGACGCTGCGGCGCGTGACCGCTTTCCAGGTGATGGCGGAACTCCCGCCGAAGGGCATCGTCGACAAGGCCACCAAGCGGGCTCTCTACGCCGGCAAGGTCGACCTGTCGACATGGGCGCCCGAGAAGGTGGAGCGACGCATCCGGGAGGTCTTCCCCGAGGAAGGCGATCGGGCCGTGGCCATCGCCCGCTGCCAGTCCTTCCTCGACCCTCTGCACATCCTGCCGAACACCAACGGCACCCGTAACTGGGGTGTCTTCCAGATCGCCGACGTGAACCTCAAGAAGTTCGCGGCCGACCCCCGGCAGGCTCTCGACCCGGAGTGGAACATCCAGGCCGCCCGCCGGCTCTGGAGTGTCAACCGCGACTTCAGCAGCTGGCCGCACTGCGATCAGGCGTTCCGTACGAGTTCTCCCTCGGCGAGCCCGAGCGGCGACTGACCCTTCCTGTTCCGGTGGCCCTTCCCGTTCCGGCCGACGTCCGCGCCGGGACAGGGGGCGTGGGGCCTGTCCGACGGATCATGGCCGGGTCCGCGATGCCTGGCGCCTGGCGTCTGGCACCTCGCCGAGCGTCCGGCCGAGTCCCGTAGCGGCCGCCGCCCCCGACCCTTTGGTCGCCGGGGCGGCGGCCCTTTCGTATGAGCCGTTGGTCGCCGGGGACGGCGGCCGTTCCGTATGAGCCGTTCCGCGGTGGCGGGCGCCGCCCCGAGCCGGCCGTTCACCGGCGGCAGCCCCTGCCCGCGGTGGCCGCCGACCCGTACCGGCGACCGCCCCGCGCCGGCCCACGCTCCCGCTGTTCCATCCGCATCCCATCAGGCATGCGAAGCCCCAGGTCAAACCACTGGCGCTGTCCCGTCGTCCCGCGGGAGCCCGTTTCCTTGTGCCCCGCGTCCCAGGGGACTGAACTGCGCTGGCAGCAGGTCCACCGGGGCCGGACGGGACAGCCGTTGAGTGTGTTTCCCGCCCGGACGCCCCCCGGGTTCGGACCGTGGACCACAACACCGGAGGTGGAATCACATGTCGACAAGGACTGCCAGAGCGGGGCTGCGAAGCCGGCTGGGCATCGCCACGGGAATCGCGGCCGTCATGGCGGCGGCGGGCACCCTCCTCGGAGCGGCGCCGGCTTCGGCCAGCGACAACTGCTCCTCGGGATATCACTGTGTCTTCTGGACGGACATCTACAACTCCGCGCGCCACTCGTACTTCGACACGGACACGAACTTCAGCAACGACACCTTCAACCAGCTCAGCGGCCAGTCCGGCTACGGCTCGACGGTGAACAACAACTCCATCGCGGCCAGCAACAACAGCAACAGCGGGTACGAGAGCCACTTCTACGACTCGTACAGCAGCAGCAGTGGCTGGCTGGACGCCAACCGCCTGTTCTGTGTGAACCCCGGCAGCGAGGCCTACCAGAGCGAAATCCCCTCCAGCCTGTGGAACAGGGCCAGTGCCCTCCGGCTCCGGGGGACGACGTCGATCTCGTGCTTCTGATCGCCGGCGAGTGACAGATGCCCGGCGGTCGGGGGCCGCCGGGCATCACCTCGACATCGCATCGCCGCAGAGGAAGGCCCGGTTCCCTGCGGCTCCCGCCCACCCTGGAGATCGCATGCCCTCGACAGCGTCGCGCAGCCGTGCCGTCCGTACCTCCCTGTTCGTCCTCGGCCTCGCTCTCGTGGTCGCGGTGGCGGCCCTGGTCATGACCGAGCGGTCCCAGGACTCCCCCTCGACACCCGCGGGATCGGCCGTCTCACTGGCCGAGGTACGAAAACGCCCACCGATCTACCGCTTCCTCTACGACTGGACGCCGTCGGCCCGGCAGATCGCCGTGGCGCAGGGGCGGCTGATCACCACGTGCATGGCCGGGCACGGCTTCACCTACACGCCTCCTCCCGTGGCGACGGTGGAGGAGGGGGCGCAGTGGCCCACCCCGTTCGGGCTGGAGACCCTCGATGTGCCCGGAACCGACACCGCCGAGACCCTCCCGCCGGAGGAGCCCAAGGGAGAGGCCTACACACGCGCGCTCTTCGGCGACCCGGACGACCGTATCCGGGCGAAGAGCGAGTCGTTCACCGTGTCCCGCCCCGCGACCGGATGCCAGGCCGAGGCGGAGGAGCGGCTGCTCGGGGACGAGCGGCTGCGGTGGCTGCGCCTTCGGCTCCGGCTCGGCGACGGAGAGCGGGAGGCGTTCGACATGCTGGAGAAGGCGCCGGGCTTCCGCGCGGCCCAGGCGCGGTGGCGCACCTGTATGAAGGAAACCGGCTTCGACGAGAAGGATCCGTTGCGGTTCCTGAACTCCCTGCCCGCCGACACCGACATCCGTACCCACCGGGCCGCCCGGGCGGACGTACGGTGCAAGGCCGACACGGACTATCTGGTGGCGGCCTACTCCGAGCTGGCCGCGGCGCAGGAGAAGTGGCTCGACGAGCATCCGGACGTCCGCGCCGGCTGGACGGAGCTGCGAAAGCGGCAGGAAGCGGAAGCACACCGCGTGCTCGCGGAGTGACCAGGCCGCAGACCGCTCCGATGGCCTTCGGCGCACAGCGAACCCCGGGCCGTCGCACAGGATTGCCCGGAGTCCGGCCGGGTACGCGACGGGCGTTGCGCCCGGGACGGATCGCGTCCCGGGCTGTCCGTCCGCCACGACCCGGGGATCTGCCATGGACACACCCTCGAACGACATCACCGCGCCCGAGCCCGTCACACCGGCGCAGGAGGCCCTGACCACCATCGCCCTGAACACGGGGGACAGCAGGGGCGCGCTCGACACGCTGGCCGACTCGGAGGTGCTCGTCCCGGTGCCGGACGACGCCAGCGAGGAGGACGCCTACGACCCGACGGCGGTGGCGCTGCCGGTGCTGGAGCAGCCGAGCGGCGAGCAGGTCGTGCCTGTGTTCACCACGGAGGTGGAGATGGCCGATCTGCTGCCGTTCGTGTCGCGCTACCGCGTCGTGCCCCTGGGTGCCCTTGCCTCGCAGTGGCCGGACATCGACCTGTCGCTCACCATCGACGCCAGCTCACCGCACGGGCTGACGCTCGACTCCGAGGACGTACGCACCCTGCTGGCGAGGCCGCAGGACTGAACGGGCCGTGTCCCGGGGATCGGGGGCGGGCCCGGCCGCCAGGCACCGGAGGGGAGCGGCCGGGCCCTGGAGGACGGGGTGGGCCTGCGCTCCTCAGGGCCTTTCCGGGGGTGAGGATGCCGTGCGGACCGGGCGTACGGGATCCGCTGTGCTGAGCCCCGTCGGGGTCAGCCCCGTCGGCCGGAGCGGTGCGTCACGCGGCCCCGGCCGGCTCCGCGCCGTGCGGCACCGGCCGGCTCCGGAGCATACGGGCCAGGACGGCGCGTTGCAGGGGCAGCACCTCGGCGTGCAGTTCGCGGCCCCTCTGGGTGAGGACGACCCACACGCCACGCCGGTCCTCCAGACAGACCGACCGTTCCACCAGCCCGTCCTTCTCCAGACGGCCGATGAGCCGGGACAGCGCGCTCTGGCTGAGGTGGACCCGGTCGGCGATGTTCTGCACACGGCACTGCTCGCCGGTGTGTGCGGCAGCGCCCGAGGCGAGGACGTCGAGCACCTCGAAGTCACTGGCGCCGAGGCCGTGCGGATGCAGTGCGCGGTCGATCTCGCACATCGTGCGCGCGTGCACCGACAGGATGTCCCGCCACTGGTCCTCGAGCCGGGCGTCCGCCGTGTTCACTGCCATGCGTGCAGGGTACCGGACTGAGAACGTTCGTTGAGCTTGCAACTAATGCGCTTGCATGGAAGTCCCCCGCCCCGGACAAGCCCCCGTACACAC
>NZ_VJZE01000594.1 GCF_009377205.1 Streptomyces phyllanthi
TCCCCCTTGTCGCCCTTCTCGCCGGGCGTGCTCGCGGGCACCCGGACCCGGTCGCGCAGGTCGTCCACCGCCTCGGAGGGGTCGGGGGCGGCCGGGGTGCCGCCCGCGGCCTTGATCTGGGCGCGCAGTGCCCGTACGTCCTCCGCGAGGGTGGACAGCGCCAGCCCGCGCCGGTCGGCCTCCGAGCGCAGCTCCTCCGCCCGGCGGTCCCCGGCGTCGATGCGCGCCCACAGCATCACCGCCACCCCGGCGAGCGCGACCAGCACGAAAACGAGGGAGATACTGCGCCAGCGCACGGCGATCAGCCGCTGGAACCCGCTCATCGGGCGTCTCCTCCGAGTCGGTCGATATCGAGCCGCAGCCGTGCGATCTCCGACTGGTCGGCGGCGCGCAGCGAGGACAGCTCGTCGATGCGCGAGTCCCGTTCGGCGACCTGGCGTTCCAGGCGGTCGCGCTCCACTTGTAGTTTCTCGGTCAGACTGGAATAGCCCATCAGGGCGTTCTCGCCCCGTTTGCCCAAGTACGCCACCAGTGCCGCGCCCAGCACGCCCGCGGCTGCCAGTAGCGAGCCGATCAGGGTGGTGCCGGCATCCACGTGACTGCCTCCTGCCTGGCCGACGGGCCACGCCCGACGCGGCCCGAGCTCCTTCCCCCCGGGAACACCTCCCGGCCCCTCGCCCGACGACATGGGCCAAGTGGATGCCCGGTGTAACGAGCGAGATGGCAGGCGGGGTGTGCGATGACCGACGCATCGCCCGAATTGGTGATGGCGGGGCGCCGGCGGCGCGCGACGGGGAGGTGAAGCGGGACACCGGACCACCCCCTGCCCGGTGACAGGAAGCGGCGCGGACGCGGCACGGCACGGCACGGCACCGAGACCGGACGGCGAACCGCCGTCTCACCGCCGTCCCGTCGGCCACGACCGAATGTGCACAGTCAACGTGCGCAGTTCACGGGCTTGTTGATCCGGATTTCCGGTACGGACGGCTGATGCGGGCTAACGTTCCGTCATGACCGCACCCGACACCGAACCCCGACTGGCGCTCGACCCCGCACGCACGGCCCTCGTACTCGTCGACCTGATGGACCGCATCGTCGGGCTGCCCCTGGAGCCCCACAAGGGGACCGACGTGCTCGCCGCCGCCGAGGATCTGGCGCGATCCTTCCGCGCGGAGGGCGCCCTCGTCGTACTCATCCGCGTCGAGCGCTCCGGCGTCGCCGAACAGCCGCCCGGCAGCGGACTGGTCGCCGGCCTCGCCCGGGAGGGCGACCTGGAGATCGTGAAGCGCACCATCGGAGGCTTCCAGGGCACCGACCTCGACGAGCGGCTGCGCGAGCGCGGGATCACCGCCCTCGTCTTCGGCGGCATCGCCACCAACCTCGGCGTCGAGTCCACCGCCCGCGCCGCCGGTGACCTCGGCTACGACCTCGTCTTCGTCGAGGAGGCCATGGCCGCGTTCACCGCCGCCGAGCACGAGGCGTCCGTACGGCTGGACTTCCCGCGCCTGGGCACGGTCGTCACGGCGAGGGACGTGCACTTCACGCAGGCGTGACCTCCCGGGACGTCCCGTGCGGCGGCCCGGCGGCGTGAGGCGGGGCCCCGCGGTGCAGGGGGCGCTCCCCACCGGCAGGGTCCCCGCCGCCGTGTCGCGGGGGAACCGGTCAGCCCTGGGAGGCCGCGGCCCTCAGGGCGATACGGTCCTCGCCCGCGTACACGTTCATGGAAGCGCCCCGCAGGAAGCCCACCAGGGTCAGCCCCGACTCCACCGCGAGATCCACCGCCAGCGACGACGGAGCCGACACCGCCGCGAGCACCGGGACACCCGCCATCACCGCCTTCTGCGCGAGCTCGAACGAGGCACGGCCCGACACCAGCAGGATCGTGCGGGACAGGGGAAGCGCGCCGCTCTGCAGCGCGCGCCCCACCAGCTTGTCCACCGCGTTGTGGCGGCCCACGTCCTCCCGTACGTCGAGGAGCTCGCCGTCCTCGCTGAACAGGGCCGCCGCGTGCAGGCCCCCGGTCCGGTCGAAGACCCGCTGGGCCGCGCGCAGCCGGTCGGGGAGGGCCGCGAGCAGCTCGGGATCGAGACGGACCGGGGGAGCGTCACCGCCATGCGTGTCGTCGATGGGCCAGCGGGCCGTCGTACGGACCGCGTCGAGCGACGCCTTGCCGCACAGACCGCAGGACGACGTCGTGTACACGTTCCGCTCGAGCGTGATGTCCGGAACGGCGACATCCGGGGCCGTCTTCACGTCCACCACGTTGTACGTGTTCGAACCTCCCCCACTCTCGGCTTCGCTCGAGCGGGAGGTGCCCCCATACGTGGCGCCCGCGCAGTACACGATGTTCCGCAGGTCCTTCTGCTCCGCGAGTACGCCCTCGCTCACCAGGAAGCCCGCCGCGAGCGCGAAGTCGTCGCCCGGGGTGCGCATGGTGATCGCGAGGGGCTTGCCGTTGAGCCGGATCTCCAGGGGTTCCTCGGCGACGAGCGTGTCCGGGCGGGTGGAGACCGCGCCGTCCCGGATGCGGATCACCTTGCGTCGTTCCGTGACTCGTCCCATGTCCCCATCAGTCCCGGTTCTGTACGTGCTGGTAGCCGAAGCGGCCCTTGATGCACAGGTTGCCGTGGGTCACCGGATTGTCGTGCGGCGAGGTGACCTTCACGATGTCATTGTCCTGCACGTGCAGCGTGAGGTTGCAGCCCACTCCGCAGTACGCGCACACCGTCGTCGTCTCCGTCTGCGCGGACTCGTCCCACGTACCCGCCGCGCGCATGTCGAACTCCGACTTGAAGGACAGCGCGCCCGTCGGGCACACCTCGATGCAGTTCCCGCAGTACACACAGGCCGAGTCGGTCAGGGGCGCGTCCTGCTCGACCGCGATCCGGGCGTCGAAGCCGCGCCCGGCGACGGAGATCGCGAACGTGTTCTGCCACTGGTCTCCGCACGCGTCCACGCACTTGTAGCAGAGGATGCACTTGTCGTAGTCGCGCACGTACAGCTCGTTGTCGATCTTCGGTTCCTCGTTGAGGCGGGCCGCGTCCGGGCCGAAGCGGTCCGGCTCCGCCCCGTACTCCTTGATCCACTCGGTGGCCTTCGGGGTCGTCGACAGATCGACGGAGGACGCGAGCAGTTCGAGCACGATCTTGCGGCTGTGGCGGGCGCGTTCGGTGTCGGTACGGACCTCCATGCCCGGTTCCGCAGTGCGGGAGCAGGCCGGGACGAGGGTGCGCGCGCCCTCGACCTCGACGACGCACACCCGGCAGGCGTTCTTCGGGGTGAGGGTGTCGCCCAGGCAGAGGGTCGGGACGTCCTTTCCGGCGGCCCGGCAGGCGTCGAGGATGGTCGAGCCCTCCGGGACCCTGGCTTCCTGCCCGTCGATGGTGAACTCGACCAGGCGGCGCGGCACTCCGAGCGGTATCACGGTCATGCGTACGCCCCCAGGCGGTCGATGGCGGATTCCACGGCGTTCCAGGCGGTCTGCCCGAGACCGCAGATCGAGGCGTCCCGCATGGCGCGGCCCACCTCGCGCAGCAGCGCGATGTCACCGGCCGCGTCCGCACCCGTCCGCTCCACGATCCGGCGCAGCGCCTCCTCCTGCCGTACGGTGCCCACCCGGCAGGGCACGCACTGGCCGCAGGACTCGTCGCGGAAGAACTCGGCGATGCGGAGCAGGAGGCGGGGGAGCGGCACGGTGTCGTCGAAGGCCATGACGACACCCGAGCCGAGGGTGGTGCCCGCCTCACGGGTCCCCTCGAAGGTGAGCGGAACGTCCGTCTCATCGGGGCGTACGAAGCCACCGGCCGCACCGCCGAGCAGGACGGCACGCAGGTTGTCGCGTACCCCCGCGAGGGTCAGCAGGTCGCCGAGTGTCGCGCCGAAGGGGAGCTCGTAGACGCCGGGGCGGGAGACGCTGCCGGACACGCAGTAGAGCTTGGGGCCGGTGGACCGCGGTGTACCGATGGCCGCGTAGGCCTGCGCGCCCATCGTCAGGACCGGTAGTACGTTGACCAGCGTCTCGACGTTGTTCTCGGCGGTGGGCTTGCCGAACAGCCCCTTCTCGACGGGGAAGGGCGGCTTCGAGCGCGGCTCGCCCCGGTACCCCTCGATGGAGTTGAACAGCGCGGTCTCCTCACCGCAGATGTACGCGCCCGCGCCGCGCCGGATCTCGATGTCGAAGGCGTAGCCCTGACCCAGGACGTCGTCGCCGAGCAGTCCGCGGGCACGTGCCTGCGCGATGGCGTGGGTGAGGCGGGTGAGGGCGCGTGGGTACTCGCCGCGCACGTAGAGGTACCCCTTGTGGGCCCCTGTGGCGTACCCCGCGATGGTCATCGCCTCGACGAGCGCGTACGGGTCGCCCTCCATGACGACCCGGTCCTTGAACGTGCCCGGCTCGGACTCGTCCGCGTTGCAGACGAGGTAGTGCGGGTGGTCGGGCTGGGACGCGGTCGCCTGCCACTTGCGGCCCGTGGGGAACGCGGCGCCGCCGCGCCCCACCAGGCCGGAGTCGGTGACCTCCCGGATGACTCCGGCGGGGCCGAGTGCGAAGGCCTGGCGGAGGGCCGTGTAGCCGCCGTGGGCGCGGTAGTCGTCGAGGCTGAGGGGGTCGACGGTGCCGATGCGGCGCAGGAGGATCAGGTTGTCCTGGCCGGCCTGGGGGACGGCCATCGCGGCCGGCGGTTCGGCGGGGGCTGTTTCGGGGG
>NZ_VJZE01000595.1 GCF_009377205.1 Streptomyces phyllanthi
CCTGGGGGTGGGGCAGGGTTCTGGGTCTGGCTCCGGAGGCTCCGGAACCGCATCTGGAAGCTCCGGAACCGCATCCGGAGGCTCCGGGGGCGGATTCCAAGGTCGCCGGAACCCGGCTTCCGGGCCCTGGGGGGCAGGCACCCGGAGGCTCCGACCCCGGCTTCCGGAGGTCGGAAGGTGGGTCCGGGACCCGGGGTGACCCCGGGAGTCCCCGGAGGTCGGCCCGGACGATACCCGACGTCGTACGAGGACCAGGACTGTTAGATTCCACGCCAGCGCGGTGTGAACTGGAGGCGACCATGGCAGGCCACGTAGGACGGGGCCGGAGCGGCCGACGGCCGACCCTGGAGGAGGTCGCCGCGCGGGCCGGTGTCGGCCGCGGCACCGTCTCCCGGGTGATCAACGGGTCACCCCGGGTCAGTGACGCGACCCGCGCGGCGGTCGAGGCGGCGGTGGCGGAGCTCGGCTACGTCCCGAACACGGCGGCCCGTGCGCTCGCGGCGAACCGCACGGACGCGATCGCCCTCGTCGTCCCCGAACCGGAGACCCGCTTCTTCGCGGAACCGTACTTCTCGGACATGCTGCGAGGCGTCGGCGCCGAGCTCTCGGACACTGAGATGCAGCTGCTGCTGATCTTCGCGGGCAGTGACCGGGAGCGGCGCCGGCTCGCCGAGTACCTGGCGGCACACCGCGTGGACGGCGTCCTGCTGGTGTCGGTCCACGCCGACGACCCCCTCCCCGACCTCCTGGCCCAGCTGGAGATCCCGGCCGTGATCAGCGGCCCGCGCTCCGACCACGAGACGCTGCCGTCGGTCGACTCGGACAACTACGGCGGCGGCCGCTCGGCGGTGGAGCATCTGATCGCCCGCGGCCGCAAGACGATCGCCACGATCACCGGCCGCCTCGACGTGTACGGCGCCCAGCGGCGCATCCAGGGCTACCGCGAGGCGCTGCGCGACGCCGGACGCGAGGTGGACGAGCAGCTCATCGCGCCGGGCGACTTCACGGAGGAGGGCGGGCGCCGGGCGATGGCCGAGCTGCTCGAACGCCGGCCCGACCTGGACGCGGTCTTCGCGGAGTCGGACGTGATGGCGGCGGGCGCCCGCCAGGTGCTCCGCGAGGCGGGTCGGCGCATACCCGACGACGTCGCCCTCGTCGGCTACGACGACTCGGCGATCGCCCGCCACATGGACCCGCCCCTGACGAGCGTCCGCCAGCCCATCGAGGAGATGGGCCGCGCGATGATCGACCTCCTCCTGGACGAGATCGCGGACCGCCGCCCGGCGGTCTCACGGGGCCTGGAGCGACGCCGTGTGGTCCTGCCGACCGAGCTGGTGCAGCGGCACTCCTCGTGAGTCCTCCTGACGCCCTCGTGAGGAAGGTGACGGACGACACAGCCCCGTTCCCGCTCGACCGCGGGGCGGGGCTTCGTCGTATGCGCCCGCCGTTCATGTCCTGAACGGCGGTTCTGGAGAGGGGCCCTGGAAGTACAGTCCTGAAACGCCTTCAGCCGGTGACCCGTGTCAGGTCACCGGCTGAAGTGGTGAGGGTGAGTGACGGGACTTGAACCCGCGACATCCTGGACCACAACCAGGTGCTCTACCAGCTGAGCTACACCCACCATGTCCGGCGGTTCTCCGAGTGGTTCACCGACCGGCCGAGAAAAAGTGTACAGGGTCCGAAGGGGTGCTCGCGCCCGGCTTTCGGGTGGGCGCGGCGCCACCCCTCTCCGGGCCCTTACCGCGCGGGCAGGACGTGCTTCGCGGCGATGGTCTTCGCCGTGTCGGAGTCCGGGCCGGGCTGGGGCACGAAGATCGCCTCCCGGTAGTAGCGGAGCTCCGCGATGGACTCACGGATGTCGGCGAGCGCCCGGTGGTTGCCGTTCTTCTCGGGGCTGTTGAAGTAGGCCCGCGGATACCAGCGGCGGGCCAGCTCCTTCACCGAGCTGACATCGACGATCCGGTAGTGGAGGTAGTCCTCCAGCGTCGGCATGTCACGCAGCAGGAAGCCGCGGTCCGTGCCGACCGAGTTGCCGCACAGCGGGGCCTTGCCCGGCTCCTTGACGTACTCGCGTACGTACGCCAGCACCTGCTCCTCGGCGTCCTTCAGCGTCGTGCCGTTCGGCAGGGCGGCGAGAAGCCCCGACGCGGTGTGCATCTGGCGCACCACCTCGGGCATCGTCTCCAGCGCCGAGTCCGGGGGGCGGATCACGATGTCCACACCCTCGCCGAGCACGTTCAGCTCAGAGTCGGTGACCAGCGCGGCCACCTCGATGAGCGCGTCGTCGGACAGCGAGAGCCCGGTCATCTCGCAGTCGATCCACACCATGCGATCGTTCATTGAATCTCCTTGCTGGAAAACCCCGGGCTTCGGGCCGGGGGACAACGCATCCGAATGCTGCCGGACACGCAGCGTCCGGGTTGCGCTACGCTGGGTCGCGCCCGCGGTGACATCCAAGCCGCCGGGTCTACCGCCGGGCCGGCGGGAAGTCAGGTCTGTGGAGCTTGTGTAAGACCGTGGGCGGCACACCGTCCCTTTCGCTGGTAACCCCAGGCGGCAGCGGGCTGCGAAGCAGAAAGCCCGACCCGTGAGGGAAGGAATCCCCGTCGTCCACGACGGAGAAGAGGTCAAGTGTCTCACCTTACGGCCCGTGCCCGTCACAGTCGTACGGCCCGGTCCTGCACCTGGATGATCAGGGCGAGACCGGGCCGATGACGTCTCAGGGCGACTACGGGGCGCTGCGCTGGCCGGGCAGCCGCCCGGTCGCGTACAGCTCGGGCTTGGCGCCCTCCGTGGAGAGCGAGGTCGCCGGTGCAAGGGCGCTCGCGGCCGCCGTACGACGGGTCTGGAGCGGGAGGTGGGCGGTCTCCTGCGGCAGGGACGGGGGCGGCCCGCCCGGTCCGCTGTGCCCGCCGGGACCGTCCGGGCCGTCCGACCTGTCGCTCTGGGGTCGCCGTGCCCGGTACGCCGCCCGGTAGGCCGCCGGGGACGAGCCCAGCTGCCGCCGGAAGTGGCCGCGCAGGGCCACCGGCGAGCGGAAGCCGCAGCGGCCCGCCACCTCGTCCACCGAGTAGTCCGACGTCTCCAGCAGGCGCTGCGCCTGGAGCACCCGCTGGGTGATCAACCACTGCAGCGGAGCGCTCCCGGTGAGCGAGCGGAACCGGCGGTCGAAGGTACGGCGGCTCATGTACGCGCGCGCGGCGAGCGTCTCCACGTCGAACTGCTCGTGGAGGTGCTCCAGCGCCCAGGCGACGACCTCGGCGAGCGGGTCGGCGCCGATCTCCTCTGGTAAAGAGCGATCGAGATAGCGCTCCTGGCCGCCGCTGCGGCGCGGGGGGACCACCAGGCGCCGGGCCAGCGCGCCCGCCGCCTCGTTGCCGTGGTCCGTGCGCACGATGTGCAGACAGAGGTCGATGCCCGCGGCCGTACCGGCGCTCGTCAGGACGTCTCCGTCGTCGACGAACAGCTCACGCGGATCGACGTGCACCGACGGATAGCGCTTGGCCAGCGTCGGCGCGTACATCCAGTGGGTGGTGGCCGGGCGGCCGTCCAGCAGGCCCGCGGCGGCCAGTACGAAGGCGCCGGTGCACAGCCCTACGATGCGGGCACCCTCCTCGTGCGCCCGGCGCAGTGCGTCGAGCGCCTCCTCCGGTGGCGGTGAGGTGATCGAACGCCAGGCGGGCACGACGACCGTGCCCGCCCGTGAGATCGCCTCAAGGCCGTTCGGTGCGGTGAGTTCCAGGCCCCCTGTGGTCCGCAGTGGGCCGTCTTCCCCCGCACACACCAGCAGCCGGTAGCGCGGTACTCCGGCGTCCTGGCGGTCGATCCCGAAGACCGACAGCGGTATGGAACTCTCGAAGATGGGGCCGCCGCTGAACAGCAGCACCGCGACGATCTCCTTGCGGCGTCGCCCGGACAGCTTCCGGGCTGCGGCTTCCGGCGCGGCAGTGGAGTCGTGGCTCATACTGCTAAGCCCCCCTCGGTGGTCGCGGCTCCTCGGTCGTGTCGCTCCTGCACGTTTCCCCTTGGTCCTGCACGAGTCCCCCGCCATAAGACAGTCAAGATCGAATCTACTGCGTCACGTCGTGCCGGCGTGACCCGGTTGGGCATCCGGCACATTGTCGACTTGGCAACTTGGCGTGAAGCATTCGATCACGAAGCGTTGCACTCGTGGGCCCTACAGGGAAGTACGCCTCGTGGCAGTGGCCAATCCACGTAGGGTGCGCGAGCCACCCGGGCCCCTTTCAATGCAGGTCGAACGGGGGGTCCGGGGGTGTTCGGTCAACGGATATGCAGCAAGCCGAAGTTGGCTGAAAATATACGGGTCCGTGCGCGCAAACCGGTCAGCCGCGCGGTGCCCTTCTTCCCGGGGTCCCGGGGCGCCGCTTGCGCCTGTGGGCCCCCGGGCCGCCCCGGCCGTGCCGGCCCCGCCGTGGTGCCGTCATCTCCGCCGGCGGATGCGCCGTGCTCCGCGCGGGATCGTCCGCGGGCGCCCGTGTCGCCGTACGCGCCGCTCCGCGCTCCGACTGGCGCAGCAGCAGCCGGCAGACACCGGTCACGGCCGCCAGCCCCAGTGCCGTACCGGCCGCGCCGGCGAGCGACGTGCCGTACCAGACGAGGACCACGGGGACGAGGACGCAGCTGAAGACGGCCCAGCGGATGACGTCGTCCGCCGTGTCGGGGGCGGGGCGC
>NZ_VJZE01000596.1 GCF_009377205.1 Streptomyces phyllanthi
GTTGGAGGGGCGGGGGCCGGACGACTGGCTGCCGCCGCCGTTGTTGTCCGCCCGGGTGCTGTGGGTCTTGATGCCCTGGGCGACGAGGGTGGCGGGGGAGCTGATGACGGCCGCGGCCTTGTTCTCGGCGCCTCGCATGAGGCGGTTGTTGCGGGAGTTGGCGATCTCGTCGCCGAAGCCCGGGACGAAGCGGTAGATCATCGCGGAGGCGAAGATGGCCAGCAGGATGATGGCCAGGCCGGAGACCACGGCGGAGAAGGCGTCGGGGCCTTCCTCGCCGGAGAGCGCGCCGGCGAGTCCGAGGACGATGACGATGACGGGTTTCACGAGGATGACGGCGATCATGATGCCCGCCCAGCGGCGGACGTGGCCCCAGAGGTTCTTGTCGACGAGTCCGGCATAGACGACGGTGCCGAGGAGGGCGCCGACGTAGAGGAGGGCGGCGCGGATGACGAGCTCCAGCCACAGGACGCCGGCCGCGAGGATCGAGACCAGGGACACGACGATGAGCATGATGGGGCCGCCGCCGATGTCCTCGCCCTTGCTCAGGGCGCCGGAGAAGTTGCCGAAGAAGGCGTCGGTCTGGTTGCCGGTGGCTTTGGCCAGGACTTCGGTGACGCCGTCGGTGGCCGATACGACGGTGTAGAGGATCAGGGGGGTGAAGGCCGAGGCGAGGACCGTGAGCCAGAGGAAGCCGATGGCCTCGGAGAGGGCGGTGGTGAGGGGGACGCCTCGTACGGCTCGCTTGGCGACGGCGAGCAGCCAGAGGAGGAGGGTGAGGATGGTGGAGGCGGCGAAGACGACGGCGTACTGCTGGAGGAACGTCTGGTTCGTGAAGTCGACGTTCGCGGTTTCCTTGACGGCTTCGGAGAGTTTGTCGATGGTCCAGGAGGCGGCGTCGGCGCAGCCTTTGGCTAGGGAGGAGAGGGGGTCGAGGGTGCTGGTGGGGTCAAGGGTCGTGCCGGAGCGGCCGCTTTCCCCCTGCCCGTCCTCGCAGTACTTCCTGGCCTCGCCCGCGATGAGGTCGCAGGCGTTGTCCGAGGGGGACGGCGTCGGTGTGGGTGTGGGTGCCGCGTAGGCCTGGGAGGCCATCAGGACGGCCGTGGTCTGTACGGCCGCTACGACTCCGGCGAGTTTGAGCGCACGGTTCGGGCTACCGGGCATACGTGAACCCTCCGTACTCTTCGACGGCCTTGCTGATCTCGTCGGACGTCGCGGCCTTGTCGTCACCGGGAACGGGGGCGGGGCCGTCAGTCTGGGTGTCCTTGACGATCTTCCAGTCGCCATTGGACCACTGCAGGTCGAAGGTCCAGGTCTTCCAGGAGGAGGTGACGGGGTCTGTTGAGTTCTGGCCGGACATGCCGATGAGGCCCATGTACCAGACCGCGACCTTGGCTGTGCTGCCGCCGTAGTCCTGGACCTTCGTGCCCACCGGGATCACGCGCGACACGAACGTGCTGCCTTCGGGTGGGTTGCCGTCGGCGTCGAGGCCCATTCGACTGAGGAAGCCCTCCGAGTACGCCTCGTCCAGCGGAGCCTCGAGCTTGTCGGCGGCTGCGGAGGTGTAGACGGTGTCCACGATGGTGTGGCGGCTGTCCTTCTTGAACATGCCGGTTGAGCCCAGCACCACCGCGTAGTTCGCCGCCGCCGACTCGACTCCCTGCTCGCTGTGTGCGAATCCTGAAGGGATTCCCGCCGTCTTCGCTCTCACCGGACGCTCCCCGGAGGGGGCCGTCGCTGAGGTTTCCGTGTTGTCGTTGCCGGAGGCCGCGTCGTCGGTGGAGTCGCCGTCTCCGCGGTTGGCGAAGGCGATGGCGGCGATGAGCAGGACCACCACGCCCACCACGGTGACGAGGCTGCGTGAGGACGACTGGCGGCCGCGGCGGGCGCCCCCGTACACGCCGCCGCCCTGTTCGGGCAGTCTGGTGCGGGTCTGACCCGTGCCGCCGTACGTTCCGTGGTCGTCGGCCCGTGAGCCGGTGTCGCCGTACCCCTGATCGTCGCCGAGACTCATGCCGCGTACGCCCCCTCGACCTCGTACGGAAGGACCGCGCACGGAGAGACGGTGGGTGTGGGCACCGTCTCGTACCGCAACGCATAGCAGTACGACGGTAGCCGTGCTGGTTCCCGCGCGGGCGCGGTGTGAAGACTCGACATCAGGGACATCAGGGGAACGCAACCTCAGCCGGTGGGCACGACGGACGGGTGGGGGTAGTGGGGCACCGGGCGGGCCCGGCCGGGACTGACGGTTTGCTCGAGCTGACGGTTTGCTGGAACTGACGGGCTGCCACGCGTTCGGCGCGCCTACACGGCCATGCCGTACACGATGGTGAAGAGCGTGCCCAGTGAACCGATGATGAAGACACCGGTGAGGCCCGCGATGATGAGGCCCTTGCCTTGTTCGGCGCTGAAGGTGTCGCGGAGGGCCGTCGCGCCGATGCGCTGCTTGGCGGCGCCCCAGATCGCGATGCCGAGGCAGAGGAGGATGGCGATGGCCATGACGACCTCGATCATCACGCGCGCCTCGTTGCCCAGGCTGCCGAAGGGGCCCCAGTCAGGGGCGATTCCGCCGATGATGGTGGTGATATCGCCCTTTTCGGCTGCAACGAACATGTAAGTCACCGCCCCTAGTGGGTAGTTCTGCACCCTCTGACACGGGTGCGCAGAGGTCGGGCCCATTGTCGCCGACAATTCCGCTGTCGTATGTCGACTTGGCGTCATTGGTTGGCGGTTTTCGTACGGATCCCTTGCCGCCGGCCCGCGTGAGCCCCTGGCGGGGGGTGCGGGACGGTGTGGTGAAGGGTCGTAACGTCACTCTGTGTATCACGACAGGTTACGCCGGGCAATGAGGTCGAACCGGAACCTGCGGTCTGGTTCCGTCGTTAACCACCCTTCGTGCCACGCTACCGGGTGGCTGGTGTGCCCGGAGCGTGCGAAAGGCCTGGTCCGTCCCCGCTTCTGACGGGGTGTCGCACCGAGAGCCTTCCGGATTCGAGTGTGCCGGACGGGGGCGCGAGGCGCGCGTTTGGGGTGGTGTGAACCCGGATGGGTGTGCGTTGGCGCCGGTCGGTCGCGGCGTGAACCGGTTGGGCTTTGGCCAGAACTGACAGGGGATCGCGATCGCAATGTTGGTACAAATGATCGACTTGTGGGGCCAGGGGTTCAGGGGCAGGGAGGGGTGCGTATGCAGTTCGGTTTGATGGGGATGGCGTTGGCGGCGGAGAGCCCGGGTGCGAGTGCGGCGTGGTTCGTCGAGCACTTCGGGTTCAAGATCGGTGTCGACATCGGCTGGTACGTGAACACGCAGCACGCGGAGCACCCGAACGTGAGCCTGGACTTCGTCCGGCGGGATCACGAGTCGTGGCCGCGGGCGGTCCGGGGCAAGTCGGTGGCCGGCACCTTGGTGGCGTTCCTGGTCGCCGATGTGGATGCCGAGTTCGAGCGGCTGAGTGCGGCCGGTCTCGAGGTGGTCCTGCCGCCGGTGACCGAGCCGTGGGGGCAGCGCCGGTTCCAGGTCGCCGGGCCGGACGGGGTGTTCGTGGAGGTGCTGCAGGCGGTGGCGCCGGATCCGCAGTGGCTCGCCGACAACGGTCTGGGCGGGTAAGGCGGGGTCGGCGGTACTCCGGTGGCTTGTGTAAGCTTGCGCTTATATAAGCGTGTGGTGATATGGTGGCGCCATGCACGCGTTCGATGTGCTCGGGGACCCCGTTCGGCGGCGGATTCTGGAGTTGCTGGCCGATGGGGAGAGGACCTCGGGGGCCCTCTCGGAGGTCATCAGGGCGGAGTTCGGGATATCGCAGCCCGGTGTCTCGCAGCATCTGAAGGTGTTGCGGGAGAACGGCTTCGCGACGGTGCGTCCGGAGGGGGCCCGGCGGCTGTATGCCGTGAACTCGGAGTCGTTGCGTGACATAGATGTCTGGCTCGACCGTTTCCGCCGGCTCTGGGCCCCGCGTCTGGACGCCCTGGCCACGGAGCTGGCGCGGGGGAGGCGTAAGCGGCGGTTGCGTGACGCCGCCGCTCACGAATCCGGCACCGAGACCACCGAGACCACCGAGAGCACCTGAGAGGGCCTCATGATCGACGTGACCCATCAGATCAATGCCGTACGGCGCCGGGTCGGCTCCCGTGTCTTCAAGGCGGGCGAGGCGCGTGTGGTGACCGTGAGTCAGACGTACGACTCGACCGCCGAGGACGTGTGGGACGCCTGCACCAACCCCGAGCGCATCCCCCGCTGGTTCCTGCCCGTCTCCGGAGAGCTGCGCCTCGGTGGGCGTTACCAGCTGGAGGGCAACGCGGGCGGCACGATCGAGCGCTGTGATCCGCCGGAGAGCTTCGCCGCGACCTGGGAGTACGGCGGTGACGTCAGCTGGATCGAGCTGCGGGTGATCCCGGAGGGGGAGGGCCGGGCCCGCTTCGAGCTCGACCACATCGCCCACGTCGACGACGAGCGCTGGGGCGAGTTCGGGCCCGGAGCGGTGGGTGTCGGCTGGGACATGGGGCTCGTCGGCCTCACCCTCCATCTTGAGACCGGCGCGTCCGTGGATCCGCAGAAGGCCATGGCCTGGTTCGGCTCCGAGGAGGGCCGCCGGTTCGTGACGCGGAGCAGCGAGGCGTGGTACGAGGCGAGCGTGGCGGCCGGGGAGGATGCCAGGGCCGCGCGGGCGGCGGCGGATCGTACGAC
>NZ_VJZE01000597.1 GCF_009377205.1 Streptomyces phyllanthi
CCCCCGAGGCCCGCTGCCCGTCCAGCCTGGATGTTCATGTCCTGCCCTGCGAAGGCGATCACCGACTCGGTGTGAACACAGATTCTCGCCCGCCGAGGGATAGCCGCGGCCGGCTCATCGCGTCGTGATGGTTGCCAGAAGGGGAGGGTCGATGAAGGCCTCGAGTCACGACGAGTTCCGGGAATTCGTAGCGATGCGCTCCACCGCGCTGCTGCGGCTCGCGGTGCTGCTCACCGGCGGGGACCGGCATGCCGCGGAGGATCTGCTGCAGATCGCGCTGATGAAGGCATACGGGCGCTGGGCGCACATCGAGCAGCCCGAGGCGTACGTACGCCAGGTCCTGTACCGCCAGCAGGTCAGCCGCTGGCGGCTGCGCAGGCACCGCGCCGAGACGACGGTGCCCGTACTGCCCGAGTCCGGCGGGGACGCCGACGCCGGGTCGGAGTCCGAGTTGCGGATCGCGCTGTGGGCGGCGCTCGGGCAGCTGACGAAGCGGCAGCGGACCGTGGTCGTGCTGCGCTACTTCGAGGATCTGCCGGAGTCCGAGGTCGCGGCGCTGCTGGGGTGTCCGGTCGGCACGGTGCGCAGTACGGCGCACCGGTCGCTCGCCAAGCTCCGGGTGCTCGTACCGGAGCTCGGGCCCGAAGGGCCCGTGGAACAGGTGCAGCCGGTCAGCTACACGCCGAAGGGGGTCCGGGGATGACGACGGAGCAGGTGGAGGAGAAGGTCCGGCAGACGTTGCACGCGGTCGATCTGGACCGGGTGCGGGCGCCCGGGGACCTGGTCGAGAAGGTGGTACGGCGGCGCGGTCGGCGCCGTTTCTCGCAGGCCGCGGGAGCGGCGGTGGCCGTTGTCGCGATCACCGTGGGGGCGGCGTTCGGCTTCGGGGGCGGCGGTGCGGCCGAGCAGGACCGGCCTGTGCGGCCAGCGGTGTCGCCGGAGGGCTGGAAGCCGTGGCAGAGCGACACCCCGGGCGTCAGCGAGCGGGGCTGCCTGGTGGACGGTTCCGCGCTGTACTGCAGCGGGTCCAAGTACGACGTCGCGAAGTTGGACGCCAAGACCGGCGAGCGGCTGTGGACCGTCAAGGTCAATCGCGAGGGCGACGGGATCGACCACCCGTTCGCCGTGCGCGACGGCGTGGTCTACGCCTACCGCAATCACACCGGGGAGAAAGCGCCGAACGCGGACTACGTGGGCGGTACCGATCTGATGGCGGTGGACGCCGACACCGGTGTTCTGCTGTGGAAGGTCGAGATGTCGCAGGACAACCGCACCGATCAGGCCGCCATGCTCATCGACGGCGCGGTGCTGGCCAACACCCCGACGCTGCACACGATGTCGGCCCTCGATCCGCTGACCGGTAAGGAGAAGTGGCGCCATACCTGGGACGAGAACATCGCGTGTCAGCGGGCGGTGCTGAGCGGTGTGCCCTATCTCGCGTGCATGAGGGACGTCGAGGAGCCGGACGGCACCGACGTCTTCCGTCTCGATCCCGCCACCGGAAGGGCCGAGAAGGTCATGACCCTCCCCGGCATGCAGCAGTTCGCCGGGGCCTCGGGGGACCGGCTGTTCCTGCTCGGGGTGAAGGCTTCGGGCAGCAAGGACCTGCAGCTGACCACCATCAGCGGCTCGGGGGAGCGGACCTCACGCGCCTATCGACTCAAGGAGGGGTCGGCCGTCTCGGATGTCCTCGGTGATCGTCTGATCTCCGTGTCCTGGGAGGGCGAGGCCTCGGCCTACTCGCTGACCACGGGAAAGACCCTGTGGACCGCCCCAGTGGGTGTCAAGATGCCCGACGAGGCCACGGCGCCGGAGATCGCCTCTCCCGTGGTGTCGGAGAGGCAGGGGATCGTGTACTTCCTCAGCCCGACCGGAGAGCTGTCCGGCCTCGATCTGCGCACGGGTGAGCAGGTCTGGCGCGGTCACGTCGACATCAGCGAGCCGGGTCCGGGGCCCAGCCTCGGGGTGCCCCAGCTCCTGCTCTACGAGGACGTGCTGGTCGCCCGGGACGGCAGCAGGATCGTCTCCCTTCTGCCGCGGATCGGCGACTGACCGAAGGGCCCCAGGCCGGGGCGGCGCCCCCGCCCCGGCCGGTGATCCACGCGCCGTAGCATCGCCCACTGACCTCCTGCGAACCGCGGCAACTACCATGCCGTACAGGGACTTCGGCGTTGTCGCCGCAGCACATGAGGACGGCACCGCTCGGAGAGTCATGGCAGTGCTCAGGGAAGAGGGGTCGGGGGACGGTGCAGGCGTCAGAGGTCCCGCGTGCGGTGGCCGCGGCCATGTCGACCGCCTCATCACTCGGCCTGACAGTCGACGACGCGATCGTTCTTCAGGACTCGAACAAGCTCACTCTGCGTCTGCTGCCCTGTGACGTCCTGGCCCGGGTGGCACCTGTGGCGGACCAGGTCGCGCAGTTCGAAGTCGATCTTGCGCAGCGGCTCGCCGAATCCGGGTGCCCTGTGGTTGCTCTCGAGCCCCGGGTGGAGCCGCGCGTCCATGAGCGTGACGGCTTCGTGGTCACGCTGTGGACCTACTACGAACCCGTGACACCTCAAGAGGTCTCACCAGCCGACTACGCCGATGCGCTCGAGCGGCTGCACGCCGGCATGCGCGAGCTCGATGTCCCGGCGCCGCACTTCACGGATCGGGTCGAGCAGGCTCAACGACTCCTGGCGGACCGCGACCGCACTCCGGCGCTCGCCGACGCGGACCGGGAGCTGCTCGGCGACACGTTACGAAGCCTGAGACGAGTGATCGGCGAGCGCGGCGGCGCCGCCGAGCAGCTGCTGCACGGCGAGCCGCACCCGGGCAACGTGCTCACCACGAAGAACGGGCTGCTGTTCATAGACCTTGAGACGTGTTGCCGTGGGCCCGTCGAATTCGACCTCGCCCATGCGCCCGAAGAAGTCAGCGAGCACTGTCCGGGTGTCGATCAGGACTTGCTGCGCCAGTGCCGGATCCTCGTGCTGGCGATGATCACAACGTGGCGCTGGGATCGAGGCGACCAACTCCCGAACGGGCGCCGACTGGCCGCGGAGTGGCTCCGCCAGATCCGAGGAGCACTCGATCGCGACGGCCTGGATACCCGTTGAGCCCCGTTGCCCCTCACTGACCCCCGTTGCCCCCACTGACGCCCATTGACACCCGTTGACACCCATGGCTAGGCGTGTGTCGACCGGCCGCTGCCGACCTTGTCGGGCGGGCCCGGCTGCGGGCCCGGCTGCGGCCCCGCCATCGGGTGTCGTCCCGTCGCCGAGTGCCGGTCCGTCGCCGGGTGCGGTGCCGTCGTCGAGTGCCGGTCCGTCGCCGGGTGCGGTGTCGTCGTCGGGTGCGGTGCCCGGTCGTGCGGGGGCTCCCCGGTCGCTGGATGCCCGGTTCTGCGGAGCATGACCGACCGGGTCGCGAGGAACGTGACCGGGACGGCGAGTGCCGTGGCGAGCAGGGGTGCGGTGCGGTTGTCGGCGCCGAGGACTTCCGTGGCGACGCACACGCCCACGGTGGTGAGGGTGAAGTTGGCCGCCACGGTCAGGGGGAAGACCGCGAACTTCCGCCAGGTCGGGCCCGTGCGCCAGGTGAACCAGCAGTTGGCGAAGAACGATCCGACCACGCTCACGGCGAAGGCCAGCACGTGCGCCGCGAGGTACGGGACCGTGGCGCGGAGAAGGAGCAGGTAGAGGCCGTAGTACGTGGCCGTGTTGAAGACGCCGGTCAGCGCGAACCTGGCTATCTGTCCCAGCATCAGCCGCTCATGTCCTCTCCCGCCGTCTCACACTCTCGTCTCCAGTGTGCGGAAGAAGGATCTCAGGGCGGTGTAAAGGCGTTCCGGCTGGTGCAGGTGTACGTCGTGGCCCGCCTCCGCGACGGTCGTGAGGTGGGTGGTGGGGCGGCGGGTCAGCATGTCGGTCACCTCCGGGTCCGGCATGGTGCCCTTGGCGCCTCGTACGACCAGGGTGGGGCAGGTGACGCGGGTCCAGTCCGGCCAGTACGCGGTGGTGGCCAGTTCCGCGATCGCGGCGAGCGTGGTGGAGCGGTCGACTCGGGGGTACCAGCCGTCGGGGCGCTGTTCCAGGTTGCGTGACCAGGCCTCGTGGCCGAAGAAGTCGGTCGCGGAGGCGGGTGTGGGGAACGGGACGGGCCAGCTGTCCAGCCATCCGGCGATGTCGGAGGGAAGGGCGGGGTTGGGGCCGCCCGGGCCCGCCTCGATCAGGACGAGGGAGTGCACCAGGGCTGGGTGGGAGGCCGCGGTGAGGAGGGCCGTGTGACCGCCCAGGGACTGGCCGACGAGGGTGACGGGGGCCAGGTCCAGGGCCTCGATGAGCGCCAGGGTGTCCCGTACGGCGGCGGACCGGGTCATGTCCCGCGGGGTGCGCGTACTGGCTCCATGGCCTCGGGCGTCGTACGTCACCACCCTGTGCCCGTCCGCGAGCAGCGGGGCCAGGAGGTCGTCCCACTCCCCCATGTGGCCGGCCAGGCCGTGCAGGAGGAGGAGTGGGGGCCGGGCCCCACGGACGCCGGTGCCGCTGCCGGTGCCTTTGCCGCCGTTGCCGGTGCCGGTGCCGGTGCCGTGGTCGCGGTAAGCGAGGTGGGTGCCGTCCGGGGTGGTGAGGTGGCCCGTTGTGGGGGCGGAGAACGTCAAGGCCGGGTGTCCTTCATGGG